>CBESWY010000309.1:0-3311 GCA_965533395.1 uncultured Myxococcales bacterium
CCGGGCTTGAAGCCGTACTCCTTCTCCATGATTTCGGTCCATCCACTCGACGGGCTCTTCCCGCCGTCGCCGCCAAACGAGAAGATCCGCTGCCAGAGCCTCGCGGGGTACCGGTCGCTCAACCAGAGGTCGGCCGTGCTCCCTTCATCCTTGTCGATGACGCGAAGGTGGCGGGTGCTCTGCCCAGCGACGGTGTCCGTGCCGAGCTTTTTGATTTCGACGTTTGCTTTCTTGCTCGTCTGCTTATCCGCTTGGCTCTGGGCCACTTTCGCGATCGTGTCTTTTGGGATTTTGGTGGCCTGTTTTCGGTCATGGTCGAGCACGTAGTCGTACTTGCCCTTGGCGGGCTTGATGTACGAGGCACGATTCGCCTGACCCTTCCGGCTCTTCGCCGAGGTATCCACGCGCAGGTCTCCATTTTTGGCGACGTAGATTTCGAGTTGAACGGCGCCATTGGACCTGTCGCCGATCGACTTCGCTTCAATTTCGCCCTCGAAGGCCAGCGCAGGGGCCGCAGTGGCCAAAACCAGGACACCCATCAACCAGCGCATCCAACACTCCATGGCTCTTGCCCCTTTCGATTCTTCGTCAGCGCTTCGCGACCTGCAGGCCCTCGACTTGGGCGTTCGGTATCCTCTTGAACTTAACTCGCTTTTTGAAGATCAGGATATGTGCGGTCAGCGCGAGCTCGTTCGCATGAGGGACCTCGATGTCGATTGGAACTTCGCGCTTGCGCTTGATCGAGTATGCCCGGCCGTGCCAGGCGCCTGCTTCCTCGTCGTACCGGAGCTCGCGGAACACCACGATGCCGACGGTTTCCGGTCGGCGCTCGCTGCTGACGATCACGCCGTGGTAACCGGCCGAATGCCGCGTGACCTCGATGATCGCTTCGCCCTCGCCTCGCTGCCAATAGCCGAGGATGCTGGGGGCGGTGCCGGGCTCGTCGGCCGCGTGGGCCACTGTGTGGAGGCCACCTAGGGTGAACCACCCTGCGAGCAACACGAACGACACTGCCTTGGACCGGGAAATGGGTCTTCTCCTTGTGGACGACGGGAAAGGCTGATGTTCTCGCAAAACGGCGGATTTTGCATTCGAAAAATGACATTCGCGGATTTAGGAGCGAGATCGCCGATATCATCGATCTCACAATGGGACGTTGCGACGGCTGCTTCCCCGGGCGTAGCATGACCGCCGTGAAGAAGATCTTCCGGGGAATCGCGTGGGCCCTCGTCGCGTTTGTGGCTCTCGTCGTCGTCGTCGGTGGCCTCGCCTGGCTGCGGCTCCACCCTTCGCCGCCCGGGCTTCAGGTCTGGACCAACGGGCGGGTCCTCACGATGGACCCGGAGGGAAAGCAGGCGACCGCGCTGGTCATCGAAGGCGATCGAATCGCGGCGGTGGGCAGCAACGAGGACGTGGAGCGTTGGCTGCCAAACGCCGACGTCGTGCTCGACCTCGAGGGTCGTACGGTCGTGCCTGGGTTCATCGAAGCGCACGGTCATTTCCCGGGAGCGGGGCTGGTCGCAGTTGCGGCGGACTTGAACAGTCCGCCGATTGGCACCGTGAAGACGATTCCGGAGGCGATCGACGCGCTCAGGCAGACCAACACGGACCAACCCGGCGATGGCTGGCTGATCGGTTTTGGCTACGACGACACGATGCTCGAGGAGCAGCGGCACTTCACGCGCGAGGATCTCGATAGCGTGTCTACGACCCGACCGATCCTGGCGATGCACATCTCCGCACACATGGCGGTCGTAAACTCGCTGGCCCTCGAACGCTTCGGCATCACCGCGCAAACGCCGGACCCGCCCGGCGGCGAAATCCGCAAAGACCCAGAAACCGGAGAGCCCACGGGCTTGCTCCTCGAGACCGCCTCGCGCTCCCTTCAGCTAGAGGCGCTCAACATGCCGCCGCTGCAGCAGGTCGCCGTCGTCCGTTCGGCAGTCGCTGCATATGCCGCGCAGGGGTTCACGACCGTACAAAACGGGCTCGCGACCCTCGTGCAGATCAAAGGAATGAGCGGCGGCTCGAAGCTGGGGCTGATCCCGCAGCGATTGGTGATCTGGCCGAAAGACGAGCTCGGCCTCGAGGTGGCGAAAGGCACGCTCGACCTCGCGCCCTACGCGAGCGAACGCGTGCACATCGGCGCAGCGAAGTTCGTGGGTGACGGATCGATTCAGGGATACACAGGGTTCCTCAGCGAGCCCTACTACCGACCCGGCGAGCACCAAGCGGACTACCGCGGCTACCCCAACATCGATGCCGCCACGCTGAACGCGCAGGTCAAAGCGATTCACTGCTCGGGCCAGCAGGTCGCTGTTCACGGCAACGGGGACGCGGCGATCGATCAATTTCTCGACGCGTGGGAAGCGGCGCTCGGAGCCTGTCCCGCACAAGACGCTCGGCCGGTTTTGGTGCATGCGCAGATGGCGCGCTCTGACCAACTGGAACGGATGAAAAAACTGGGTGTGAGCCCGAGCTTTTTCAGCGCACACGTCTACTACTGGGGTGACCGGCACCGAGACATTTTTCTCGGCCCCGAACGCGCCGCTCGAATCAGCCCGGCGGCAAGCGCGGCTGCGCTCGGGATTCCGTTCACGACCCACCTCGATACGCCGATTGTCCCGATCGACTCGATGCTCCAGCTCTGGACACCGGTCGCGCGTGAGACTTCGAGCGGCGAAGTCCTCGGCCCCGACGAACGCATTTCCGTCGAACAGGCCCTGCGCGCAATGACTTCCGACGCGGCCTGGCAACTGCGGCTCGAAGAACAACTCGGCTCGATTGAACCCGGCAAGCTCGCCGACCTCGTGATTCTATCCAAGAATCCACTCGACGGCGGAGATCTCCGTGATATCGAGATCGACCAGACGCTCGTGGGCGGCGTGACCATCTACGAGAAGCCTCGCTGAGCGTCGCCCGGCCCGAGCCCCATGACCGATCCCCCCCAGACCCGACTTCGAGCCGGTTCCATCGGACGCATGCTGCGCTTTGGCGTGGTCGGGCTCAGCGGTGTCGTCGTGAACCAAGGCCTGCTGATGCTCCTGCACGGCAGCTTCGAGGCTCCGCTCTTGCCGTCGAGCATCATCGCCATCGAGGTCTCGATTCTTACGAACTTCCTGCTCAACCACACCTGGACCTGGCGCCTGCCGCTGCGGGAGCCGGGATTGATTCGACGCGCAGTCCAGTACCACGCAGCGGCGGTCATGGCGGCGTTCGCCGGCAACGTCATCATTTTGATGAGCGCCGTCGAGCTCTTCGGCGTCGACTACCGAATCGCAAACCTCGTGGGCATCGCCGTCGGAACCGTG
>CBESWY010000310.1:0-3298 GCA_965533395.1 uncultured Myxococcales bacterium
ACCGAAGCGCTCAAGGCGAACGGCTTTGGCGTGCTCACGAAGATCGACGTCAAAGAGACCCTGAAGAAAAAGATCGACGTCGACTTTCGGCCGTATGTGATCCTCGGCGCCTGCAACCCGAAGCTCGCACACCAGGCGCTGCAGGGAGAGTCGTTCATCGGGCTGCTTTTGCCGTGCAACGTGGTGGTACAGGAATCGGAGGGAGGCGCGCTGGTCTCCTTCGCCGACCCCAAAGCGATGTTCGCGCTCGTGCCCGACGCGCCAATCGAAGAGGTCGCCACCGAAGCGCGGCGGCTCTTGGAAAACGCGAGGGATCAGCTCTGAGCTAGGCGAGCGCTTCGATGCGTGCCGCGACGTGCTTGTGCCAGGGTGTGCCCGCGAGCCAATCGCGATCCTCGGTAGCGGTCAGCTCGTTGGGCGCGACGCCCGTTTGAATGCGCTCACCGCTGTCGGTCGTATGGTCGAGGCCAAGCCCGTTGGGCAAAGAGACATGCCCTGCTTGCATCATCTCGGAGACTTCGACCGGCACCTCCACCGACCCGCGCTTGGTGGTCAGTCGAACGCGATCGCCGGTCTCGACGCGTAGTCGCGACGCGTCGTCTGGACTGATGCGAAGTGAGCCATCGGGATCTTTCTTCCGCCAGCCGGGGTTCCGAAGGATCGTATTCGCCGTAAAGGACCGCCGTTCGCCGGCCGACAGGACGAATGGGAATGCGGCGTCGTCTGTGCCAGCGCTCCCATCGCCGAGGCGCGCGAGCTCGTCGAGCAGCTCGGGAATCGAAGCCTGGATCTTGCCATTTGGGGACTTCACGCGGGCCCAGGTTTCGTCCTGTTCGTCGACGGCAAAGATCACTCCGGACGGGCTCTGTAAGATGGCGTCGAAGAGCTTCTCGGCGGGCTCGAAGCCTGCGCCGTCGAACCCAGCGCGTCGCAGCGAGCCGGGATTCGCTCTCGCGGTTTGATGTGCGAGCCCCCAGACCACCGCTGCCGATTCGAGCCCGGCTGGAAGATGCGGGCCGAGCGTCCGATACAAAATCACCGGAGCCATCGGAGCGAGCTTGGGATTGCTGAGCACCGATCCGAAAAACACGGGCAGGAGCGCGGCGCGTCCCTGCTTGGCGGCGGCGTGCAAGGGCGCGAGGTCTTCGTCGGTGTACGCGCCGAGCGCCTCGCAGAGCCGCGCATGGATTTCGGCTTCGGGAAGGACCCCATCCGGCGCCTGGAACACCGGCCGCCGAACATGGAAGTAGTTCTCCGGGAACTCGAAGTTGAAGAAGGTCGCCTCGGCCTTCTCGTACTGCGTGGCCGCGGGCAGGATGTAGTCGGCCAAACGAGCGGTTTCGGTCATGGCGATATCGATGACGACCAGCGTATCTAGAGCGCTAAGCGCCTCGCGCATGCGCTTGCTATCGGCGAGCGAGTGCGCGGGGTTGCCGCTTTCCACGATCATCGCCCGATACCGCTTCGGATGATCGCTCAGGATCTCGTCTGGAATCGTATTGCACGGCGTCAGCCCCGAGATGATCCGATCTCCAGTGACGGGAGTTCGCTTGCATTCGATTCCGGCGGCGAGCTTGTCGAGCTTGCCGGTGATGGGCACGATGCTCGCCGGAACATATTGGGCGCCGCGCTTGGCGAAGTTACCCGTGAGGACCCAGAGCAGCTTGTTGAGGTAGCTATTGAGGGTCGAGTGGCGGTTCATCTGGATGCCCAGGTCTTCGAAGATCGCCACGCTCTCGGCCGCTCCGATACGGCGAGCCACGTCGCGCACCAAGTCCTCGGCGACGCCGGAGATTTGGCAGTGCTCGGCGATGGGAATGTCACGAAGGGCAGCCAGAACGTCGTCGGCGCCATCCACATGCTCCTCGATCCAGCCCTCATTGGTGAGACCTTCTTGAACGAGGACGGCCCCGAGTGCGGAGAGCAACCAGGCATCGGTCCCCGGCTTCACCTGCAAGTGGATGTCCGCCATCTCGGCGGTTTCGGTTCGACGCGGATCGATGACGATCAGCGTTCGCTTCGGGTCCTTGGCCAGCTCTTTGAGGGTGACGCGCGCGCGCGGAATTCCGTGAGACTGCCAGGGATTTTTGCCGATGAAGAGGCCAACCTCGCAATGCTCGAAGTCGGCGCGGGTCATGTTCCCCATCAGGCGCCCGCCGACCCAAAATTCGCCCGTCTTTTCCTGCGCCAAGGCACTGGAGCGGTATCGCGATCCGAGCGCGCGGCGCGTCGCCGTCGAGTATGCGCCCGGTAGGTGGTTCCCCTGACCTCCACCGCCATAGTAGAAAATCGTCTCGCCACCGTGTTCGTCGCGCACCGCCAAAAGGCGCGCGGCAACTTCTGCGATCGCGGTGTCCCAGTCGATCTCCTCGAAGGTCCCGTCGTCTTTGCGACGAAGCGGCGAGGTGATGCGATCCGGGCCGTTCTGATAGTAGTCGAGCCTGTGCGGCTTCTCGCAGGCATAGCCCTTCGATGAAGGGTGCGCCTTGTCCCCACGGATCCGGGTGAAGTGCCGGTTGCCCTCTCCGCCGATCTGCACTTCGAGGCCGCAATTGCACTCGCAGAGAATGCACGCTGTTTTTTCCCAGGAACCGGACATCGCGAGACCTCGCTCTCCTGCCGACCGAGCCGACTGGGTAATCCTAACTCCCGACACCACCGAGCGTAAGGCTGCGATTCGTCAGTGGTGGCTGCGGACCCCCAGTCGGAGAGCGCCGGCCCGCCCGAAGCTAGGCTTCTGCTATGACGGCCGTGATGACTGAGCTCCCACAGCACGTCTTGTTCTACGATGGGGTCTGCGCGATGTGTAACGGCATCGTCAAAGGCGTGCTGCGCGCGGACGCGGAGCGCATCTTCCACTTCGCGCCCCTCCAGGGTGAAACCGCCAAGCTCGCGCGGACGCTTCATCCGGACTTTCCCGCCGAGATGGAGACCGTGGTCTACCTGAGACGGGGCAAAGTGTTCTTGCGATCAAGAGCCGCGGCACTCGCTGCGCAGGAGCTCCCCTACCCGGCCAAGGCCCTCTCCTGGGTTCGCTTCTTGCCGGTTTGGCTCACCGACTTCTTCTATCGAATCATCGCCCGCATTCGATATCGCGTCTTCGGCAAGTACGAGCACTGCCCGTTGCCGCCTGCCGAAGACCGGAACCGATTCCTGCCCTGAGTCGCCCCGAGCAACTCGATGTAAGGAAGTATCTCACCCATTTGGGCGAAACCCCATCGATTGCTAGCTTGAACGCTGGATGGGGACTCGATTCTTACTCGTAGCAGTGCTCGCGCTGACGTCTGGGTGCGAAGGC
>CBESWY010000311.1:0-3282 GCA_965533395.1 uncultured Myxococcales bacterium
AGACCATGAAGAGTGAGCTGCCCTCCGAAACCACCTCGCCGGCGGTTGCGTGTCGCTCGATGACGGTGCCGGCCAGCGGGCTTCGAATTGTCGTCGTGCTTCCCGCTCCCTTCCGACCGCCGTACACTTGCAGTCGTTCATTCGAAGCGGACAAGTCCGATTCGGCGCTTCGCAGCTCGCCCTGGGCCTCGAGATAGGCACGCTGTGAACCGATCCCCTCGCGCTTGAGCTCCTCCTGCCTCACGAAGTTCGCACGCGCGACTTCGACTGCGGAGCGCGCGTTGGCGGCCGACGAGCGAGCCTCGCCGAGCGCCACGCTGCGCATCGTGACCAGCGCCTGGTTGGCCTCGACCGAATCGCCGAGGGAAGCATGAACTTCGTCAATCCGGCCGGCGACCATGGGCGTGATGTGCGCAGTGCGGTCTGGATTGAGCTGGACTTCTGCAGGAACGTCGATGCCTCCGACCAGCTGCTCGAGGCGGACCGGCTCGGTTCGAATGCCGCTTCGTTCGAGGCCGATCTCCGATATTCGGACCATTCCGGCCCGCTCGTGCGGTCCCGACGGGACTTCGTGCTCGTGCTCGTCGGGGGGTGGCTCGTTCTTGCAGCCGTGGAGCAAGGATAGCGCGAGCATCATTGCGAAAAGTGGGTGGCTATTCATCAGCTTGTTCCCCGTGGCCCTCTTCGTGATCGTGGTGTTCATCGGGCCACACCTCCGTGCCAACCTCCGCTTCGAGCGCAGCGACGTCCCGGTAGTAGTCTTGGTGTGCAGTCAAGGCGTCCTGCTGGATCCTCAGCAGTCGTTCTCGCGCGACCAGAACTTGCAGCAGATCGACTTCGCCAAGCTCGAATGCACGACGCAGAAGCGTGAGGTTGCCCTCGAATGCCGGCAAGATTTCCGTTCCATAGGCGGCGATGCGATTCGCGTCGGCGTCGACGGCGATCACGGCTCGTGTAAGGCGTGCTTGCAAGGTCTGGCGAAATGATTGCTCTTCGGCCTGGCGTACGCTTAGGTCCGCCCGGGCAAGCGCACGACCCTTTTGATTGCGCTGGGAGAACGGGATCGGCAGTATCATCGTGCCTTGAATGATGTGCTCGCGAATGCGGGCGTTCGGCAGCGATTCGCGGGTGTACATCACGCCGAGCGAAGGCTCCGGCCAGGCCTCGCGGTCCTCCAGCCGTACGCGGGCTTCCGCCTCTTCCACGGCACTTTCACGCGCGGCGATGCCCGGGTGCTGCTCCGCGGCCAAGCGTAAGAGGTCTTCGATGTCAGGCGATCGGCGCGGCTCATCCAGGGCCCCGAGGGGCTCCGGCAGGACATCCGGCGACCATCCGGACACCTCCGCAAGCTCCAATTGCGCCGAGCGGTATGCGCGTTCAGCCGTGAGCGAGGTCTGTCGAGCCTGCGCAAGCTCACCCTTGGCGAGACGAACCGCGAGCGGCGAAA
Organism: uncultured Myxococcales bacterium; assembly: GCA_965533395.1. GTDB lineage: Bacteria > Myxococcota_A > Polyangia > Polyangiales > Houyiibacteriaceae > SG8-38. The sequence continues at coordinate 1,448 of CBESWY010000311.1, forward strand.
TGTCCCCCGCCTGAAGTCGCCGTTCGGCCACCGACACCAGCTCCTCGGTCGAGACCAGGAGCTTGTCCACTACTTTCCAGCGTTCCCGTGCCACGAGTGCGGTATGGAACGCGGCGTGGACTTCACGATGAACGATCCATTCCACCTCGTGGAGCTCCTTCCGCGTCCGTTGGTCGAATTTCTCCGCGGTCCTGATTCGCTGTTTTCGCTCGCCGGCGATCTCGATCCGCTGTGCCAGCCAGACCTGGAAATCAACGCCAGTCGCTCCTTCTGCGATGCGCGCGCCCGCGGCTGCTCCCGCACGCATGTTGCGTTGAAGCACGACCGATGCGCCCTCGATGGCCGCCTGACCGCGTTGGAGCGCTGCCCGGCTGACGCGCAGGCGCGGAGCATGCTCATCTGCGTGCGCGAGCATCGCTCGTAGCGATACCGGAGTCGTCTTCGGGCCGTCATCGGCCCTTGCGTTCATCGACGCCATCTGAAGCGCGAGGATCGTAATGCTCGCGCGCAGCCAAGCTGCCAAACTCATTCGTCTCTCCTTTGCCCCGACTCTCGGGGCTGTGCTCGTGTTGAAGGTTCGGTCTTGCGCGTTCGGACGCTGCTGAACCTGCCGTTCAGCGATCTCGAGGCGCACCAGTCCCTAGAACGACAGAGCTAGGCGATCGGAGGTCGAAAAACGGAGGCGACCACTCCATCCCCTTGGAGGTCGGCCACGAACCGATGGAGCATCTGAGATTCGACTTCCGCCACGCCGATTTCGACCGGCCCACCGTCGGCCAGGAACGCGGTCGTCCCGTGGCACGGACAGGTTTGAAAGGGGCCCGAGCAGCCGTGCGTGCCTTGGTTCTGCGCTTCTTCGGCTTCGTGATGAGCGTGTGCCGCGTGCCCGTCGAGCAAATAGTGGGCGATGTTCTCGGTGAACTCACCGGCACCAGGTGTGATCGCGTACGCGAGCAGAACCGCAATGCCTGAAATGACTCGATGCACGCCCCCAAGGTAGCGCTCCTCACAAATACGTGCCAACCGCCGCGCCGGCGTTTCCTATTGAAATCCAGCTGCGACAGGCGTACCCATTCCGTCACGGAGGGAACCCATGGAAGTTCGCGCTGCAGTTGCCCACCAGGCAGGCAAACCACTATCCATCGAGACAGTACACCTCGACGGCCCGCGCGCGGGCGAGGTGCTGATCGAAATGAAGGCTACGGGGATTTGCCACACCGACGCGTACACCTTGTCGGGCGCAGACCCGGAGGGGATCTTTCCGTCGGTGCTCGGGCACGAAGGGGCCGGTGTGGTCGTCGAAGTCGGGCCGGGCGTGAGCTCATTGAAGCGCGGAGATCACGTCATTCCGCTTTATGTTCCGGAGTGCCGCAACTGCGAGTACTGCACCTCGGGGAAAACCAATCTGTGTCAAGCCGTGCGGGCAACACAGGGGCGAGGGCTCATGCCCGACGAGAGCAGCCGCTTTTCGATCGGCAAAGAGACGATCTTTCACTACATGGGCACGTCGACGTTCGCCCAGTACACGGTCGTTCCGGAGATCGCAGTCGCAAAAATTCGTGAGGACGCGCCGTTCGATAAAGTTTGTTACATCGGCTGCGGCGTGACGACCGGAATCGGAGCGGTCATCAATACTGCGAAGGTCGAGGCTGGCGCCAACGTAGTCGTCTTTGGTCTAGGGGGCATCGGGCTCAACGTGGTGCAGGGGGCCCGCATGGTGGGCGCCGACAAGATCATCGGCGTAGACCTCAACCCTGCGCGACGAGAGCTCGCCGAAAAATTCGGGATGACTCACTTCGTCAATCCCAAAGAGGTCGAAGGCGACTTGGTTTCGT
>CBESWY010000312.1:0-3263 GCA_965533395.1 uncultured Myxococcales bacterium
GGGGCTTCGCGCAACGCGTCAAACAGCCTAGGACCTACGAGCTCCTCGCGTTCGGTGCGATCCCGCATCGGAGCGTCGTAGAGTTCTCTTGCCCATGCCGGCTCTTCTCGAGCCGGCTTTCTTCGTCTAGCGGGAGAGCTTTCACCTCTGTGGAGAACTACCGCGTTCGGGTACGGGGCCCGCGGACGTCGTCCGGCGATCAAGCACTTGTACCTCGGCGCGGGCCCGTCTCCGCGTTGCCGCGTCAGGATGCGCTGCGGCGGTTTTCACCAGCACCTGCCTCGCGCGCGGCGTGGCTACACGCCCGAGGCCGCGGATCGCCGCCATCCGAACACGCGACTCGTCCAACCCGAGTAGTTTGGCCAGCGGGGCTATCGCTGCATCGTTACCAGGAGCTCCGAGCGCGACGGCTGCAGCGGACACGAGCTGGCTGTCGTCATTCGCCAGCAGCGCAACGAGCTCAGTGGTCACCGGCTCGCTCGGGTGCGCTGCGCTGGCACGCACGGCGGCGAGACGGTCTTTACCCGTCGTCGTACGCAAAAGCTTGGCCCAGCGTGGCGGGCCGTCGACAAGTGCGCGGCGTTCGAGCTCGACGAGCAGGCCGATGCGTATGCCGATGGGTGTTGCAGGGCTCACAAGCAAGGGTTCGAGGGCGGCTAGATCCCGGGCGCCGAGAAGGGAAGCATCGCCGGCTATCACCAGATCTCGGAGAGCAGAGGACGCAAGCATCGGATGAGGAGAGGCGAGGAGCTCCAGCGTGATTCGATGCATGGCCTTCGGCCGGGCTTCAGGAGCGAGCGCCGCGAGTTGCGCGTAGGCTCGAACCGCCTCGAGAAAGTCTGGTCTCATGCGCCCATCGAGGGCGAACTGGCTGCCGGCCTCCTGTTCTGAGACCCAGTGGATACGGCTCGCCACGGCGCTCCGCCTGAGCTCCGGGCTGCGCTCGATACGCTTGAGAAAGACCGCTACCTCGTCTCCTTTTTCGTATTCGGGGGAGCCGTGGCCGTGCTGCACGAACGTCACGCGTTCGTTGGCGTAGCGGCCCTTGAGCGCCTCGAAGACCTCGGCGACCACGACCACTTCGCGCGCCGACGAGTCGGGGAGCGGAAGGTCACTAGACGGCTCGATGATGCGTACGCGCAGCACGAGGTCAGAATCCTGCGTCAGTCGAGAGAGGGTAGGGGTGCCGTAGACAACATGCGCGCGTGTCGGCCCGGCTACAAAGGCAACGAGGGCCGCGATGGCGAGCCGCATCGCAGCCCGTCGGTGGTCGTGGCCCGAAGCTCCGCTCATCCGATCGCGGGCCTCACAGGCCGTCAATCGCCTCGTGGATCGCGTCGGTTACTTTTGGACTCACGTCTTCGCCCACGTTGTTCTGGAACACGGTGCTGCAATCGATGTTAGGGAAGAGCGGACAAAACTCCGGAACTCCGCCGAGAACAAAAGGCGCGCAGATTTGACAGCTCGGGTCGAACTTTTCAAACGGAACCTGGTAACCGATCTGATCATTCCCAAGGCCGGCGATGAAGCTATGCTCGGCCCCGGTCGCGTCCACGAGCGCGGTCCGATAGGTGGCACCGATCTGCGGGTCGAGCTCGGTCGGAACCACCGCAATGGCCCCCTTGCCGATGCGTACGGCGCTGACCTCGGTCTCAATGTCCTCGCCGAGAGACTGTGGGATCTCGTTGAAGGGCGGCGGGAATGGAAATCCTACCGAGTCATCGGGCACGCCGTTCGTGAAGAGGGAGCGCCGCATGTCGAGGACGCCGATCGCGGTGAAGAAGCGGAAGTACGGGTTGTCGAGCCGGATCGCTACAGGGTCGACTGTGGCGTAGGAGATTTCGGGTGCCGGTGCGCCATTCTTTGGACTCGGGCGTTTGTTCTTTCCGAAACGCACCGCATCGATCGCCTCGATCGCGCGCTCGGCGACCTGGGTACCGTGGACCTCCGCGAAGCGGAAGGTGCGCCGAGGCGCGGGCATACCCGTGTCCGGGTCCTCGACGTCGATATCGAGAGGCCCCTGGAGCACGCCGAGGTCGCCCGACATCCAAATTGCCAAGCCGCCGTACTCGGCTTCAATGCGCTCCCGCAGGTAGTGTGGGAAGTCCGAGGTGATGAGCGTGTTGTTCGAGCCAAGGCTCTCCGGGTGGCTCCCGAAGTTGACCAGGGTCGCGAGCACTTTGAGCGAGCTGCCCTTGCGCGCCGTGAGCTGCATGGTGGCGATCGTCGGGTCGACGATGCGACCTTCGGTGGCTGGGGCGAGTGCTTCGTCGCCCACGAGCACCTTGCCGTCCGCCACGCCGAAGCCATCATCCTCCGAGGAAAGGCCAAGCGAGAGGCCAGCGCTGTTCGCGGTGGCGTAGTAGATGCGTGCCTTCTCGAGGTTGGCCGAAGCCTCGTCAATGCAGTCCGCCACGGTGGCGTTCACGAAATCGAGGTAGGCGAAGTCGATTCCAGTTGTGGTCTCGTCGGGGCCCCAGAGGCCGAGCGTATCCGGGCCTTCGTGCTGGTGCGTGCTCGACACCAGGACGAAGTCGATCTCCGACGAAGGTGAGATCATCTCGCGGATCGTGTCGACTTCGTTCTTGAAGTAGCCAATCAGGTCGATGCTGACGATTGCAACACGCGAATCCCCCCGGTCGAGGACAACGCCACGCGCCCAGAGACGATCGTTATAGTCGGTCGCCTCGCGGCCGTTGCCAAAGCCCGCCATGTAGATCGGGTCGCTGTGGTTGACGACGGCAGGCGTACCAAACGCGGCCTCGTAGTCCGACACAAGAGACGGCGAGATGGGTGTGATGTCGCGCGCGCAGGTTCCCACGCTCAGCGAGCCGTTCGCCAAGGCGGGGCTTGCCGTCAAGGCCAGGCAGCATAGTGCGGCGAAGGGAAGTAGTCGCCAAGCTCGGCTAACGAAATGCGAATCTTGCAAATGCATCGGGGAACCCTCCAGTTACGCATACGAACCGCGAACGACGAAGCCTTCCGCGGACGGCTAGCGGATTGGTGAAGATTCAGAGTACGTCCGGGAGGGAGAAGCGGTCAACATGAGAAACGTAGGCAAGCCGGTGATCACAGGATAGATTCCTGTGATCAGGGCTCGTTGACCTGACGGTGCCGTGGCGGTGTGAAATCAGACGGCATGAGCTGACGAACCGTGAAGACGGCAATGAAGGCAAGCCCCGGTCGTGTTTGAGGTTTTTGCGTGATTCCGGCCTGTTGTGATGTCGCGCGAAAGCTTGGGTTTTTCAACTCATAACCCGAAG
>CBESWY010000313.1:0-3258 GCA_965533395.1 uncultured Myxococcales bacterium
GCGCCCGCGGCGAGAAGTTGCTTGGCGAAGTGCTCACCGAGCCCGGAGGCGCCGCCGGTGATGATGACTTTGAGTTTGTCGAGCTCCATGGAGGGGCTTCCTACTCGCTGAGGCGGCTCCGGTGCAAGCCGGTCGGTCCTAGAAGGTGCCGCCGACTGACAAACCAGCGCCCCGCCTGGAGACCGATGGCGCGACCCCCCAGGTGAACTCGTGCCCCGGCATCGGCGTCTTCCGCGTGTTGTATTCTTCCCACGCCTTTTCGCTGGGGGCCTTGCGGAACGAAAGGCCGAAGGTGGCAAAGCCTATCGCGAAGAAAACCGCGCCGATGACGTAGCCGGACGCGCGGTCCGCGCCGCTCATGCTGTCTGGAATCGGCGTGAACGCGAGGACCAGGACCCCGGCCAACGCATGGGTGAGCGCGGCCCAGCGCACCAAGAGGCGCTCGCTCTGGCGAGCCTCCTGGGACGCCTGCAGCTCGCCCTCAAAGTGTGCGAGCTCGACGTCGGTGATGCCGTCTTTGCGCGCCTTCTCCCAGCGCTCTTGCCGGCGTGTCTCATGGACGATGCGGGTCGCGGCGAACACGCCCGCAGTCAGATCGACCATGCCGAGCGTCATGAACATGACCCCGAGGCCGCGCGAGTATTGACTCTGCGGCGGGTCTTCGATGAGTCGCCAGGCCGACAGACCGAGCAAAATCGAGCCGCCGGCGATCCCCGCAGCGGCCACGAACTTCTGCGTGGTGATCATTTCCTTTGCCGAGCTCGTTAGGAGCTCGTCCAAAATCTCCGCGTTGTGCGCCAGGGCGTCTCGGTCGAAGAGGTCGGGCTCTTGCGTGACCACGTCGGCGTCCGCCTCGACGTTCGCGTTGGTGTCCTGGTTCTCGTCTTGCGCGGCTACCTTCACCGGCAGGGCAGAGAAGAGAAGCAACGCGAAAACTGGAATCGAGGCCGAGGTGGGTCGCATGGGCGTCGGCCCTGGATAGCAGTGAGGGTCGACCGCCGCCAACTTAGCGCTTGTTGCGCTTTTGGAGGAACTTCTCGTGGGCCCTGCTGAGGGAGTCGTAGAAGCGCTGCGGGGCGGTCCGCTTCAGGCGCCATGCGACTCGTCCGTCTCGCATCGGCTGCACGTAGAGCTTGCCGTCGCGCACGGCATCGATCGCCGCTTTCGCGACGTCGGCGGCTTGGACCTTGGAGCGCTCCATCCAGCGAATGACCTGTGCGTCCTCCTTTTCGCTGGTGGCGCCGCGCCCCGATTCGATGATGTTCGTTCGGAAGAACGTCGGACAGAGCACCGCGACTCGAATGCCCTGAGACTTGTATTCGGCGAATAGGGTCTCGCTCAGCGAAACCACACCTGCCTTGCTGACGTTGTATGCCGACATCGCGGGCGGAGCGATGAGGCCCGCGGCCGACGCGACGTTGACGATGTACCCGCGCCCCTGAGGTCGCATCTTTTGAATCGCCGCCTGGCAGCCGTAAATCACGCCCCAAAGATTGATGTCGACGACCCAGCGCCAGTCCTCGATCGAGATCTCGTGGAACGGGCCGCCAACGGCGACGCCGGCGTTGTTCGCAATGAAATCTATGCCCCCGAGCCGCGTCGCCGTTTCTTCGATCAGCGCGAAGACCGCATCACGATCGGTCACATCGCAAGGGACGACCTCAGCCTGAGCGCCGAGTGCACGCACCTGCTCGGCGGTCTGCTCGGCAGAAGCTGGATTGATATCGGAGATGATCAAGGACGCGCCACGCCCGGCGAGGTCGAGAGCCATGGCGCGGCCGAGGCCGCTTCCGGCACCGGTGACGACCGCCCGAAAGGGTTTGGGAAAAGACATGCCGGGAGGGAAGCCCCGAACCGACTGTCCGTCAAGGCGCTTGCAAGATGGCCCGCCGATGGTGGAAGATCGCCACCGATGAACGACAGTCGAAAACGGAGTTTCTGGGGCTGGGGCTGGGAGGACAAGTTCCCCGATACCGCTGCCCGGAAGGCGATGGGCGAGCATGCGCAGCTGATGTTGGGCTTCGCGCCGGAGCGTTGCGATGAGCCTCCATCACTCGACGCAGTCGAGCTGCGCGCCGCGCGGCTGGGCGTACCGTCCGCGCTCGACGGCGTACTCAGCGACGATCGCGAAGCTCGGGTCCGGCATACCTACGGTCGGTCCTACCGCGACATTCTTCGGGGTTTTCGGGGCGACTTCGATTCGGCGCCCGACCTCGTTGCGACGCCGCGGACCGAAGAGGACATCCGCACCCTGCTCGACTGGGCCTGCGACGCGAAGGTCGCGGTGATCCCTTTTGGTGGCGGGACCAGCGTCGTCGGGGGCGTCGAAGGCGACGTGGACGATCGCTACCGTGCGGTGGTGAGCCTCGACCTCGGGCAACTCGATCGCGTCCTCGACGTCGAGAGGAGCTCGATGTCGGCTCGCATTCAGGCCGGTGCGACCGGGCCGGCATTGGAATCGCAGCTTGCGGAGCACGGCCTGACGCTCCGCCACTTCCCCCAATCGTTCGAGTTTTCGACGCTCGGTGGTTGGCTTGCTACGCGGGCCGGCGGCCACTTCGCCACGGTATACACACACATCGACGACCTCGTGCAGTCGATGCGAGCCGTCACGCCGAGCGGTCTTTGGGAGTCGCGTCGTCTGCCTGGTTCGGGCGCAGGTCCGAGCCCCGACCGCGTCATGCTCGGCTCCGAGGGGATTTTCGGCGTCATCACCGAGGCATGGATGCGGGTTCGGCCTCGTCCAGAGTTTCGCGGGACGGCGACGGCACACTTCAGCGACTACGGGCACGCTGTGGAGGCGGTGAGGGCGCTCTCGCAGTCGGGTCTTTATCCAAGCAACTGCCGGCTGCTCGACAAGCGCGAGGCGGCTCTAAACGCGGTCACCTTGGATGGGACGCACGTTCTGATCGTGGCCTTCGAATCCGCCGATCATCCGATTCACGCCTGGATGGACCGGGCGCTCGAGCTGGTCGCCGACCACGGCGGCACCTGTCCGAAGGGGCCCACGTATCGGGAAGGGGGCGTGCCCAGCGGCGGCAGCGGCGGCGCCGGCGCATGGCGGGACGCATTCATCGACGCGCCGTACTTGCTCAACACCATGGCAAGCATGGGGATCATCGCCGACACATTCGAGACCGCCTGCACCTGGGACCGTTTCGAGCAGCTTCACAGCGGGGTCGTGAGCGAGGTGAGGCGCGCGATGAAAGACGTCTGCGGGCAGGGCTTCCTCAGCTGCCGATTTACCCATGTCTATCC
>CBESWY010000314.1:0-3255 GCA_965533395.1 uncultured Myxococcales bacterium
GGGTTTTCAGCAGTGTGAGAAAGAGGGCGGCCGACATGCCGGATGCGCCGAAGACCATGCACATGACCATGACTTGGTACCGGACTGCGATGAGGGGGGAGACGCCGGAGAGGATCTGGCCGGTCATGAGACCGGGGAGTGACACCAGGCCCACGGCGAACAAGGTGTTCACGATGGGGATGAGGCCGGCCTGCATGGCGATGCGCCTTGCGTCGACGTAGGGGACGTTGCGCCGGAGCTCGGCGAGCATGCGCTCCGCGGCGAGGCTGACGGAGTTCATCGAGGCGGCGAAAATCATGCCGGCGAGTGGGACCATGAAGCTGGGCTCATACCAGGGGTCGAGCGTCAAGACCGCCTGCGTAATCAAGACGACGGTGAGGCCGCCGCCAATGAGGATGGACACGAAGGCGTAGCCGTAGAGCTTGGGCCGGAGGTCGGGGACCGTGCGAAGCGCGATCCAACTTGCGGCGACGACCATGACCGACATGGCGGCGAGGACGATCCAGGGGACGTCGGCTTCGAAGATGTAAACGAGAACGTATCCAATGAGGACGAGCTGGATGAGCATGCGGGCCAGAGCCGCCATGCTGTGACGGGCGCCGGCGGACCACCTCCAAAGAATGAACACGACGAGCAGCGCAGGGATGCCGGCCAGCGCGAGATGAAATGGTTCGATGGTTTGAATGGCTATCCTCCGATTCTTTCGGCGAGGTGGTCGATGTAGGCCCGCACGCGAAGCGGCAGGTAGCGGCGACGTGGGTAGACGGCGAGAATCGACCATTGAAAGGCCACCCTGCCCTTCAAGACCTCGCGCAAGCGACCCGCTTCTAGCGCATCGCTTGCGACGAAACGAGGGACGAGGCCGATGCCTAGGCCGGCCTCTGCCATCTCGCGCACGGCGTCTGGGTTGTTCACGCGGAGGGGGCCCGAAACGGCGATGGTTTGGGTTTTGGCATTGTCGCCGCCTCGAAAACGCCAGCGTTGTTGGTCGCGGAAGTTGGTGTCGACGAGGCAATCGTGGTCGCGCAGGTCGGTCGGGGTCTCGGGCGTGCCCCGGCCGCGCAAGTACGAGGGTGCGGCGACTGCGACGATGGGCGCGGGGGCGATTCGGCGGGCGGCCAAGGATGAGTCGCGAGGGTCGGTGACGCGAATGGCGACGTCGATGTTTTCTTCGACGAGGTCAACGATGCGGTGGGTGAGGTCGAGGTCGATGGTGACTTCGGGGAACCGCTCGAGGAAGTCTTTCGTCATGACGTCGAGGTAGTGGGAGGCAAACCCTGGGGGAGCGGTGACGCGAAGGGGGCCACGGGGCGCGGCGACGTTTTCGCGGAGCGACGCCTCGAGTGTTTGGATTTCGCCGAGGACGGCGGCGCAGCGTTCACGGTAGACGCGCCCCGCTTCGGTGAGGCTCAGCGATCGTGTGGTGCGCCGAAGGAGTTGGACGCCGAGGTGGACTTCGAGGGCGTTGATGTATTTGCTAACCGCCGCCTTCGACCGCCCCCACTGCCGGGCGGCGGCGCTGAAGCTGCCCGCATCGGCCACGCGAACGAAGGCTTCCATGGCGACGAGGCGATCCATTGTTCACGAATCATATACAATGATTACACAATTTGTCTAATTGTTTATGAAATGGATAGGTACCAAACTCGGAGCATGACCAAAGCACAAACCGGAACGACCTACCGCAGCGACATCGCGTTCACGCCCGCGGTCAAAGCGGCCCAAGAGGCGCGCGGGTCGCGCGACGGATACGAAAAGGCAATGTCCCGGCATGACTGGGATGACCGGGTCACATCGGTGCTCGAGGCCTTCATCGCGGAGCGCGATTCGTTCTATCTCGGGACGGCGTCAGCCGACGGCCAGCCCTATATTCAGCACCGGGGCGGGCCGAAGGGCTTCCTCAAAGTGCTCGACGAGCACCGCCTGGCCTTTGCGGACTATCGCGGCAACCGCCAATTCATTTCCGTCGGCAACCTGAACGAGAACGACAAGGCGTTCCTGTTCCTGATGGACTACCCGAACCGGCAGCGGATCAAGATCTGGGGGCGCGCCGAGTACGTAGAGGGAAACAGTGAAGTTTTGGAGCGCGTGGTCGACCCGGAGTACGACGCGCGGCTGGAGCGCGCCATCGTGTTTCACATCGACGCGTGGGACTCGAACTGCCCCCAGCACATCAGGCCGCGCTACACCTTGGAAGAGATAGAGAGCGCGCAGCTACTCTCGCGAGACGCTCTCTAGTTCGGTTTTCGCGGTGTGCTCCTCAAGCCGTTGATGTCACAGGGCTCGTGGGGGCCGAGCGTGTCCCCAGTTTTAGCAGCTCCACCATAACCGCAGTGTCGTGTTCGCAGTAGGCGGTGAGTTTTGTTCGAAGCGCGTTACTTTGCTCCTCGCTCAGCTCCTTCGGGCGGCAAAGCAGCTGTTCCAACAAGGCGGACGCGACTTGCCCGTTGCTTACGTCGAGGTCGTCGTATGCCATCTCCGGAAGCAGTGCGGGGACGACGTTCTTGATGCTGAAGCTCCCGCGGAAATCGGGGTGATAGAGGTATTTCTTGAAGACGACGAGCAGGTCGTCTGTCTTGTCGCGTGCTTCGAGCAATGCCGGCGCATGCTCTGGGCATGCATTCGCAAGCTGGCTCAAGCAGCGCTTCTCGACGCTCGCGTGCCAGGCTAGGACGGTTTCGGCGCCGTCCAAGGCCTGGACCAGCACTTCTGCGACGCCCGGGCGCGGGTCGCCCGGACCGTCTGCGAGGTACGCGCTGTGGGAAACCTCGCCGTCCTCGTGAATGGTGTGGACACTGAACTGCGCAGGAACCGCGCCGAAGGGGCTGCAGCCGTTCCACACCGGCAAGGCGGGGCCCACCGTTTCGAAATCGAGCATGGCGATTGGGTAGCGAAAGCCTGCGAGCACCTCGCCAAGGCCGGGCTCGACGATGAGCTGCTCTCGGAGGACCGCGGCACGGTGGCGCGCCCAGAGCGGCTCGAGCAGGAAGTCGCTTGGGATTTGGTCGACCGTCTTGATGCCGGCCTCGCGAAGCTCGTCGAGCTTGCTGGCCCTGATTCCGTTGAGCTCTTCGATGAGGTGTTCGCGCGAAGGCGCGACGCACCGGTCGAGGAACGGGCACTGGTACGGCGAGTTGCAGTGGGGACCGGGCTCGATGTCCGGAATCTCGCCGGCAAGCATCTGCATTTGCGCGCTCGCTTCGCCGGCAATGTCGCCACGGAAAGCGGCGACTTCGGCGCTGATGTCGGCCCGGA
>CBESWY010000315.1:0-3242 GCA_965533395.1 uncultured Myxococcales bacterium
GGGAATGAGAAGTCATAAAGGAAGCCGGACACCTAGCCGAGCCCCCAAACTCTGGGGCCGGAACGACGGGACCGCAATCGGTGGCGACTTTGCCCGAAAAACAGCGCGGGGCCGAGGCCGGGTTCAGTAGACCTCAGGAACGAAGTTCTGATCGTCGAGCGGCGGGCGGACGTATTTTTGCTTGCTCTGCCGCTCGGGAAGCCGGAGGTCGGGCGCAGGCACTTCCTGGTACGGAATCAGGCTCAGAAAATGTGCGATCACATTCAGGCGGGCGCGCCGCTTGTCGTCACCTTCCACGACGTACCAAGGCGCCTGCTTGATGTCGGTGTGTGCGAACATTTCGTCCTTCGCCTTGGAGTAGTCGACCCAGTGTTTGCGCGACTGCAAGTCCACATCACTGATCTTCCAACGCCGGACGGGGTCTTCGATTCGCTTCTGGAATCGGCGCTCCTGCTCGTCGTCGCTCACGGAGAACCAATACTTGATCAACATGATCCCCGAACGGACGAGCATGCGCTCGAACTGCGGGCACGATCGGAGAAACTCGTGGTATTCCTCGTCTGTGCAGTAGCCCATGACGCGTTCGACGCCGGCACGGTTGTACCAACTCCGGTCGAAGCAGACCATCTCGCCAGCGCCGGGGAGATACTCGACGTAGCGTTGGAAGTACCACTGGGTTCGTTCCCGCTCGGTGGGCTTTGCGAGCGCCTCGACTCGGCAAACACGTGGATTGAGGCTCTGGGTGATGCGCTTGATCGCACCACCCTTCCCCGCAGCGTCACGACCTTCGAAGATCACGACAACCTTGAGGCCTTTCGTCTGAATCCACTTCTGGAGCTTCACCAGCTCCACCTGGAAGTCCGCCAGGACTTTGTTGTACTCTGACTTCTTGATCTTCGGCTTCTTGGGAGCCTTCGAATCACGCCCGGCCGTGGGCAACGTGCTTTCGACTGCGGACTCCTGTTTCTGGTTCTTTCCCATAGCTTCCTCGCTCCGAATCAACCTCGCATAGCACGCCCCGTAGAGCCAAGACGCCAAAAGGACTATCCGCGCAATCTTTGCGTTCACCCGAGCCCCTTGGCCGTGACAGCCGACGTCGCGCTCGATAGCATGCCGCCCGTGGCTCTCTTGAAACCCATCGCGCCTCCCTACGACATCGGGGAATGGCAACGAAAACCGTTTCCCGAGCGCGTCAAGATGGTCTGCCAGGCTTGGGCGCTGCAGGGTTACGGCACACCGTCGCCGATCTACATCGTCTACATCCTCAAGATCGCTCTCTACGTCTGGCTCTGGACCGTCTTCTGTGCCTTCACGCCCGGCTTGGGTGACCTGGGTAACTTCAGCGCCTGGTACTACGAGCCGATCGCGTTCCAGAAGGCCGTGCTCTGGAGCATGGCCTTCGAGGGCCTCGGTCTCGGGTGCGGGAGTGGTCCGCTGACGGGTCGATACCGGCCCCCCATGGGCGGGGCGCTCTACTTCCTCAGGCCGGGCACGACGAAGGCCTGCCTCTTCCCGGGTATCCCGGTCTTCGGCGGGTCGAAGCGCACCGTGCTCGACGTCTCGCTATACGCGGCACACATGTTCTTCTTGTTCCGTGCGCTGATGGCGCCGGAGCTCACGACCGACCTCCTCTTGCCGACGATCGTTCTGCTTCCACTCCTGGGCCTCACCGACAAGACCATCTTCCTCGCGTCGCGAGCCGAGCACTACTACACCGCGCTGGTCTGTTTCTTGTTTGCGGGCGATTGGCTGGCGGGCTCGAAGCTGGTTTGGGTCGCGATCTGGATGTGGGCAGCGACGTCGAAGCTCAACCACCACTTTCCGTCGGTCGTCGCGGTGATGCAGAGCAACAGCCCGCTCACCCGCATGGGGTCTATCCGAAAGCTGTTCTACCGAAGCTATCCGGACGACCTCCGCCCTTCCAGGCTCACCCACCTGATGGCGCACGCGGGGACCGCCGTGGAGCTCGTGTTCCCGGTAGTGCTGGTTCTCAGTGACGGTGGGATGCCGACGACCGTGGCGCTCACCGTCATGCTCTTGTTCCACATCTTCATCACCAGCAGCATTCCGATGGGTGTGCCGATCGAATGGAACGTCATCATGGTGTACGGCGCGTTCGTGCTCTTCGGGCACTACGCCGACGTCAGCGCGTTCAGCATCGGTTCGCCAATGCTCATCGCCTACCTCGCTTTCGCGCTCATTGCCGTCCCGCTGTTTGGCAATCTCGTTCCCTCACGCGCCTCGTTCCTTTGTTCGATGCGGTACTACGCGGGGAACTGGGCCTACAGCGTTTGGCTCTTCAAGGGCGACTCTTGGAAGAAGATCGACGCGCATCTCACCAAGCTGGCACCCGGCCTTCATGCGCAGCTCGAGGGCATGCTCGACGAGGACGACATCATCGCTTCGATGTCCAAGGTGCTCGCTTTCCGTTCGATGCACCTCCACGGCCGTTGCCTGCAGTTCCTGCTACCCAAGGCCGTCGACAACATCGACGAGTACGAATACCTCGACGGTGAGCTCGTGACCGGCATCGTCGTCGGTTGGAACTTCGGCGAAGGGCACCTGCACAACCTGCAGCTGCTGCGATCCGTTCAGGAGCAGTGCGGGTTTGAAGATGGCGAGCTCCGCTGCATCTTCGTCGAATCGCAGCCGATGGGCCGCGGAACACATGCATGGACCATCGCCGACGCAGCGACGGGAGTGCGCGAAACCGGGGAGATCGTCGTCAAAGATCTACTCGGCCTGCAGCCCTGGCCCGCGATGCCGAATGATTAGCTCTTGCGCGGCAAGTTCAGCGAGAGCTTGATCACGACCAAGTCGCGGATGAGGTCATCTGGCATGCCAGGGTACGCGATGCCGAAGTCTTGACGGTTGATCGAGAACTCCGCGTTGGCGCTGACTTCGGAGTCGGTGGCGCTGATGGTGGCCGGAAAGCTGATCCGCTTGGTGACGCCGTGAAGGGTCAAGTCGCCGCTCATCGTGTGGCCGGCGCCGTCCTTCTTAATCTCGGTGGAGCGGAAGGTCGCGGTTGGGAACTTGCCTACATCGAAGAAGTCCGGCGACTTCAGGTGCTTGGTGAGCTTTTCCTTGTCTGCGAACAGCGAGGCCGTCTGGATGGTCAACTCGATGCTGCTCGACTCGATGGGGTCACCGACATCGACCTTGCCCGAGAAATCGGTGAACCCTCCGACATGGCTCCCGGTCACCTTCGCACCAACGAAGCCAATCTTGCTGTTCGAGGG
>CBESWY010000316.1:0-3228 GCA_965533395.1 uncultured Myxococcales bacterium
CTCTCCTAGGCCGCCCCGTCTTCCTTCGCCTCCAGCAAATCCACCGGCGCTTCCTCGGGGAGCTCGAGCATGGCGGTGGCCGTGTCCGAGGGGAGCTCTTCGACGTTGCGGAGCTTCTTTTCCATCGCCCTGGTGCGTCGGCCGGTTTCGTCGATGGTGCGGCCGGCGGTTTCGAGCTGCCGCTTCACTTTCTCGAGCACGTCCCCGAACTTGCCGAACTCGTGCTTCACGGCGCCGAGCACCTTCCACACCTCGCTCGAGCGCTGCTCGATGGCCAAGGTGCGAAACCCGATGCGGAGGCTGTTGAGCACGGCCGCCAAGGTCGTCGGCCCGGCCACCACGATACGATGCTCGCGCTGTAGCCGCTCCACTAGGCCGGGGTGACGAAGCACCTCTGAGTAAAGACCTTCGGTCGGCAAAAAGAGAATCGCGAAATCGGTCGTCTGCGGTGGGTTCAAATACTTGGCGCCCACGTCCTTGGCCGAATCCTGAACCGAGCGAACGAGTGCGTTGTGCGCCTGCGCCACCGCCGCCGCGTCGCCGTTCTCGCTTGCCTCGACGAGGCGCAAATAATCTTCCTGGGGGAACTTCGAGTCGATCGGAAGCCAGACGCACTGGCTGGGATCCTCGCTCGGCCCCGGCAGCCGAATCGCAAACTCGACGATGTCGCGCGAGTCTGGACGCGTCTTCACGTTTCGGTCGAACTGCTCGGGCGTGAGAATTTGCTCGAGCAGCGCACCGAGCTGGACCTCACCCCAAGTCCCGCGCGTCTTCACGTTGGTGAGCACCTTCTTTAGGTCGCCCACGCCGCTCGCGAGGCTTCGCATCTCGCCGAGGCCCTTCTGCACCGCTTCGAGCCGATCGCCGACGAGCTTGAACGATTCGCCGAGCCGTTTCTCGAGCGTGCTCTGCAGCTTCTCGTCGACGACTTCTCGCATCTGGTCGAGCTTGCGTTCATTGCTGCTCCGAAGCTCTTGAAGACGGCCGTCGACCGTTTCCTGCAAATGCTTGAGGCCGCCTTGATTCGATTCGGTCAGCGCTTTGAGCTGCGCCGTGAACGCCTGGAACTTGGTCGTCTGCGATTCGCCGATCTGCGAGATCGTCTTGACCAAAGCCTCGGTGCCCGCCTGATGCGTGCCGGAAACCTCCCGCCGAAGCTCGCTTGCCGCCGCAGACGCCTCCTCGCGCGACGCCCGAAGCTCCTCACGCAGCAGGCGCGCGGTCTCGGCACGGTCCTCCGCTTCGGCCTGCGCAATCGCGGCCGAGTCGCCCGCCCTCCTCTTGAGGAGCACGAGCGTGACGACGAGGTTGATGACCAGCAAGATCATCACAGCCACCAAGAGCGGATCTACCATCAACAATCCCCAGAAAATCGAGCTAGCCGCGATACTAGCACCATCGGGACGGCCTGCGCAGCGCTGATTGAGGGCGGCACGCCCATGCTAGAGTGCGCGATGCTCATGCCGAGGGGGGGTCAGCCAGAAGAAGCGCTCAAAGCCCTTCTGCCGTCGTCGATCGCGGTTCGCTTCGAAGAAATGTTTCCGGACGTCCGCAACGGCCGAGTGAAAAAACGCGATCGCAGGCGCGCCGAGATGCTCTGCAAAGCCGAGCCCGTTCTACAGCGCGTGATGAACCCAATGGAGGTCGTCCGCTTCGTAACCAACGGCGCACGGCAGCTCAGTTGGTGGGTGCTGACCGCCGGCTCGATGAACCCGTTCGCCAACCGCACCACTTTGGTGCTCACCGATCGACGCATCCTGCTGATCCACACCGACTCGAAGCAACGCCCGCGAATGTTCGCCAGTCAACTGCCCCTCGACCGCGTACGCGCCACTTCGGGCCGCAACAGCTACATTTTCATTCGCACCGGTCACGAGCAGCTGATGTTCCATGGCGTGAAACGCTCGGAAGCTCGCCAACTCAAGGGCCTGCTCGAATCGACCGCCAGCAAGAAGGGCGGCTGGCAAAACGTCTGCCCACGCTGCTTCACCGCGACGGACGATGCGCCGCTGTCGTGCAAGAAGTGCGGCGAGGAGTTCAAGAGCCCCAAGAAGGCCGCGCTCCGATCGCTGTTCTTGCCTGGCTTGGGGGACTTCTATCTGGGCTACCACAAGTACGGTTTGCTTCAGATCACCGGCATCACCCTGCTTTGGGCGCTTTTCTTGAGCACCCTCATCCCGGCAACCCTGAGGCGGGGGTTCGAGGGTGTTTCGGTTGCAGCGCCAATCTTCGCCTTGCTCGCGCTGATCCACATCGGCGATGCCCTGCTCACGCGCGCGAAAGCGAGAAACGGCCTCCACTCCAAGGACGGGGCGCTGCCGACCGGAAATATTGGCAGCCCCAATCCTAATTTGTGACAATGGGGACCTTCCCAACGGGGGCAAGGAGCCATCATGATCAAGTTCGTTCAGTGTGTGCGCCGCAAGCCGGGCCTATCGAAGGAAGCGTTCCAAGAGCATTGGACCGGCTATGTGGACAAGGCGCGAAGCATCTCCGACGCGTCCAATGGGGTCCGATGCGTGGCGAGCACGCCGCTCGTCGTGGAGCAGAACCTCGAGATCATGCAGGACCGCGGTACAAAGGCCCCCTACGACGGGATGGTCGAAGTCTGGTGGGAGCAGGGGAACGACGTGGTCGCGTTTCTCGACTCGGGTTCCGGCGACAAGCTCATCGACGCCCTGCGGCGCGCGCAAGAAGCGTTCATGGACCTGCCCAACTGCACATTCTTCTTCGCCACCGAAGACGCCTAGCCTTTTCTCAGTTGCATTTCCGGCGCGTCTGGTTGTAAGGATCCAGCTTCTACCGAGGGAGGCGGTTCATGCACGAAGAAGAGCTCGATCCTACCCACATCATGCAAGTCGGCATGGGTTTCTTCGGATCCCGCACGCTGCTCACGGCCGTCGAGCTCGGCCTGTTCACCGAGCTCG
The DNA here is from genome assembly GCA_965533395.1 of uncultured Myxococcales bacterium. Classification (GTDB taxonomy): domain Bacteria; phylum Myxococcota_A; class Polyangia; order Polyangiales; family Houyiibacteriaceae; genus SG8-38. The sequence goes on from CBESWY010000316.1 coordinate 2,928, forward strand.
GGGCCGGCAAAATGAGCGGCGCACGGATCGCCGAGCGACTGGGTCTGCACCCGCGTGCGATTCCGGACTTCCCAGACGCATTGGTCGCCCTGGGCTTGTTGCGCAGAGACGGCGATGGGCCCGATGCGCTATATGGCAACACGGCCGAGACGGCGGTGTTCCTCGACAAGGAGGGCGCGAACTACATCGGCGGCATTCTCGAGATGTCGAGCAGCCGGCTCTACGGTTTCTGGAACAACCTCACCGAAGCGCTCAAGACGGGCGAGCCACAAAACGAAATCAAGGAAACCGGCGAACCCAT
>CBESWY010000317.1:0-3221 GCA_965533395.1 uncultured Myxococcales bacterium
AGGCTCCACTCGGAGCCAAGGAACCAAGGTTCGACGAAGTTGAGGTCGATCTGCTGGCGGATGCCGGAAACCTGAAGGTTCAGGCCAAGTGATTGACCGCGGCCGAACAAGTTTTGCTGCTGAATCTGAGCGGTGATGATGAAGCTCTCGAGCGAGGAGAAACCGGCGCCCACTTGAAACGTGCCCGTCGGCTTCTCGGCGACCTCGACGTTGATTACCATTTGGTCGCGCGCGGTTCCTTGCTCCTCCGAAACGTCGACCCGTTCGAAGTAGCCGAGCTGCTCTACCAGCGCGCGGCCATCTTCGAGCCGGCTTTGGTTGTAGAGATCACCTTCGCTGGTCCGGAACTCTCGGCGGATCACGGCGTCGCGCGTCTTGGTATTGCCGCGGACGTGGAGACGCTGGATGTAGACCAGCGGCCCTCGAAGGATGTTGATGGTGACGTCGACCAGGTGATTGGCTTCGTCGAGGTCCGTGCCGGGAACCATCTCGACCAAGGCGTATCCGTTGTCGCGGTACGCCCGGCTGATCTCTTCGATGCCCTCCGCAATCTTGCTTCGACTGAACCAGTCGCCGGCTTCGAGCCTGACCATCTCGCGGAGCTCCGCCTTGGGCGCAATGGTCTCCACTTCGTTGCCCGCGCCGTCACTCTCCATGACGTCGAACTCGCGAATTCGGAACCGCGGACCCTCCTCGATCGGAATGGTGATGTCGACGTAGGCGCGGTCTGCGGTGAGCTCGACCGTCGGGCGGCCGGGGCGCATCTGCAGGTAGCCCTTGTCGTAGTACCAGGCCTGGACGCGCGTCAGGTCTTCATCGAAAGCGGAGCGGCTGAACTTGTTGCGGTCACTCAAGAACGAGAACATCCCGGTCTCGTTGGTCTGCATGATCTTCAGCAGTTCGGCGGCGGGAAGCTCCTTGTTCCCAACGATGCTGATTCGCCGAACCTCGACCTCCGCGCCCTCGTCGATCTTGAAGACGATGTCGACCTGGTTGCTGTCTCCAGCAACCCGCTTGAGCTCATACCCGATGTCAGCCAGAAAGAAGCCCTCCTCGGAGTAGAGCTGGCGCATCGCATCGGCCTGCGACTCCACGTCGGGCACCGAGAGAATCGTTCCCGGCTCGAGCGTGATGGTCTCGTCGATGTCTTCTTTGTCGAGCTCGTCGTTGCCCCTGTAGATGACCTTGCGAATGGCGGGGCGCTCGACGAGACGAATGGTGAGCTTGATGCCGGCCCCGAGCGGGTCGGACTCGATTTGCAGGTCATCGAAGTAGCCCATATTCCAAAGCGCCCTGGCATCTCGGGTGACGGCCGGGTCGGTGCAGATCGACCCTCTCCGGAGCTTCATCGTGACTCGGACATCATCGGGGTCGACGCGACGTGCGCCTATCACGGCGATGCGCCGAATCTCTTTTCCATGACAACTCGTTCGCGGAACCCGAATTGCGGCGTTCGGGTCCTCGACTGGTTCGTAGTCCTCGCCTTCGGTGTCTGGCTCCGCCGGGATTGGCTCGGGGGGCCGCTGAGGCTGTGGGGAGGTCCGCACGGGCCGTCCGGCTGACGGCTGCGGGCTGGGCATATTCTCCTCACTCTGCGCGCCCGCGACGGAAGCGAGCCCTGCGAGCGTCAGGGCTATGGCTGAGGCGGAAGCACGCATTGTAAGGTGGAGCGATCCGGGCGGCTATAGCCGTGCCCTAGGAGGGCGTCAAGCGGGTTTTCCTTGGTTTTCAAGGGGTTGAGCGCGACGTTCGTCCGAATCGATGCGCCCGTCTTTCATCGAAACCCGCCTCGGCATCATTTCGGCGAAGTCGCGGCTGTGGGTCACGATGAGGAACGTAATCCCGTGGCGACGATTCAGATCAAAGAAGAGCGAATGCACCGAAGCGCTGGTTTGGCTGTCGAGGTTGCCGCTTGGCTCATCGGCGAGCACCAGCTTCGGCTCCATGAGCAGCGCTCTGGCGAGCGCCACACGCTGCTGCTCGCCGCCCGAAAGCTCGCCGGGCCGATGGGTGAGCCGTTCGGACAGCCCAACCTCGTCGAGCAGCTGCTTGGCCCGCGCTTCGTAGCGCCGTCGCCCCTGTATCAATCCTGGCATCATCACGTTTTCCAGCGCCGTGAACTCCGGAAGCAGATGATGGAATTGGAAAACAAAACCGATACTTCGATTTCTAAACTCGGCTAGGTCCGAGCTTCCGAGGCGGGTGACGTCCTGACCCCCGTAGAGAATCCGGCCCTCGGTGGGGAGATCGAGCGTGCCGATCAAGTGCAGGAGGGTGCTCTTGCCGGCGCCCGAGGGGCCGACGATCGTGACCATTTCACCACTGCCGATATCGAGGTCGATCCCCTTGAGAACCTCGAGCGACCGGCCTTCGTGCTGGAAGGTTTTGGTCACGTTTTGTACGGAGACGAGTGGATCGGACATCGTACGCGCGCGGTTTCAGTCGTAGCGGAGCGCGTCGATAGGCCGCACCCGACTCGCTTGATACGCGGGAAAGAGCGTTGCCGCCAGGCATACGAGCACGGTGGCGGCGCCGACGACGGCAAACTCGGTCGGATCGAGGTGCACCGGCAGCTTGTCGATGTAGTAGACCTCCGGATTCATTCGGATTCCGAAGTGTTCCGCAGCAAATGTGAGCACGAAGCCAAGCCCGAGCCCCATCAGGCCGCCGGCCGCTCCGATCAGCAGACCCTCGATCACGAAGATCCGAATCACGCTGCGCGCCGAGGTTCCCATGGCCTTGAGGATCCCCACCTCCCTTCGTTTTTCCTGCACGAGGAGGGTGAGGGTGCCGAACACGGAGAAGCCCGCGATGAGGACCGCGATCCCGAGGGTGATGAACATCGCGAGCTTCTCGAGGGCCAGGGCGCCAAAGAGCTGCTGGTTCATCATTTTCCAATCCCGCACGCGGAGGCCGCCGAGGCCGATCGTCGAGGCGAGCTGGGCGGCCAGCGCCGGTGCGTCCTCGACTTCTTCGACCTTGACCTCGACGCCGCTAATCCGGCCCTCGGAGCGGAGGAAGCGCTGGGCCACGCGAAGGTCGATGTAGGCATGCTTCATGTCGTACTCGTACATGCCGCTGTAGAAGATTCCCGCGATCCGGAAGGGGCGGGTCCTGGGGATCGGGCCGGTGGGGCCGAGATCACCGCGCGGGGAGACGACGGTGACGCGATCGCCAACGACGAGCCGGAGCGCTCGGGCGAGCTCTTGTCCGACGATGAG
>CBESWY010000318.1:0-3216 GCA_965533395.1 uncultured Myxococcales bacterium
GCCAGGCGCTGCAGAGCAGCGGTGGCCTGATGCTCTAGGGGAATTCCGACGCTAGCTCGTCGAGGAAGGCCCAGACGGCTTTGATGCGAGGGAGGTTACGGAGCGCGCGGTGTCCAGCCAGCCAGATGGGGATCTCCGATGGCACCGTCGTACACCTCGACGATGCGCCGCAGCGCTTCGAGGGAAAGAGCCGCGTCAAAGGTTCCATTGCCCTGGCCGTGGTTACATACGGGTTGGGTCTTCTCCGTACCGGGGGTGATGTGACATTGCCCGAGGGCACCGCGTTGGTCGCCCGGGTCGTAGAGTGAAGGAAGGAAATCTTCCCGCCGTCAGGCAACTCACACAGCCCAGGCGTCACCAAGCTTCGCGCGCGCCTCGCGCAACAGGTCGATCATCGCTTTGCGGGTCCCGTCCGCGCTTCCGACCGGCTCCGGAAATGCGACCCTGGCCGGTCGCGGCCCGCGCTCGGTGTCGACGCTCAGCTCGAAGCCGTAGCGGTCCACGCCAGTCATCACCACGGCCGTCGCGTCGGTCGCCCGCGTGAAGGCCCGCGCGTACAGCGTGAGGGCGTCGGCGTGGTCCGCGTTCATGTGGGCGACGACCCCTGCCGCGCCACCGGCCACCGGGTCTTTCTCAGCGTCGTTCCAGTCTGCCACCTCGACCCAGGACATCCGCCCGTACCCTCCGATGTAGCGGGCGCTCTCGACGGTGAGCTGCCAGAACCCGAAGTCACTGAAGTCGGCGTAGTACTCGGCCTGCGGGTGAACAGTCAGGAAGGCCGCTCGAGCCGCAGCCGCAGCGTCGTCACGGAGTCGGGAGCAGCGCCCGACCAGCGTGATGCGTCCATTGGCCAAGGGGTCGGTCGCGCCGTGTTCGTGGACCAACAAGGAGGCCCGCGCGTCGCGCTTGAGGTTCTCGGTGTGCGAGGCCATGGCGCTGATGAGAAAGACCGGCGTAGCGCCGTGGAGGGCAAACGTGACGTAGGAACCGTAGGGGAAGCCATCCTCGGTCAGCGTCGACAGCACGCCAGTGCGCTGCTGCGCGACGAGTGTTCGCGCCCGCTCTGCGTGGCTCGGCGCGCGGATGTCATCGAAGGTCAGACTGGGCTCGGTGGACGGGCGGTGCCCTCTGCTGTCGCTCATCGGCGGACGATAGCATCGGGCCAATGGAAGCCGAAGCGCCGCAGTATTTTGCCACCAACGAAAAGCCGATCTCGATTGGGAGAGGGTCGCTTTCCGAAGGAGACACAGCACCGGCGAAATCCTGCCAGCTGTCGAGCGCATTGCGTATCTCGCCGAAATGGCCTCTGTACAGCTCGGGGGCTATGACCACTTGGTTCTGGTGGATGCCAAGGCGCAGCCCTGAAGAACGCGCTCGGCAGCCTCCCATCACCCGTCGCAAAGGCGATCAAGAAGAAGATCGCCCCCTGAGCGACGAGACCGGCCGCGGGCTAGTCCAGTTCTGCACGATTTTGACTCAATGCGCGCCGTCGATAAGGTCGTGCCCATGGCACTCTTTCGAACGGTGGCGACCTTGGTTCTGGGATTGGCGGTTTCGGCGGCGGGATGCGGCTCTGACTCGTGCGTGGGCGGTTCCGGGCCGATCGTTTCCCAGACACTCGATTTATCGAACTTCACGGGTTTCGATTTTCAGATCGGAGGTGAGGTGACGGTCGTCCCCGGCACTACCCAACAAGTGGTCGTTCGAAGCCAGCAGAACGCAATTGACATACTCAACCGGGACGTCATCAACGGCATTTGGGAGATTGGCTACACGCAGTGCACTGAGGGGATCAGCGAGTTCAGCCTCGACATCACGGTGCCCGAGCTCGACAGCGTGGAGCTGTCTGGGGCGGGCACGATCAACGCAGAGACCCAAGCCAGCACCATCGATACGATCCTCAGCGGAGCAGGAACCGTGACTCTATCCGGCGAAACCACGAGTCAGCAGGTCACACTAGAGGGCTCGGGCACAGTCGAAGCATTCGACCTCACGACCACCGAAACCACCGTCTTGCTGACGGGGCAGGGCACGGTGAACGTGAGTGCCAGCGAACAACTCAACGTCGACCTCCTCGGCGCAGGTGCGGTGTTCTACAAAGGCGAACCCCAGTTGAATGTGCGCATCACTGGCGCCGGCACCGTGGTCGACGCGAACTAGCGACGACGGTCGTCGCAAAGCGATCCGACGAAGTCGTACAGCGCAGACTACTTCTCGAGCAGGACGAGCCAATAGGACGACTCGTCCTTGGTCCCCGAGCCGGGCGTCACCATCTTGGATGACCAACCGGCTTTGAGAAGCTGCGGCAAGGCTTGCTGGTCGTCTTTGCCGGAGGTGAGCTCGCCCTCGTCGGGGTCGCCGTCGAGCACCCAAGACTCACCGTTGTCTGAAACCACTACAAAGCGCTGTGCCATGCCGGGTGCATATGCGACGGGCTCCGCGCCTGCAAGTGGGTGCGCAGCGCGTCTCCCCTAGCAGGTGAGGACGCCGCGGGGGATGTCCCATTGGAGGCGGCGGCCGTGCTTGGCTCCGTGGATCTGGCGTTGGATCTCCCGTTTTCGCTTGTTGGACATCCCGAGGACGATGCCCGAGACGATCATGCCGATCGCACCGAGCCCACCAATGGTGCCGCCGAGGGGCGGTAGAACATAGCCGCTGTTGTTGCAGAGGAGCTCGTCCTGTTGCCCAAACGTCGAGACGAGCTGGCATTGAGAGATGCCTACAGCCAGGAGTGCGGCGCCCACGCCGGTGACGATGCTGGTTGCGATCAGCGCATTGCGGGCGCGTCGGCTTCGCTGCTTGGCATCTTCGAGGTTCTCCTGAAGCCATCGGTCACTGGACGGCGACTGCTGTCCGGAGGCCATGGTCACCATCGACGGGCCGCTCTCAGAGGGCACGTCCGGCGCCGTATCCTGGGCGCTGGCCGTGAACGAATAGGCTAGGACCGCGGTGAACCCGAGGCAGATCATGAACTTGGGTAGAGACATCGGGGAAACGCTAACACACGGGCAAGGCTTTGGAGGTCCTTACTGAACCGATTCGACGCGTATTTCGCGCGTTCGCGACCGCGGGCCCGGCGCCAACCTGCGAGGGGTCTTCGCCGCGCGGTTTCCGGTGGGAGCACCGGACGGCGTCTTCATCGATTTCGGTATATCCTGGTCGGCAAGATGAGCGATCCGATCGACTTCTGGTACGAGTTCGGCAGCACCTACTCAT
>CBESWY010000319.1:0-3215 GCA_965533395.1 uncultured Myxococcales bacterium
CCAGCCGAGTCTGCATGCGTCGAATCGTCGCACTCACGCCTTCCTCTTCGAACTGGTCGGGGAGAGAGAGAGATTGGACACCCGCTTCACTGAGCAGTTGCTCGGCTTTCGCGGCGTCTGCTGTCGGCACGGCCAGTAGCATCGCGGATTCACCGGACTCGGACGGCTGGCTCAGGAGCTCGAACCCGTCTCCCAGGGCTTGGCGAAGCGCGGCCCGCATGCGGCGGAGCTCCTGTTCCCCGTCCTCTCTCAACACCAGGTAGAACACTCGAATCCCGTCGAGGTCCAGACCCGAGTCACCGATTTTTCGAAATGCCGAGAAGAACGGTCGAAACTTCAGGATGAGGGCGCGCTCCTCTTCGAGCCCTTGACGCTGCTCGGCCAGGGCTTCGAGCTGCCGTCGGCTTCGGCCCGCGATCAACGCAGCTTTCGTTAGCGGCAATGCCTCGGCGGCTTTGGGCGGCTCCGGTGTCACCCCCAGAAGCTCGAGCGCGGTGTCCACGTCTTCGACGACGTTGCGCACGCTGCGCACGTGATGAGCCTGCTCGATGGTGAGCCCCAGGGGCCTCAAGGATTCGGTCTCACTGGGTTCGATCAATTGAACCAGGCCGACGTCCTGGACACAGCCCAGGCACGATTGCAAATGTTCTTTCGGCCCAAGCATTCGGATGCGGGACATTTCCAGAATCAATCCGAACCCCGCGATCCGGGTCGGCCCAATAGGAGGTCCAGCACGTACGAGGCGAGCTCGTTGACCGTCGCGTCGTCGAGCTCTTCGAGCTGGTCGGTTTCCCGCCCGGCTTCTTCTCGAATCGAGGCGACAGCCTGGTCTCGTTCGCGCGCGATTCGATCGCGGACCCTCGCTTCTTCTGCTTCGAGTTTTAACTCGAACTGTTGGACACGATCCTCCGCCGCAGACTCGGCCAATTCGACGAGCCGCTTTGCTTCCTGTCTCGCCTCCTGGAGCATCGCCTCGAGCTCGACTTCCGTTTCGAGAAGTCGGCTTAGCTTGCTCTTGGCGTCGACGTTCTCGCCATCGTCCCTTCGCTTTGCTGCCATATCCAACTACTCGATTGGAAAATACCAGAAGGAGGGCACCGGGTGTGGGCGTTAAACGACTTTCGCGCGACTGCCGAGGCTCAAAATGAAAGCGCCGCTCAATGTTACAGCCCCGGCTAACCAGAAAGCGGTGCCGTAACTCCACGCAGCCGCGACCAAACCCAGGCTATACGCAAAAAATGCGTGACCTCCATTGAACGCTCCGTGAATGATCGAGACCACCATGCCGCGTGAGGATGCGTCCGCACGCTCGATGCCGAGGGCTGTGACAGCGGGATAGGCAATGCCGTGCCCGAACCCCATCATGGCGCCGATCGCAAAGAGATGGTCAGGGCCGAGGATGCCGAGCATCGGCGGCACCGCAGAATACATACAAAATGCGAACACCGAGGAGCGAAGCACACCGAAGCGATCGATGAGGCGTCCGCCGCCCAACCGAACCGTGAGCGCCACGATCGCAAACCCGATGAAGAAGCTCCGGACCTCGGTAACGCCGAGCTCGAGTGCAAACGGCTGGTGCAGGGTAAAGAGCGCGGTGAATGCGGCGGTCATCACGAACGTGGCGCCGTAGACGCGCATCAGAGAGCCGCCAAAGATCGGTCGGCGAACGTGCGGTTCCTGCGGCTGATGCCGAGGCGGCTCTTTCAAACGCGTGCTCAGGATCGCAGCAAGAAGTCCGGCGCTCGCGCTGGCAACGAACACATGCTGCCAAGTGAAGGAATCCGCCAGCACCTCTCCAATGGTTGGCGAGACCGCGTTCATGCCGAGGTTCGCCGCGCCGAAGAGGCCAAGCGCCTGTGCCATCCGACCGCTAGGCGCGATGTCCGCGGTCATCGTCCCCGCCGCGTTGAACCCCATCACCATTCCCAGGCCCCAGCACATCTGCGCGAGGTAGAGCAGAGGGCCTTCGTGATCGACGAAAATGTAGATCGCTCCAGTGACCGCCATCATGAAGTTGCCGAGGGTCAGCCAACGTCGCCGGCCGTAGCGATCGACCAGCCAGCCGACCAAGGGCGTGGCCGCAACCGCCGTGAGACCTTCTACCGCGACTGCACGCCCGATTCCCGCGGCGTCCATACCGAGCTCGGTCGCGAAAAACTTGGGAAGGATCAAGTAGAAGGACCAAGAGAACCCAAACAGCGAAACCGCACCAAGGAGAAGAAGAAACTCGCGCGACAAGAGGCGCGGATCCCGGTCGGGGGCCAACGGCTTTGGCTCGGTGGGCATCGAAGCGTCTCCTTAGCACTTCAAACTCAGCTGTGAGGGGTTCCGTCGATGGGATCGTGCGGATTTGCCTTGGATCGGCGATGATCCCGGTAGGTCGCAATCGTGCGAGCATTTTTGACAGGTGCGACAGGAACTGTCGGTCGAGAGGTTTATCGTGCGCTGCGGGGCCGAGGCGTGGACGTTCGCATTGCGGCACGGAAGTCGAGCGCGGTGGCCGACGTTCTTTCCGACGCGAGCGACGTGGTGACGCTCGACTTCGAAGCCCCGTCGATTTCGCCTACCCAATTTGCAGAAATTGATGCCTTTTTCTTCATGACGCCGCTGATTGAGAACCAAGTCGCCGGGTCTCTCCGCGTCTTGAAGGCCGCCATGGAAGCGGGCGTCCCGCACATCGTCCGCCTATCCTCGCGCGCGGCGGGCTGGGACGAGCGTTCGAAGCTCCGGGGCTGGCAGCGCGAGATCGAAGACGCGGTGAGGGAATCCGGCTCAGGCTGGACCCTCCTGCGGCCGTGCTCGTTCTTTCAGAGCTTCATCCGCTATCAGGCCGCGAGCATCCGGACGATGTCGTCCATCATCGTTCCGCAAGGCGATGGGTTGATTCCATACATCGACGCCCTGGACATCGGGGAAGCCGTCGCCGAGTGCCTCATCAACCCTGTGAGCCACCAGGGCCAAACCCATATTCTGACCGGGGGCAGGGCGTACGGGGTCAAAGGCGTCGCGGCCGAGATCGGACGGATGATCCAAAGACCGCTGACGTACATCAACGTCGAGGAACCGCAGGCCAGGGACATGATGCTGCAGGCCGGAACGCCGGCCTGGTTGGTCGAGGCCGGGCTCGCGGTCTTTGCACATGCGAGAACCGGTGGAGAGGCGGCAGTGGATCCGGCGCTGACACGGATCATAGGGCGGCCGGCAACGAGCCTGTC
>CBESWY010000320.1:0-3191 GCA_965533395.1 uncultured Myxococcales bacterium
TTTGCGCCGGCGGACTCTCCGATGATCGCCAGCCGCGTGGTATCGGCGCCGTACTTGGCCCCGTTGTCGAGAACCCACTCGAAAGCGGAGATCGCATCCTTCAGGGGCTTCGGATAGGTGTGTACGGGTCCGAGCCGGTAGTTGATGTTGAAGACCTGATAGCCCTGGGCCGCCAGGACGTACGCCATGATCCGGTGGGTGTCCTTCGACATCATCGAGAAGGCGCCACCGTGAATGTAGACGATCGTCGGCAAGGACCCGACGGCGTCCTTGCTTCGATAAATGTCTAGGAGGTGCGAGCGCCTGCCGGTGTTTCGGTACGGTACGTTGTGTTCGACGTGAACACCGCGCCAACTTTGAACGACCCAGGGCAGCACGCCGTAGCCGACATGCGAAAGGCGATTCGCTGCCTTATCCACGCCGTTGCGCACCAACGGCATGAGCGAGTCACGGGGACGGGCCATGGCTCAATTATAGAGGACGAATGCGTTCACGAAAAGAAGCCGAGCTTCTTCAGGGCGCTCCCATAGATGAATCGAATCATCCCATCGATTTCCTCTATGGTTTTCGCCGTGTGGGGGTACCAAACCCGCTCTTTCTTGACGGCCCAGCGGTCGATGAAAATCGGCTGCTGATGGGTATATCCGCGAAGCCCCCCCAGGCCGTTGACCTGGCCGACACCGCTGTCCTTCATGCCACCGAACGGCGCCTCGGGCGCGCCGTAGGCCATCGACGCATCGTTGATCACGACCGAGCCCGTTTCGAGTCGTTTTGCAATCTCGATGCCCTTCTGAATGTTGCTCGTCCAGACGCTCCCGCTGAGCCCGTATTGTGAATCGTTGGCAAGGCGGATCGCCTCTTCTTCGTCTGCGACACGCATGACCGAGACGATCGGACCAAAGGTCTCTTCTCGCATCAGCTCCATGGTGTGGTCGAGTTTGCGCACGAACGTCGGCTTGTAGAAAATGCCATCTCGAGTGTCGGCTTCTCCACCGACCACGACCTCTGCGCCTTTCGATTTCGCGTCCTCGATGTGGCGCTCGATGATCGGCAATTGGCGATCCCAGAACACCGAACCGACGTCGATGTCATCGCCGGAGCCGTATCGGAGCTCGCTGACCATCGTCTTCACCCGTTCTTCGAACTCGTCGGCTACGCTTTCGACCACGTAGACCCGCTCCACACCCATGCAAACATGCCCGGAATTCAGCAGGGAATTGAAGACCGCTCCTCCGGCAGCGCGTTCGAGGTCGGCGTCTGCGCACACGATCATGGCGTCTTTGCCGCCGAGCTCCAGCGTGCATGGAATCAGCCGCTCCGCGCAGACCGCGGCGATCTTTTTGCCGGTTCGAACGCTGCCGGTAAACGAGATCTTCTGGACGTTGCCGCGAACCAGCGCTGCTCCCGTTTCGCCATCACCGTGCACGGTCTGCACGACGCCTTCGGGCACCCCGGCTTCCCTGAGCAGTCGGACCGCCCAGTCGCCGGAGAACGGCGCGACTTCAGATGGCTTCAAGATGACCGCGTTGCCCGCGAGTAGCGCCTGCACCGTGGGGTTCATCGCCAAGGAAAAGGGGCCGTTCCAAGGGGTGATGATGCCGACGACGCCAAGCGGCCGGTAGTGCATCAGGAGCTTCTTGTAGGGGCGAAGATAACCATGGAGCTTTCGCTTCTCGTCCGAAAGCTCCTTGACCGCCCTCCCGCACCAGAAGTTGATGTAGTCGCAGGATGGAAGGACTTCCATGATCAACGACTCGAGCTTCGTCTTGCCCGTTTCGTCGATGATCGTCTTGACCACCGCTTCGCGCTGCTCGACCAGAACGTCGATCGCCCTTCGAACGATGCGCGCACGTTCCGCCACCGGTACCCGGCCCCATTCCCGCTGCGCGTCTCGCGCCTTGGCGATGGCCGCTTCCACGTCGGCCTGTCCGTTTACGAGAATCTCGCCCACGGATTCACGCGTTGCCGGGCTCCGAATCCCGAGCCTGCGGCGCCCCTCGGGAGTCGGGGAAAGTGGTTCAACGATGGCCATCGACTTGCTCCTGTTTCTCCGGGGCCCCGGGCGGACGACTGAAACATGTTCTACCGACCAGGCGACCAAACGCAAGCGGGGCCCTGGGGTTGGCCTAGCTGTAATATTACACTTATATTCAAAATATGCGCGCATCGATTCGTGTGGCCCTGCTTTGCGTGGCCGTGGCCGGCTGTGGAGATGCTTCGACGAGCTCTCCCCCTCGAATTGGAGCGGGGGGAAGCGGCGGGACGGTCAGCCCTGATGGCGGCATCGTCTTTGGTTGCAACTGCGCGTTCGGAGAAGAGTGCTCTCCGGAGGGTCTATGCGTTTCGATCTGCGGCGACCGAGCCGCCTGTGTATTTGGCGGAACGGCTCAGTGCTGTGGCGCCGGCGCGGTCTGCCAGGACGGGAGCTGTGTTACAGACTGCGGAAACGACGTCGAGTGCGGCGGGGTCTGCTGCGAAACCGCGGAGATGTGCTTCGACGGAGCGTGCGTTGCGCAATGTGATGACCCGTTGCAGCTCTGCGGAGACGACGATGAGCTCTGCTGTGCGAGCGGCGACGGCTGTATCGGCGGCGCTTGCGTTCCGCTTCTCAACGACTGCACGTATAGTTGGGATTGCGAGATCGACGAGCTCTGCGAGCGGAGCCTCGGGGTGTGCATTTCGCGAAATTCCGCAGACGTCTGCGAGTATTCACCGCTGGTGGGGGACTTTGCGCCGACCGTTGCCTGCAGGTGGACGCCTCCCGAAGCGCCGCCGGGCGCCAACGCCGAAGCGATCGAGCTCTCCAGCATGAGCGACGTCGTGATGACGCCCTCCGTGGCAAATCTCACCGACGACAACGGGGATGGCGTCACCGACGTGTTCGATACCCCGGACATCGTGTTCGTGAGCTTCAACCGCAACGCGAACTTCTGCTGCACCAGCCGAGGCGTCCTCAGAGTCGTGTCTGGCGCCTGCAACTCCGACGGAACGATGAACACGCACGCCACGCTCAAAGGGCTTGGAGCGGAGGATTGGATCGGGAATTCCACCGGGATCGCACTAGGAAACCTGCACCCCGACGACCTGAGCGGCGAGCGTGTTCCGGAAATCGTCGCCACCTTCAAGAACGGGGGCACCATCGCCTGGCGGCGGACTGCAGATGACGGGTCGGTCTGGGAAGTCATGTGGCA
>CBESWY010000321.1:0-3147 GCA_965533395.1 uncultured Myxococcales bacterium
CGCAGCTTTCGCTTCGTGTTCTCCGAGGTCATGTAGCGAATCTTGCCGAAGATAGGCCGCTCCGGCCCCCAAGCGCGATCGTAGCGGCCGAGGACCCAGAAGATTCCGGAGTAGCTATTCGGGTCGCGGCCGTCGACGGCGTACTTGTTGTTGAGCTCGATCATCGCGGCGAGGGCTTCTCGCGCGGTCGGTGACCACTCGAGGATCTTCTTGCCCCAGAGCATCCGAAGGTAGTTCTGGAGCCGGCCGGTTTCACGAAGCTCCGTTTGCGCGGCGTTCCAGATCGGATCGTGGGTCTCGGAGGCGGCGAGCTGTTCCAGAGAGTAGAGATACGCGCGCTCATCGCTCTCATGGAGCTCGAGCGATGCGCGCGCCCAGGCAGGCAGGGACTCGTACTGGTCGTAGTCGTTCCGGTGGGCGCACATGTTGAAGCCCACTTCTCGCCAGGTGACCAGCTCGTCGATGAAGGACTCTGCACTGGAGCTCATCCCCCACCAGCCCTCGCGCGCGCCGTTCACCTTCGTCGAGAGCTGGTCCACCGACCAGCCTTCGTTTTTGGCAAGCTCGTCGAAGATTTGGTGCGTGGAGACGTGGCCGAAATGAAGCCAAGGGGAAAGCCCGCTGGCGACCTGTGCGTCAGGGTGGCTTCGCTCTTCGCCGTAGCGGTCGATGTCCCCTGCGAAGAACTCCTGAATGCGGGCCTCGCCGGCTTCGAAGCCGCCGACCAGGTCTGCGGCCGGCACCTCGTGATCGATGGGGAGCGAGGCGAGTGTTTTTCCAAGGAGCACGTCCTCCGAGGCCCGCAGCCATTTCTTTCCTGCAAGCGCTGCCAGGTTCTCTCGCGCCTTCTTGGGGATCGGGGCAAGCGCGTCGACCGGATCGGCAAGCGGCTGCGCGCCGAGATGCTTCGGAAGCTCGCGTTGAAGGTGACGCCGAAAATCAAAGGCGCGGCTGAAGACTTTGTCGGTCGCCCTCATCGGAAACAGGCCGTTGCTGTCGACGAGCTCGATCCGCGCGTCCAAGCGCGACGCAGCCGCTTCTTGCATTTTTGGAATGAAGAACGTGGGATAGTCGTCGCTGACGATGACGCATGCGTCCTTGGCGAGCGCGGAAAGAAGGCCTCGCCCTTCGCCCGCTTTCGCTTCGACGTACGGGAAATGGAAGACGTTCTTTTTTGCGAAGTACCCGGCGTTCGCTCGCATGCCATCGAGAACGAACTGGTGGAGTCGATCGCTCGCCCACGGATAGCCGACGCGAAGCGCTTCGAGAACCACGAGCGGCTTGCCGAGCGAATCCGCCAGCGACGCAGCGTGTTCGAGCGAGAAATTCCAGCGCGGCCTTCGAAAGCCAACCATCCAGTAGAGGACGTGGCTGCCCTTCGGCCGCAGAGGCGCATCCTTGAGGACGCGGATGCGATCGGGCGGAGCCAGGTTCACGGGGTCTCGTAGCCTTTACCAGTGCGGTTCATGTCCGGTGTGTATGACCGCGATTCCAGGCGTCAAGCTCGGGCGACGATATCGCCGGTTGAAATCGGGCAAAGAACCCACGCTTGACGGGCACCTGCCCGCCGCGCGAACCGACCCAGAGCGGCTCGAGCGCTGGAAGCAGCAGCTGCGAGCGATGCTGGCCTGAGCGCTAGTCTTGGCTCGCCAGGAACGAGTACCCTTGGTTCACGCTGCGGCGTTTCAAGATCTGGATATGCTGCACGACGTCGGGACGGTGGAGCAACAAGTCGCCAAACTGCGCACGAGGCATGCGCAGCAGCAGGACATCGCTCCCCGCTTGAACGGTGATGAGCGACGGTTTTCGCAGCAACAGCGATTCTTCCCCGATCGCATGCCCGAGCTCCATCTCCGCGATTCGCGTACCGTCGGCTCTCCTGCTGACGATCCGTCCGTGAAGCGGAAGGTAGAGGCCGTCCGCGCGTTTGCCCGCTTCGATGATCTTCGTGCCTTCGAGGGCGCGTCGCACTTCGAACAGGCTGGCGATCTCCCGCCGAATGGTTTCGTCGAACGCGGTGAAGATCGGATTCGTACGCAAAAGCGTTGCGATGAGGCGGCGGCACAGAATCTCGAGGAGCACATCGCCAAAGGGCGGGTGTCGCTCGACCAGTTGATCGAGCAGCAACTTGTCGATTCGAAGCGTACGCACGCGGCCGCACGCGACGATGTCCTCTCCGTAGCTCACGTGAGACAGCAGGCATGAAACTCCCGCCACGTCGCCTTCTCCGAGAAGCAGGCTTCGAAGGTCGGTTCCACGCTGTCCCACGACGCTTCCCTCTACGATTACGTACAACGCGTCCGCAGCCGTGCCTGCGGTCACCAGGCGTTCTCCGTCTTCGGCATCGACAAGTGTCGACCCCTTGACGAGGGCGACCAGAATGTCCCGCGGAACCTCGGCGAACAGTGGCATCGAGGGAAGCTGCGCCAGTGTCGCCGCACTTGGGCGGAGACTCATTCGTGACTCCGGAGCCAGCGGTCTTTGAAGCAGCTCCACGCTGCTCATGTCGAGCCGCACGTCGGTGGTCTTTTCCGGCTTCGTGAAGCGGCTTTCTCCCGGAGGTGCGGTGTGATCGGTGATCAAGGGTAGCGCATCGGTGATCAGGCTCTGGGTATCGGTCGCGGGCCCATCCGAGTCGGGCCCCGGCGGCTCGTCCGCGGTCACGATCACGCTACGGCTCTGACGATGCAGCCGGCGCGCCGCTTCGGGATCCACACGTTCGAGCACATCGGCTCTGCTCGGGTCGATCGCCAGGATCACTTTCGCCATTGCCGCGGCGCGAGCGACGAAGCCCTTTGCCGCGTAGAGACTGACGGCACGCTCGTACGCGACTACCGCGTCGGCCTTGCGTCCCAAGCGCTGCAGCAGATCGCCTCGTCGGTGTGACCAGCGGGGCTCCTCCTTCAACTGCTTCTCGATCAGCTCATAGATATCGAGCGCTTCGTGCAGCCGATCGGCTTTTAGTGCCTGACTGAGCTGCGTGCGAAGATCGATCGTCTTGCTAGGTCGCCTGAACATCCTTCCACCCCCTCGGAAGTTAATGCAGAACTCACCCTAGCGGTTTATTTCACGAACCCCCAAATCGCGTCCGCAGGCTTCGCAAAATCACTTCGACGTGTGGTGTTCAGGCGTCGCTTTGGCACTCGC
>CBESWY010000322.1:0-3113 GCA_965533395.1 uncultured Myxococcales bacterium
TCGCGGGCATCGTCACCACACCGGCGCTCGAAGGTTTCGCCGACGGCATGAGCTTCCTCGACGGCGATCTGTACATCGCCATGGTCGGCGCCGGCAATGTGGCTCGCCTCCGCAGCGAGGATGATTGGGCGACCGCCGCTCTGCTGGTGGAGCCCCCCACACCGGAGGTCTCGGTTCCTGGCACCTCCACCGTCCGCCCCGCCGAAGGCGCGCTTTACGCGATTTACAGCGACATCACGAAGGTTCTAACGGGCCTCGAACCCGTTCCTCCGTACCGCATTTTCAAGGTCGATCTCCGGTCCTTCGAGTAGGTGGCCGGGCACTTGTCAGCGGCGACTCCGTTGCGTACGGTGCGCGCGGTCGTGAATCGAATCGTCCTTCTTTCTCTGGCTTTCCTGTTCAGCGCTGCGCCGGCGGCGGCTCAGGACGTAGCCTGCCCCTCTGGCAACCTCCTTGCGGGCAAGTCGCCCCTCGCTCGACCCGGCGTCACGCACGCCGAGCGGCTTACCGACGGCTTCGTCGCAGGGGAAGGGGAACCCTGGCAGAGCGAGCTGACCTCGGTCTTGGCGGACACCAGCAGCTACGTCGTGTATGATCTGGGCGCGACCACCAGCGTAACCGCGTTCGACCTTCAGGGCGACAACAATGACGACTACGTCGTCGAGCTCTCCGACGACCGCCGGAGCTTCACCCCGCTCTGGGTGGCGGACCCTGCCTCCGGTCAGGGGATGCGGCGGCGCGGCAGCCGCAGCCTGAACGGCGAGGGCCGGTACCTCCGCATCAGCGCGCGGGGTGGCGATACCTTCTACAGCCTCAGCGAAGTCCTCGCTTTTTGTGAGACGCCCTCCGCGTGGCCGCCTGCGGTCCAAGTTAAGCAAACGTCTAGCTGGTGGTGGAAGAAGATCGTCGAGAAGCGCGACCACCGCTATCGGTTGGCGATCGCGGTGCTCGGCCTGCTGTTCTTCATTGCGCTCTTTCGCCTCGAAGAAAACAGGAAGGCGCTTTGGGTCGCATCGGCGCTCTCGATCGCGATGCTCGCGGTTTCAGGGTATCGGCTGTACGGCGCAAGGCTTGCACCCTGGTTTGCGGAGTGGGGAGTCTACGTGCTGGGCGCCTTCGTGCTGGCCTGGGCGGCGCGCGGGTTTTGGCTGGTCCGCCAGAGCCAGGAGGTTCGCCAATGGCTGGTGCGCGGCGCGCTTCTCTGGGTGATTCTCGCGAGCGCTACCGCTTGGGTGAACTTCGGCGTGTTTCACAGCTCCAGAGTCGTCCACTACTGGGATACGTTTCACTACTACGTCGGCTCCAAGTACTTCGAAGAGAACGAGTACGAGCGGCTCTACCAGTGCGTGCTAGCCGCCGACTACCAGGAACGCGGCGAAGCGGACCTGGGAAAGCGAAAAATCCGCGACCTCGGCGACAACCGCCTGCACTACATCAGCAAGGACGACGCCCTTCGCTACCAGAAGACCTGTGCGGAGCATTTCTCGCCCGAGCGCTGGGAGGCGTTTCGCTACGACACCCGCGCATTTCGGACGGTGATGGGGTCGGGTTGGTGGAAAGACATGTTGATGGACCATGGCTACAACGCGAGCCCTATCTCCAACATGGTCGCCGCGTTTCTCACCAACATCGGTTGGCAGGAACAGATTCCCAAAGTCTCGTCCGATCGGGTCGAACCGAGTGACCTGAAGACGTTTCGCAAGCGGATTCTGCGCTACACCATGATCGACCTCGCGCTCTACGCCGGCGCGTTTCTGATGATTCTCTGGGCGTTCGGTCTCCGCGCGACCGCACTTTCGGTGCTGGTCTGGGGGACGGGCTACCCGTGGGCCTACTTCTGGACTGGCGGCAGCTTCGCGCGCGTGCCGTGGCTCTTCATGGCGGTTGCTGCGGTGACGCTCTTGAAGCGTGGCTACCCGCTGCTGTCTGGTTTCACGCTGTCGTGGAGCGCGCTCCTGAGACTCTTTCCAGCCGCGCTTGCTGGCGGTCCGATCGCCAGCGTCGTCGATCGCTTCATCCGTCGAAAGAAGATCCAACGCCCCTGGCTCGATAGCAGCGACAAGCGGTTCATCATCGGCGGCATTTTGGGCCTGGCGGTGCTTTGCTCGGCAAGCATTGCCGTCAACGGGTTCGACGCGCACCCCCAGTTTCTCACCAACACCTTCAAGCACCGCGATACGCCGCTCACCAACCACATGGGGCTTCCGACCATTCTCTCGTACAAGCCGAGCACGGTGGGCCGTTTCACCAAGGACCAGAGCCTCGAAGACCCTTGGGCCAAATGGAAACAAGCTCGCAAGGACATCAAGCACGATAGGCGCTGGCTTCACGGGCTGCTCCTCCTCGGGATGTTCGTCTTGCTCGCGCTTGCAGGCCGCCGTCTCGCGCCTTGGGCGGTGCTCGCCGGGAGTACGATTCTCGTCATCGGATTCTTCGAGCTGACTTGTTATTACTACAGCTTCGTCATCTTGATGGCTCCGCTCGCGATCGAACGGATGCGCTATTCCGTTGCGCTCATCTTGATGACGATCACAGGGCTGATCCTGCAGTTTTTCATAGGCTGGTACGACGAGCAGTACATCTGGGAGACCGTCGCCGTGCTCCTCGCGCTGAGCTACATTCTCATCGACGTCGTGCAGCACCCGCTTCCCGAGTCTTCGCCCGCCTCGGCGGCCCATCCACCGGCGTAGTTGCAAGCGCCGTGGACCGGCCTTACCCTCTGCCGGTTAGACCGGTTCACGTGATCGCTGGTGTGCATGTGCACACGGGAGGAAAGTCCGAGCTTCAAAGGACAGGATGCCAGGTAACGCCTGGTGGGGGTGACCCCGAGGAAAGTGCCACAGAAAGCAAACCGCCTCGCCGTCGAAAGGCCGCGCGGCAAGGGTGAAAGGGTGAGGTAAGAGCTCACCGGGCCGGCGGTAACGTCGGTCGCACGGCAAACCCCATCTGAAGCAAGACGAAATAGGGAGGCGTCGAGGGCGGTCCGCCCGAGTCTCCGGGTAGCGTCGCTCGAGGCCGATGGCGACATCGGTCCCAGAAGAATGATCACGACCCGCGTCTCGGCGACGAGCGCGGTCTACAAAACTCGGCTTACGAACCCTCTAACCACGGCG
>CBESWY010000323.1:0-3103 GCA_965533395.1 uncultured Myxococcales bacterium
CGGCGAAGCGGTTGATGCTCGTTCGCCACTTCTGCCTGAACAAGAAGAGAATCGCGGAGATCAGCGTGCCAGCGTGACCGATACCAATCCACCAGACGAAGTTGGTGATGTCCCACGCCCAGTAGACGGGTGCGTTGTTGCCCCAGACCCCCACGCCCTGCACGAACAAGTACGCAAGCGCGGCGCTCATCACACCAAGGGCGGAGAGCGAGAGTAAGAACAGGAGCCACCAACCCCGTGGGGCGGGGTTCTCCGTGACGCCAGCGATGGTCTCGGTGATGTCGTTGGCGGTCGTGCCTTCGGGCAGAAGGGACGTCTCGCCGAGCTCTTTGATGGGTGCGTCGTAGCTCATTGGTTCTTACCCATTTCCCTTCAGCTGGGGGTTTGGGTTCCGGATGCGTGCCAGGAACGACGTGCGCGGACGCGTGCCGATTTCTGCCAGCAGCTTGTAGTTTCGGTCGACGGCAGCCAACTTCGACACACGGCTCTTCGGGTCGTTGAGGTCGCCGAACGTGATGGCCCCGGTCGGGCAGGCCTGCTGGCAGGCGCTCTTGATCTCGCCGTCCCGGAGTGTGCGGCCGTCGAGCTTTGCCGAGAGCTTCCCCTTTTCGATGCGCTGCACGCAATAGGTGCATTTCTCCATGACGCCGCGCATTCGAACGGTGACGTTGGGATTGAACTGGAGCTTCCTCGATTCCGGGAAGTCCTCGTACCAACCAAACTTGTCGTCCAGGTGGCCGTGCCAGTCGAGGTAGTTGAAGCGTCGAACCTTGTACGGACAGTTGTTCGCGCAGTATCGAGTCCCCACACAGCGGTTGTAAACCATGTCGTTGAGGCCCTCCGGCGAGTGAACCGTCGCGTTGACTGGGCAGACGTTCTCGCAGGGCGCTTCCTCGCACTGCTGACAGGTGACCGGCTGCACCGCGACCTCGGGATTGTTCTCGTCGTCACCGACGAAGTACCGGTCGATGCGGAGCCAGTGCATCTCGCGACCCCGCTCCACTTCGAACTTGCCCACGACGGGGATGTTGTTCTCCGACTGACAGGCGACGACGCAGGCGTTGCAACCCGTGCACCCGTTGAGGTCGATCGTCATCCCCCATTTGTGACCTTCGCTGTAGTCCACCTGTTTCCACAGCGGTGGGGTGCTCACTGGATCGACGGACCGGTAGGAAGCGAAGTCTGGCTCCTTCTTGTACTCATCGAGCGTCGCGTCGATCGCGATCGGGCGGCCTTCCATGCGATCGTGCGTCTGGGTCTGCACCAGACTGTAGGTTTCGCGGAGCGGTTCGACCGTCACACCATCGGTGAAGTCCATTTGGCCGGATGTTCGAAGCGGGTTCACATCGAAGCCCTTGCCATTGCCGTATCGGCCCGCTGCGGTTCGGCCCCAACCCAGGGTCAAGGTCACCGAGTGGTCCGCATGTCCGGGTACGATCCAGGCCGGGATCTCGGCCTTGGCCTCGCCCTTGCTCAGGCGAAGCATCTGACCGTTCTTTACCCCGAGCTCCCGTGCCGTGGTCGGCGAGATCAGCGCGGCATTGTCCCAGACGAGCTTGGTCATGGGGCTTGGCAGTTCCAGCGCCCAGAGGTTGTTGGCGTGGGTGCCGTCCCATAGAGCCGGATCGGGTTCAAAGACGACTTCGAGATTGTCCTTGGTGACGGGCCTACGCGTCCGGAAGGTGATCAGAGCTTCGACCACCGTGGCTACGTTCACCGGCGGTTTGGACTGTGTGGGGCTCAGGAGAATCCCGCTGTGAAGCGCGCGCCGCCAGATGACGTCGCTGCTCAAATCAGTAGCCGGTACGCCGTAATCGAGGAGGGCTTTGGTGTCCTTGTCGAGCTGCCCCGCTTGAGTCTCGCGAACGATGTCGTGACCAGAGTCGGTTTTCTCGCCCGCGACGGAGGCAAGCAGCTCGATTTCGCTGCGTCCGCCGTAGAGTGGCGCGATCAGCGGTTGCTGGATCGTCACAGAGCCGTCCAGTGCCTGCTGATCGCCCCAAGCCTCGAGCTCGTGCGCAAGCGGTGCGTGCCAGCTGCATCGCTCCGAGGTCTCGTTGCGGTGCGTTGCCAGATGGATCGAGGTGAGCCCTTCCCGGCCGAGAAGCTCCGCGAAGCTCACGTCCGCCGGCGCATCGTAGACGGGGTTTCCGCCGAGGATGATCAACGACGAGATCGCATCGGCACTCTTGGCGAGGTCCGAAATGCTGGCGCGGCTGGCCGCGTCGTCGGGATCGATGACGGGACCAAAGAACGTGGTTCTTCCGAAGTTGCCGAGCGCAGCGTTGATCGCGGCCGCGATCGCATGCACGCGCGCGGGCTGCCCTGCGCCTGGAATCACGAGCGAGCGGCCCCGGTTCGCGATGAGGTCGTCGGCAGCCGCGTCGATCCACTCGAGGTTGATCCCGTCTGATTCCACCGCGCCGTCGGCGCGTCTCACGAGATCGGCAATGGGCTTCAGATCGTTCGCCCCGCGACCCGCGAGTGTGATCAACAGAGCGCGGGCAAACCATTCGATGTCCGCCTGTGGGATTCGTAGACGGTGGTCGGCCATGCTGCCCGTCACCGTGAAGTTCGATTCGAGCACGTAGAGGCGGCTCATCGTTCCGGCGGCCGAACCGAGCATGCGCGTGTGGGAAAAACGCCGACCCGCCGCGACGGACCCTGGCTCGGAGCCGAGGAAGTCCGAACCCAGCGACAGCGTGACCGCCGACTTCGAATAGTCGTACACCGGGGCGTACGGCGAGCCCTGAAACGCGATGCGCGCGCCTTCGCGTGCGTTGTCGTCGTTGATCGCGCTGTAGGTGTGAAAGCGTGCCTTCGGAAACTTCGCGATCACCTCGTCGCGCATGCGGCGAAACGACGGGCTGTTCGAAATCGGCGCCAGGATACGAAGGCCGGCTCCCTGGTCCTTCTCGTGCTTTTGCGCCAAGTCCTTCAAGGCCTTGTCGAAGTCGGCGTCGGTCGCGTCGACCAGCGCGTTGCCTCGACGCTGCGCCGGGGACTGCGAGCGGTCTGGGTCGTACAGGTCCCAAACATACGCCTGCGCGCGGACATCGGTGCCGCCGAGGCTCCTCGTGTGCTGCTCGTTGCCCTCTACCTT
>CBESWY010000324.1:0-3098 GCA_965533395.1 uncultured Myxococcales bacterium
GCATCGACTTTACGGGGCGACACTGGCGCTGGCTCGCCGCAGCACTCAGACTGCCCGTCCGATGGAGATTTGGAAAGAGTTCAGCTTCGAAGCGGCGCACCTGCTTCCCAACGTGCCCGAAGGACACAAGTGCAAGCGCCTACACGGCCACTCGTATCGGGTTCGGGTCTGTGTCGAAGGCGAGGCGGATGCGGAGCTTGGCTGGGTCGTCGACTTCGCCGAAATCAAAGAGGCGTGCGACCCGATTCGGCATCGCCTGGACCACTACTACCTAAACGAGATCGAGGGCCTCGAAAACCCGACCAGCGAAGTTCTGGCCGAATGGATCTGGCGCCGTTTGAAACCGGTGCTGCCCATCCTGAGCTGCATCGAGGTGAGCGAAACTTGCACCTCGGGGTGCTCGTACCGGGGCGACTGACCGATGGCCGGTGCGGCGCGGCCGCGCACCATCGTGCTGCTCAGCATGGGCTACGACAGCCTGAGCACCTGGCATCAGCTGGGGCATCCGGCGGCCGTTTATTTCGACGTGGCGTCGCGGTACACGGGTCCGGAAATGGCCCGTTACGAAAAGCTGCGCGCGTCGTTTCCGCAACTGCTGCCTGTGCAAGACATGCGTTGGCTCGGAGGCCAAGAGCAGGACGACGGCTGGGTGCCCCTTCGGAACCTGGTCATGGCGGTCCATGCGGCGGCGCTCGGCTACGACGACATCGTCATGTCAGCCCCGGCAGACTGGGCGCCAGACAAACGATTCACGTTTACGCTGGCGACCAGCTTGGCGATGCGCCTCGCGCAGCCTGGGGTCGGGTATCGGGTTCGCCGACCGTTCAGCCATTGGACCAAGGCTAGACTGATCGCGGCGACTCCCCCGAAGCTTCTCGAGGAGTACGCATACTCCTGTTACGAAGGGACCGATCCTCCCTGCAGCCGATGCGCGGCCTGCGGACGCGCCACCATTGCGCATTTGGCAGCCGGTCGTGAGCCGCCGACCGAGCTTCGCCCTGGGCTCAGCTTTCGCGAGTTGATGGACCTTCGACGCGGCAGCCCAAACGGCTCGCGCCTTGGTGAAGCGGCACGGATGCGGCCGGGTGAGCTCGTCTACGTTCCGCTGCGAGGCTGGGAGCTGCTCCGCGCCTGGGAGGCCTACCGCCGGCGCTGACCCCGTAGAGACGACGCCTCGCGCCGTCCACGGGGCTTCGCTGGTACCCCGTAGAGCGACTGCGTCGCCACGGGGCTTCGCTGGCATGATCGTCGCCGGTGCCGCAGACTCCCGCCCATGATCAAAACCGTCATTGGCGTGTTCTCGGGCGGAGCTTTGGTGCTCGCGCTACTCTCGTCCGTCGCACCGCGGCTCAGCGGCAGCGAAGCCAGCGCACTTAGCTGCTATCGCGTTTGGGTAGAAGCCGAGAAGATGGGTTCGAACTATCAGCACCACGTGTACGTCGAGAACGACTGCGAGTACTGGCTGCAGTGTTCGGTCTGGACCGACGCCGATCCTCAGCCGCCGGTCATGCTGAGCGTCGGGCCGGGCATGACCGAGCACAGAGAGACCAGCGGCGACTCGCCGTACAGCGATCCGAAGGCATTCGGCGCCTGTCGTAAGCAGTAGGCGCGTTTAGCGGTCGCGTTTCGGCACGTCTCGGTTGAGCACGCCGAGCACCGCCTGCAGGTCTTCCCAGACCGGCTTCTTGAACTGCGGGCTCCTGAGCAGAAACGCCGGGTGATACGTGGGCATGACGGGCACGCCTCGCCACTCTCCCCAAACGCCTCGCCAGCGGCCCGCGGGTGGCACGCACTGCAGGTTCTCCGCGGCGCAGCGGCCGAGCGCGACGATCACTTTTGGCTCGACGAGCTCGAGCTGTGGCACGAGGAAGTGCGCGCACGCCGCGGCTTCGCTCGGGAGGGGCGTCCGGTTTTCGGGGGGGCGGCATTTGACGACGTTGCAGATGTAGACGCCGTCGCGTGGGTAGCCCATCGCGGTGATCATCCGGTCGAGGAGCTGTCCGGCTCGCCCGACGAAGGGCAGGCCTTCCTGGTCTTCGTGATACCCGGGGCCCTCACCGACGAAGACCAGGTCGGTATCGGGCGTTCCTCGCGCGAAGACGCTCTGTGTGCGTCCCTTGCTGAGCTCGCAGCGCGCGCAGGCGGCAGCTTCGTCGGCCAGCACCTGCAGGCGAGCCCGACAGTCCTGAATCGCCCCGGAACGCGCGGAGTTACCGGCCGATCCCGGAAGCGGCGTCGCGGGCTCCGGCCCTGGAAAACCCTGGGCGCCCAGGCTCTTCTCCCAAAGCAGGAGCTCGCGCGTGCTGGCGATCACCGAGGCAAGCTCATTTTCGGGTTCGCTTGGCACCTCGGGGCGAGTATAGGCCGGTTTCGTTGACTTGGCCGTCACCGGGTCGCTAATCTCACAATCAAGGGGATTCGAAGGGGAAGATGTCACGGGCTCGGGTCTTGGCCATTGGGGACACCCATGTGGGGATGAAACGCACCCACAACGAGGACAGCTTCATGCTGGCCGACGAGGACAACCTGTATGTCGTCGCCGACGGCATGGGCGGGCACTCGTCGGGGGATGTCGCCAGCGGTATGGCCATCGACACCCTTCGCGAGTTCTTTCGCGCCACCAGCGCGGATGCAGAAGCAACCTGGCCGTACAAGATGGACAAGGCGCGGGGCTACGAAGAGAACCGCCTCATCACCGGCATCAAGCTCGCCAATCTGCGCATCTACGAAGCCGCCCAAAAGGACCCACGCATGCACAGCATGGGCACGACGGTGTGCGGCATCCTCGTCGTGGAGGACGGCGTGCTGATCGGACACGTCGGGGATAGTCGCGTCTACCGAATCCGCGACGGCAAGATGGAGCAGCTCACCAGCGATCACTCGCTATTGAACGACTACATCAAGATGAAGCGACTCTCCGAAGAGGAAATCCAAAACTTCCCGCTGAAGAACGTCATCGTTCGAGCGCTTGGCATGAAGTCCACCGTGAAAGTCGACACCGTGCTCGACCGTCCGGAAATCGGGGACATCTACGTGCTTTGCAGCGACGGACTGTGCGGCCCGGTCACCGACGCGGAGATTCAGCGCATCGTGGGGTC
>CBESWY010000325.1:0-3097 GCA_965533395.1 uncultured Myxococcales bacterium
CCACGGAAGTTGATCGTCGCAAGCAAGATCAAGATGCCGACGACGGTTGCCCATGGCGGAAGCCCCGGGACGAGCCCGGTCATGTAGCCGCCGAATGCGACCGACACGGTTGCCAAAGAAAGAATGCCCGAGCAAAGTACGGTCCATCCGACCAGCAGCGACAGGGCCGGGCGCCCAAACGCCTGCTCGGTGAAGAACGACTCGCCTGCGCTTCGGGGGAAGCGGCCCCCGAGCTCGGCGTACGTGAGGGCGGTCAGGCCGGCCACGACGAGCGCGACACCAAAGGCGGCCCAGCTCGCGCTCCCCGCCACGCCCGCCACCTTCCCGACGAGCGCGTAGATTCCGGCGCCCAGGATGTCCCCGACGCCGTAGAAGACGAGCGCCCAAAAACCTAGGGATCGGCGGAGCTCGGCTGGTTTGGAGTCGTTCATCAGGCCAAGCGTCATTTCTCGTCGAACTAGGGGTCGTCTACGACGCAAAGCGCTGGTAGGCTGCCCGACGCCATGAAGCAAACCAAGATCACCCTCGAAGAGAATGAAATCCCCGAGCGCTGGTACAACATCGTCGCCGACATGCCGAACAAGCCGTTGCCGCCGCTCAACCCGGCAACCCAGGAGCCCATCGGCCCCGAGGCGCTCGCCCCCATTTTCCCGATGGCCTTGATCGAGCAGGAGGTCAGCCAAGACCGCTGGATTCCGATTCCCGAAGAGGTGAGACAGATCTACACGAGCTGGCGCCCGTCTCCGTTGTACCGTGCGCATGGGCTCGAAAAGGCGCTCGATACGCCCGCGCACATTTACTACAAGTACGAGGGCGTCAGCCCGGCGGGGTCCCACAAGCCGAACACCGCGGTCGCGCAGGCGTTCTACAACAAACAAGCAGGCGTGAAGCGGATAGCGACCGAGACGGGCGCCGGCCAGTGGGGAAGCGCGCTGGCCTATGCCTGTCAGCACTTCGGGCTCGGCTGCGAGGTGTACATGGTGCGTATCAGCTACGACCAGAAGCCCTACCGGAAGATGATGATGAATACCTGGGGCGCAGAGGTGGTTCCCTCGCCCAGCCCGCAGACCGAGGCGGGTCGCAAGATCCTCGCCGAACACCCCGACTCGCCTGGAAGCCTCGGCATTGCGATTTCCGAAGCCATGGAGCGCGCGGCAACTGACCCCGACACCAACTACTCGCTCGGCAGTGTGCTGAACCACGTGCTCACACACCAAACCGTGATGGGGCAAGAAGCGATCAAGCAAATGGAGAAGGCGGGCGAGCTGCCCGATGTGGTCATCGCGCCGTTTGGCGGGGGATCGAACTTCGCTGGGCTCAGCTTTCCGTTCCTTCGGCTGAACTTCGTCGAGGGCCAGAACATCCGCTGCTTGGCCGTCGAGCCGACGTCTTGCCCGAAGCTCACGCGCGGCGTCTTCCGCTACGACTTTGGCGACTCCATCGGAATGACTCCCCTGATTCCCATGTACACCTTGGGTCACAACTTCGTGCCGGCCAAGATTCACGCCGGCGGCCTGCGCTACCACGGCGCGGGTGCGCTCGTCAGTCAGCTTCTTCATGACAAGCTGATCGACGCGGAGGCCGTCGATCAGATCGAGAGCTTCGAAGCGGGCGTGCTCTTCGCGCGCGCCGAGGGCATCATCCCTGCGCCGGAAGCCAATCACGGTGTCGCGTCGGCGATTCGCGAGGCGAAGGAAGCCAAAGAAGAGGGCAAGAAGCGCGTCATCCTCTTCAACCTCTGCGGCCATGGTCACTTCGACATGTCGGCGTACGAGGCTTACTTCTCGGGCAAGCTCCATCGACACGAGCTCAGCCAGGAGGACATCGACTCGGCGCTCTCCGAGCTTCACACGCCCGAAATTCCCGAAACGGCTGCCTGAGTGCGCGTGTAGAGAACATGCGCATCACGTCCATCGAGCTTTTTCACGTCTCGGTTCCACTTCGTCAGACGTTTTGGCCATCGTGGATTCCTGGGTACCCCCAGACGCACAACCGCTTCACCCTCGCGAAGCTGGTGACCGACGAGGGGATCGAGGGCTTCGCCGCCGGGCAGTCGATGGGCAAAGAGCGGCAGGGCCTCGGGGACCTGCTTGGCGGGTATCTACTCGGAACCGACCCGACCGACATCGATCGCGTGCAGGACTTGCTGAAGCAAGCCGGGTTTTTGGGGTGGCGAAACTTCTGGTTGGAAGCGGCCTGCTGGGACATCAAGGGCAAAGCCGCGGGCAAGCCGGTGTACGAGCTGTTTGGCGGCACGCCGCGCCCGCTTCCGGTCTACCTCTCGACGGGCGAAGTGCACCCGCCCGAGCAGCGCGTCGACGAGCTGCTCCGGATGAGAGATCGGGGATACCGCACGGCCAAGCTGCGGGTGAAGAGTCCTCGTCTCGCAGAGGACATTCGCCAGATCGAAGTGGTGCGCAAAGGGATCGGCGATGACTTCGTTCTCGGTGTCGATGCGAATCAGGGCTGGTTGGTGTCGATCGTCGATCGCGTCCCGGCCTGGGATCTGAACCGAGCCACCGAGTTTGCCGCGGCCTGTCACGACAACGGGATCTCGTGGCTCGAGGAGCCGCTCGACTGGCACGATTACGACGGCCTTGCGGCGTTGAAGAAGGCTTCGAAGGTCAAGATCGCCGGCGCCGAGCTCAACCACGGCTGGGACGAAATCAAGATCATGTTCGAAAAGGACTGCTTCGACATCTACCAGCCGGACGCCTGCTTTGCCGGTGGCATGGCCCAGGTGAAAAAGGTCATCGACGCCTGCCACGAGCATGATCGCATCTACTCGCCCCACACCTGGACCAACGGGATCGGCTTCTACGTGAACTGGAACATGGCGCTGGCCGACAGAAAGAACAGCCACCCGCTCGAGTACCCGCTCGAAGAGCCGTCGTGGATCCCCGAGTTTCGCGAGGGCATCATCGACCCGATTCTGCCGAACGCCAACGGCATGCTTCCCCCTTTCCGGCGCCCCGGACTAGGCTTCGAGATCGACAGGAAGAAGCTCCGCAAGTACGGAAAGCGGTTCTTCAAGCTCACCGAGACTGGACTGAAGCTGAGGGTGATCCGAGAGAAGGGGATCCGGGCCGCGCTGGAT
>CBESWY010000326.1:0-3088 GCA_965533395.1 uncultured Myxococcales bacterium
AGCTTCTCGATGATTCGGTCGAGCTCGTCGAAGCTCGCGTAGTTGATTCGAATCTGTCCGCGCTCTTTTGCGCTTTCGTGAATCTTCGTCGTCGAGCCCAGCGCGCGGGACAAACGAAGCTCGAGGTCTCGCACATTCGTGCTCTTGCCGGCTTTCTTCGGAGCAGCGCCAGCGCCATCCCCCCGCGCCGCACGGCGGGCCTGGCGCTCGGCCTCGCGGACGCTCCAGCCTTTGGACACCGCGCTTCGCGCGAGCTTTTTCATGCTCGATACGCTGGGTGCCGAGAGTAGGGCGCGGCCGTGACCTTCGCTCAGTTGGCCGTCTTCGACGAGGTCCATCACGTCCTTCGGGAGCTTCAAGAGGCGCAGGGCGTTGGCCACGGTGGACCGTTCCTTGCCCACCTTGGTCGCGATGATCTCCTGCGTGTACCCGTAGTCATCGACCAGTCGCTGAAACGCGCGCGCCGTCTCCAGCGCGTTCAGGTCTTCGCGCTGCAGGTTCTCGACCAGTGCGGCCTCGAACGCAGCTTCGTCTCCGAGGTCGTGTTGAAAGACTGGCACCGCTTTCAAACCCGCTTGCTGCGCGGCACGCCAACGGCGTTCGCCCGCGATGATCTCGAAACCGCCCGACGCCCGTTTGCGGACGAGAATCGGCTCCAGGACGCCGTGCTCTCGAATGGAGGCGGCAAGCTCGGCCAGCCCCTCTGCGCCCATTCGCCCGCGCGGTTGCATCCGACCCGGGTGCAGGTCCTCGATCGCCGCGGTGTTTTTCGCCGGGCGTTCCGAGGCCGGCGGCACCGCTGGAAGCAAGCCGTCCAAGCCACGCCCCAGGCGTCTGCGAGCCACTATGCCGCTACCTCCAGATCATCGAGCAGCTCGCGCGCCAGGTTCAAATAGGTGTACGAGCCCCGCGAAGAGGCGTCGTACAAGATGACCGGCTTGCCGTGCGAAGGAGCCTCCGCGAGGCGCACGTTGCGCGGGATGATTGTCTCGTAGACGTGAAAGTGACGCCGAACCTCGTCTGCCACTTCGTTGGCGAGGTTGTTGCGCGAATCAAACATCGTGAGCACCACACCGTGAATTTCGAGATGCTCGTTCACCGAAGCGCGCACGCGCTCGATTGTCCCCACCAGCTGCGACAAACCTTCGAGCGCGTAGTACTCGCACTGAAGTGGAACCATCACGATGTCGGCCGCGGTCAAGGCGTTGATCGTCAACATCCCCAGTGAGGGTGGGCAATCAATGATGATGAAATCGTAGTCGTCGCGAACCGCGTCGAGCGCCTTGCGCAAACGCACCGCGCTGTCGTCGGCCTGGAGTAGATCGCGCTCGACGCCGACCAGGTCTTGCGTCGCTGCGATGACGTGCAGGTAAGGCATGTCGGTTTCGTAGATCACGTCGGCGGTCTCGACTTCGCCGAGCAAGAGCTCGTACGAGCCCTCCAGATCCTCATCGCCGGGGCTGATCCCGACGCCCGTCGACGCGTTGCCCTGCGGATCGAGATCGACCAAAAGGACGCGCTGCTCGGCCACGGCCAGGCTGGCGCCCAGGTTGACGGCCGTGGTCGTCTTCCCGACGCCGCCCTTCTGATTGGCGATCGCTACCACCCGACTCATGGAGTGCGTCTACCAGCGCAGGTCCATGGTTTCAATCTCGTCTGTTTTTTTGCCATCTCGATCGCGCTGGGTAGGGTGTGCCGAGATGTAGGACAAAGTAGTCATTTGCCATACCACTTTAGGATGGTGAGTTGGCGAAAAAGGGAGGGGACATGCGCCCTAGAGCACCGAAGAACTATCAGAACATGGCCGAGTTCGAGCGCGAGGAGTTGCGTCGTCATCACAAGGCCGGATGGTCTTTGGACGATCTCTATTCCGAAGCCACGTTCGAACCCGGCGAAGACGACTCACTGAAGAACGATGAGCCGAAAGAGCTCGATTTCGACTTTTAGTTCGGCCAGCTCAGTCGAGCGGGCCGCCGCCCGGCTGAAGTAGATGCTGCTCGTGGCCGTAATCGGCGTCGTGCTGGGTTGGTCCGATGATGCCTTCGGCCATCGACCAGAGAAGCGCGAAAGCGACCGCAAGGGTCACGAAGCTCAAGATGATGAGCTTGGGGCCCGTCCAAAACGCGTCTTCCTTCGCGGTTCGTTCGGCCATCGAGTCGCTCATCGGAACGTTGTTGTACGTATCTGGCATCAAAAAAGCCTAAATCCCTCTCGAAGCGGCTATCTAGTGCCATCCCCGCGAAGGGTCAAACCAGCCGTAAGAAGTTGATTCGCTCGACAATTTGCGGCCCTGTCCTAGAAGCGGTACGTCGGTTCGCCTGAGGAATCCATTGTCTGCCATCGAGCTCATGACGCCGCGCATGCTTCACGACATGCGGCGGTCCTGCCAACTCGCGGCTGATTGCCTCACGGCGGTGGGGGAGATGATCCGCCCGGGCATCGCAACCGACGAGATCGACCGCTTCGTCCACGAATACATCGTCTCTCGCGAGGCGTATCCATCTCCGCTCGATTACAAGGGCTTTCCCAAAAGCGTGTGCACGAGCGTGAACGCATGCGTTTGCCACGGGATTCCCGGCGACCAGGTCCTTGCCGAAGGCGACATCGTCAATGTCGACGTCACCACTTATCTGCCAAAAGAGCACGGTTACCACGGTGACACGAGCGTGACGTTCTACGTGGGCGAGCCGAGCGACGAAGCGATCCTCGTGGTGGAGACGGCACGCCGCTGCCTCGAGCTCGGCATCGCAGAGGTGAAACACGGCAATCGTATCGGCGACATCGGTGCCGCGATTCAGGAGTATGCCGAAGGCAAGGGCTGCTCGGTCGTTCGCGACTATGTCGGCCACGGCGTCGGCCGCGAGTTCCACATGCCGCCTCAGATCCCGCACTTCGGCCGACGGGGCAAAGACAAGCGCATGAAGGCCGGCATGGTCTTCACCATCGAACCGATGATCAACATCGGCGGCTACCAGACCGAGGTCATGGACGACGAGTGGACGGTGCTCACGATGGACCGGTCGCTTTCGGCCCAGTTCGAGCACAGCGTCTTGGTGACGCGGGACGGTGTCGAGGTGCTCACGGCTCG
>CBESWY010000327.1:0-3079 GCA_965533395.1 uncultured Myxococcales bacterium
CCGAGCCCTCCTCCCCCCAAGAGGGACACTCTCTACCGAGGAAACTGACTGAAATTACAGGGCTTCTCAGGCAAAGATCGCAGCGCGTTCACACTTTTGGGTGAAATTCAGTCGACGACGGCGGAATCGCTTGAAATAGTGAACAGATGTTCCTACGCGTCGTTGGGGCCGTTGCGCTGGCCTCTCTCCTCTCCTGCTCAGGCCAAATCGGCCGCAGCAGGGAAAGCGGGCCGCCCGCCGTCGATCCCATCCTTGCCGTCGAAAGCGGTGCCCGCCGTCTCTCCCAAGCCGAGCTCGACAACACGCTCCGCGATCTCGTAGGAGAGGACAGCGCCCCGGCAGCGCGTCTCTTGAACGAGGACGAGTTCCGACCGTTCGACAACGACTACACGATTCAGCAGGCCTCCGAAGCGCTCATCGCGTCGCTCGAAGCGCTGGCTGAAGAAGTCGCCGAGCGAGCGATTGGCGACGCCGGCCGTCGTGCAGCGCTCGTGCCATGCACGCCCGCGGGCGGTGGCGACGAGCAATGCTTCCGCGCATTCCTCGATTCGTTTCTGAGCCGCGCGCTCCGAAGGGAAGTGACCGCGCAAGACATCGACGCCTACATGCCGCTTCTCGCATTCGCGTCCGAAGACAACGCCGCCGTCGACAACGACTTCTACACCGCGGCTCAGCTCGCCGTCACGGCAGCGCTGCAGGACCCCGAGTTTCTCTACCGGGTCGAACAGGGCGCGCCGGGCAACACGCCGGGGCTCCTCGAGCTCGACGGCTATGAAATCGCCAGCCGCATGTCGTACCTCCTGTGGGCCAGCATGCCCGACGACGCGCTCTTTGCTGCGGCCGGCGCGGGCACTCTGGAGAGCCCTCAGGGCCGGCGCGCCGAAGCCCTCCGCATGCTCGTCGACCCGAAAGCGCGCGATCAACTTCATCGCTTCCATTCGATGTGGCTCGGCTACCGGTCGATCCCGCACAGCCCCGAGCTGGTCGCCGCGTTCAACCGCGAGACCTCGGCGCTCATCGACCGCGTGATTCTCGACGAGCCCGGGAGCTACCTGCGCCTCTTCACCATGGATGAAACCTTCGTCGACGACTCCCTGGCCGACCACTATGGCCTTCCGCGGCCGCCCGACGGGGAAGGGTGGGTCTCCTACGAAGGCACGGGACGCGCGGGCATCCTCGGCCACGGCAGCCTCCTCGCCGCCTTCAGCAAGTTCGAAGATACGAGTCCGACCCAGCGCGGCATTCTCGTGCGCACGCGATTCATGTGCGAGAACGTCCCGAGGCCGCCGCCCAACGTCGACGCCGACCAACCGCCGCAGGGCGCGATGGACGCCGTCTGCAAATACGAGCGCTACGCCGAGCACCGCGACCAATCGAGCAGCTGCGCATCGTGCCATAGCCTCGTCGACCCGATCGGCTTCGGCCTCGAGAACTATGACGTGGCCGGCCGCTACCGCGAGCACGACGATGGCTTACCCGAGTGCGTCATCGATGGTTCGGGCGAGATCGTCGACGTCGGCAGCTTCTCGGGGCCGGGGGAGCTCTCCCGCCTGCTGGTCGACAACGACTACGTCGATGCCTGCGCCGTGCAGCAGTTCCTGACCTTCGCCCTGGGCCGCCCCACCAGCTCATACGAGCAAGAGCTGCTCCAAGAGATGGTCGATTCGTTTCGGTCAGGGCAACACGACTTCAAGGCATTCATCGTCGACTTCATCGCGTCCGAGCGCTTCGCGCGACGCGCCCAGGAAAGGCTCTAATCATGGCGATGAAGATCAATCGCAGGGCGATTCTCAAAGGCATGGCGGGCGCAGCGGTGTCTTTGCCACTGCTCGAGTGCATGCTTCCGGCGCGACAGAGCGCTGCGCAAAGCGCACCAAAGCGCTATGCGATCTTGTTCGCCGGCCAGGCGCTCGGCTGCGACAACTACGCCAAGAACGAAAGCCGGATCGATGGTCAAAGCGTCACCGAGGGAGGTCACTTCATCGCCGACACGGGCTACGGCCGGGGTTTCGCCCTCACGACGCCTCTTCTGCCGCTTCAGGGCATGGACAACGACTTCACGATGGTCTCGAACCTGGCGATACCGTTCAACGCGAGCTCCTCGGATGGAAGCGCCGTCCCATCGGCCGGCGCGTATCGTGATTTCCACGGCGGCGGCTGCAGCCCCTTGCTTTCCGGCACCCGCTCCACGTCGCCTTCCTACGTGTGCAACGGAATCACTTCAGATCAGGTGATCGCCGAGCTGAACGCCGGCCAGACGACGCACAGGTCCTTGGTGGTTCGATCGCAGCCAGGCTTCTACGTCAGCGGCTACAGCTTTGCGGGCCGGCAGTACATTTCGTACGGCCCCGGTGGAGGGAGCGGCGCCCGAATCGAGGCGCAGGCCAGCCCTGAGGTCGCCTATCGTTCGCTCTTCACGGGCTTTGTCCCCGATGGGGACGAAGACGCCGCGCGTTTCGATTTCGAGATGCGCGGGCGCCGAAGCGTACTCGACCTGGTGCTCGAAAAACGCGCCAGGCTGGTGAACAACGTAGGCCGTGCCGACCAAGAGCGCCTGGAACGCCACTTCGACGAGATTCGCGACCTCGAAAACCGAATCAACGCCCTGCCTCCGATCGTCGGCGGCCAGTGCTTCGTACCAAGCGACCCGGGCGCCGACCCACCGATCGGTGGAGACCATCAGGGTGGCGGCAGCGGCTCGGTCACGGGCAGCTCGGGGTACAGCGACGAGCACACGCGCTCCCGCATCTTCGCCGACCTGATCCACATGGCGTTCGTCTGCGACCTCACGCGCGCGGCATCGCTCCAAATCACCGCCTTCCAATCTCACATGAACGCACGGCCGATCGCCGATGGACTCGGCACCCTGCCAGGAACCACGCGGCCGGCGCGCTGGGCCTCAGTCGGCGGCGACTTGCACGAGGTCGGCCACAACGGCGACCCGAACAACCGCGGCCAGATTCCGTCTGCCGGGCTGCTTCAGTGGCACATCTCGCACTATGCGTACTTGATCGACAAGCTCCGCAGCACGCCGGAGGCGGGCGGCAACGTGCTCGACAACAGCGTGATCGTCTTCACG
>CBESWY010000328.1:0-3064 GCA_965533395.1 uncultured Myxococcales bacterium
TATGGTGATCGTGTCGAACCCGAGCGCGCGTGCGAAGCCCTTCGAATGGGTCCCGCGGAGTTACGAAGGCTCCATCAAGGCGCGCTCCGAGCCATCAAGCGCGCGGTCGTGGGTCGGGAACACGCGGTCTAAGGGCGCGCTTTTGCATCGAGCGGTGAAAAAGCAAGTCCCGTGCCTCTCAGATTCCGAAGTGCTTCTCCCACGCTCGGTGCGCAGGTTCTGCGCTTTGGGTTTCCAAGACGCAATGGGTTCATCGGGCGCAACCGGGAACGCGTGAATCGCCCCAGCATTCGCCTGGCACGGGACTTGCTTTTTCAGAGCTCGATGACGAGGAGCGTTGCCGTGTATCAGAATCTCCAGACCCTTACTTTCGTCTTGGCCGCCTCGCTTGCGCTCGGCTGCAGCGCCGATCCCGGAGCAGGTGGCGGCACCGGTGGCGTCGGCGGTGAGGGCGGCACAGCTGGAGAAGGCGGAACGGGCGGCACCGGTGGAGATGCGGGCGCTGGCGGAAGTAGCGGAACCCAGATCGGGGTCGACGGGGGCACTGCAGTTTCCGATGACGGGCGCGTCAAAGTCGAGGTGCCTGCCGGCGCGCTCTCGAACACCCAGACGATCGCAATCACGTCGCTCGCCGAGGGTCCGGCGGGAGCGCTCGGCGGGACGCTCTACGAATTCGAACCCAGCGGGCTTCGCTTCACTGTGCCGGTCACGCTGCGGCTCGAATACGACGAGGCCTCCCTGCCCGCGGGCCTCGACGAGGAGAGCCTCGCGGTCGCGAACCTCGCAAACGGGATCTTCTGGTACGAGGTCGTCGGCGCCAGCATCGATGCGGCGCAGGACACCATCGAGTTCCAGGCCAGTCACTTCAGCACCTACGGCCTGATGATCGGCGCGTTCGGTGCACCACTTTCGGGATCCAACGTCGTCCCGGCGAACGCTTCCGCGGCGAGCGGTCAGGTGACGCTCTCCTTCGACACCTCGAACAACGTGCTGAGCTATCACGTGGCTTTCCAGGATCTGGAAGGAGATGAGCAAGCCGCCACGATCCGCGGACCTGCTCTGGCCGGTGCCACCGGCCCAATCCTGCATACGCTTTCAGCGGGCAGCCCCAAGATCGGCCATTGGACCTACGACGAGAGCGACGAGGCCGATCTGCTCGCGGGTCGCAGCTACCTGAGCATCACGAGTGCGGCATTTCCGAGCGGCGAGCTTCGTGGGCAAATCGAACCCTTGGGTCCGACAGGCGCGACTTCGCAGCTCACGGTGAGCGTACTGCTGTGGGACGATCTCTCCGGTGCGTGGGCGACGAACCAGATTCCGCCTGACGTGACCCGCATCGAAGTCGAGGTCTCTGGTGTCCACATGGCGACACTCACGCAGTCCGTGCCGCTCGGCACCCCTCCGCTGATCTCCACTCTGACCGTGCCCAAAGGGATGGCCCGTCGCGTCGCCGTGCGCGCCTACGCTGTTTCCAATGAGCTGCTCTACCAGAGAGCGACGGTGCTGGACATCCAGGACGTCAACCATTCGATTCAGCCGACGCTGTGGAGTGCGACGGACACGGCGCCGCCGATCTTCAGTGGCGTAACCGGAGCCACGCGCGTGGCCGGTGATGCGATCGCCCTGACGTGGGACGCAGCGAGCGACGACTACGCGAGCTCAGCCGAGATTACCTACCTCGTCTACATGGCCACGAGTGCCGGGGCGCAGGACTTCTCGAAGCCCCTCTATGCCGCGGCCCCGGGCGAAACCAGCTACACCGTACTCGGCCTGGCCGGCGGCCAGAACTACGCCTTCGTCGTGCGCGCGATGGACCCGGGCGGCAACATCGACGACAACATCGTCGAGGCGTCGGCCAGTACGTTTTCTGCGGGGACTGGCCAGTACGTGGATGCCGCCATCGGCGTCGACGCGGCCGGTTGCGGGCCGATCTCTTCCCCGTGTAGAACGATCACGCAGGCTCTGATCCAAACGCCCGGCAACGAACCCATCTACATCGCGCGCGGTGTCTACAACGCGGCAGCCGGCGAAGTCTTTCCGCTCCAGTTGAAGGACGGCACGGCGTTATACGGAAACCTCGCCTTCGTGCAGACCTTGCCCACCGCGGCCGGCGGGGTCCAGCGCGGAACCCTCGTGCCGACGTCGATCATTCGCTCGTCGACCGAGATCCAGGTGATCCTCGGGGCGGATGCCGCCCGTGTGGTCGGTCTCTATATCGAGGACGGCGTCAACAGCAACATCGCAACGATCGATTCGGACGTTCATTCGATCGACGTCGCGTGGTGCGTGTTGCAGGGACCCGGCAGCTCCAAGTTCGCGGGCACCGGGCTGAAGCTGGCGTCAGACTCTTCCGTTCGGGACACGGTCGTCAAGGACTACAAATCACGGGGAATCATCGGCTACGGAGAGGGGCTCTTGATCTTCCGGAGCACCGTGGTGCGGAGCGGCCTTGGAATCACCGTGGGTGGAGGCGGGCATTGGAACATCAGCCGCAACACAGTGAGCGAGAATCCGAACGGCGGGATCTACGCCTGGGACAACGACGGAGCCGAAGGCGGAACGATCTACCGAAATTGGATCCACTGGAATTATTGGGGGATTCAATTGGACGACATCTGGGGGACCGAGCTGATCCGCAACTCGATTCAGCACAACGAACTCGATGGGATTCGCATTCTGTCGATGGAAACCGTCCCCCCGATCTCGAACCTGATCGCGGGCAATAGCCTAAAGAAGAACGGGGTCGGTGTTCTCGTCTGGTCGGCGGCCAAGCCAATCGTCGTGGGCAACGACATCGCGTGCAACGACTATGCGGACTTCGGCAGTTGGGGAAGCGAGCAGATCGACGCGCGGGACAACTGGTGGGACCACAACCCTCCGACGTTCTACGACGACGCCGAATCGAACCTCGCTGGCTGCGAACCGGAGGGCGTCGACGTGTGCATCGCCGAGACCTACGCCGGCACCCCGCGCCCGCTGCTCTCTCCGACCTCAGGAACTTCGTCCTGCAGCAGCAGCACACTCGGACAACTTCCTTGAATCTAGCGCGACCTGGCGTCCCCAA
>CBESWY010000329.1:0-3053 GCA_965533395.1 uncultured Myxococcales bacterium
CAGCACGCCGGAGGCGGGCGGCAACGTGCTCGACAACAGCGTGATCGTCTTCACGGCCGAAGCGGGCCATGGGCTACAGCTCAACGACGCCAGCTCCCAGAACCAAACGCACTCGGTCGAGAATATGGTCATGCTCATGGCCGGCCGCGCGGGCGGGTTGAGCCCGGGCGAGCACGTCGACGGCAATCGCGCGCACCCGGCGACCGTGCTGATCAGCGCAATGCAAGCGGCTGGGTATCAGGGCAACAGCCTCGGCGACGTCTCCCTCTAGACCTCTCTCGGGGATTGCGCGGCAGCCGGCGCAGACCCATATCTATCCCATGCTCGACGCGGTTTGGCAGGTATGGCTCCAGCTTTCGCCCTGGCTCCTCTTGGGAGCCGCGGCCGCCGGTGCGCTCCATGTCCTGCTTCCCCGTGACTTCGCGCGGCGTCAGTTTCGTGGTTATGGCGGCGTTGCCAAGGCCGTCGCGCTCGGCGTGCCATTGCCCCTGTGCTCCTGCGGCGTCATCCCCGCAGCGCTCGGCCTCAAAAAAGATGGCGCCAGCGATGGCGCGGCGGTCGGGTTTCTCATCAGCACGCCGCAAACCGGCGTCGACTCGCTGCTCGTGAGCGCTTCGTTTCTGGGTTGGCCGTTCACGGTTTTCAAATGCCTGAGCGCCCTCGTGATGGGGCTCGCGGGCGGCGCGGTCACCGAATCGCTGCACACCGAAGCCAAAGGCATCGAGGGATTCGAAGACGCACCGGCTCCACAAAGCACGGTCGGTTTCTTCGAGCACATGGTTGACGTCATCCGGCCCATTTGGAAGTGGATCGTCTTCGGCGTCGTGGCATCGGCCGCCATCACGGTTTGGATTCCGCCGGGCGCCATCGCCGGTTGGTCCAACATCCACCCCGCGGTTTCCGGCCTCGCGGCGCTCGCGATCGCGCTGCCTCTGTACGTGTGCGCGACCGCGTCGGTTCCCATTGCTGCGGCGCTGATCGCCCAGGGCATGCCCACGGGCGCCGCCCTCGTGTTCCTGATGGCCGGCCCGGCCACCAACATCGCCACCATCGGCGCGGTGAAGCGCGCCTTTGGCGGCCGCGTCCTCGCCGTCTATCTCGCCACCGTCGTCCTCGGCAGCGTCGGGCTTGCCTACGTGTACGACGCGTTCGTTCCCTTTGAAGCGCTCGGCGGCTTAGCGCACGAGCACGCCCAACCCTGGTGGGCCTGGGCATCCGCCGTGCTGCTCGCCGGCCTCTTTGTCTACTTCGTCGTCGACGACCTCCGAACGGCATGGCTCCGCCGCAGCGCGCCCGCCGGTCCGGCCGTCGTCACGCTCGAGGTCGAAGGCCTCACCTGCAACAACTGCGTCCGCAAGCTCGAGCGCGCCCTTCGAGATGCCGATGGCGTCAGCTCGGCGATGGTCACCCTCGACCCCAGCCAAGCGACGGTCGAAGCCTCGGTGTCCACGGCCGACCTCGAAGCCGTCGTCCGTGCCGCCGGCTACGCCGTGAAGTAGCAGGCCATCGCGCCGGGATGGTGCGGCCGGGCAAGGACCGCCAACGGCGACCGACTCGTTAGCTTCGCCCTGCGAGCAGCATCTCAATGTCCGGCGTGATCGGGATCCGTTGTGCGCCGAAGATCTCACGCACCCAGGGCGCTGCATCCGCAATGGAGCCAAATGGCATGATCGGCACCGGGACGGGCTTCACCCAGGTCACGGCCTTGAGCGCGCCGCGAATCAGCGCGTGGTTGATCAGCACCGCAATTCCAAAGTGATACTCGCCGGCGAGCTTTCCGGTCACATCGAACCATTCGGTCAGCCGCTTTCGCTGGTGGGCCGTGATCGCCGTCGTCAGGCCCCTAGAGTCCAGGATCGTCGCAAACGGGCGCTGCCGCTCGACCATGGCCGTGTAGCGCTCGATGAAATACTCGAAGCCGTCGTCGCTCAGTGGCTTGGACGGAAAGCGGACATAGGCCAGCGGCCAGGCGGCCTCGTCGAAGATGAGCCCGAACTGGTGCTCGACCGGCCGCGCAGATGCGATCATGTCCTGCGCGCTCCGCTCGGGACGCTAGGCAGGATCAGCCGGAAGAGCATTTCCTTGTCGTCGGTCGCGCTGACTTGGACTCGGCCGCCAAGCTCCTCGGCGATGCGCTTCGAAATCGCCAAGCCGACGCCGGCGCCATGCAAGCGTCCACCGACGCCAAAAGGCTTGAACACGGTTTCCATCTGCTCTGCCGAGAGTAGAGGGCCGTTGTCCGAGACGTCGAGCACGGCGTCGTCGCCAAGCATGGCCGTCGTAACCCGTACGACCCCTTGGCCGCCCGGCCGTGACGCCGCCCGCTGAATCGCGTTTGCCAACAGGTTCAGGGCGATGTGCACGATATTGGTCCGCGTCGCCATGACCTTGGGCTCGACGCCGGTGGCTACGTCGATGAGTGCGCGTCCCCGAAGCCCGCTGTTCTCCGCCTTGCGAAGCGCGACCCGAACCGCGTCGGCCAGGTCGACGACCTCGATGGCCGCTTCTTCCGGCGCCTGGGCCATCTTTTCGGTGAGCTCCAAAATGCGCTTCACCCCGTCGCGCGCATCGCCCACCGCGGTGTCGACCTGCGCAAGCGTACCTCGCGCACGCGTCATGTTCGGGCTCGGATCGGCAAGCGCAGCCGCCGCCGCTTTCACCGAAGTTTCGATGACGGTCAGGTTGTTGCGAATCCAGCCGAGCGGACTGCGGAGCTCGTCGGCAAGCCCGCCGGCCACGACGCTGAACGAGTAGGCGCGCTCCGATTCGACCAAGCGCTGCTCGAGCTCGCGGACTCGCGCATTGAGAGAGTAGAGATCGATCGCATCTCGAAGCTCGGCGCGCAGCGTCTCCGGCTCCCAAGGCTTGCGCATGTAGCGCCGCACGTGCCCGCGGTTGATCGCATCTTCGGCGGCCTGCAGGTCGGAGTAAGCCGTGATCAAAAGCCGAATCGCATCCGGGTACTCGACTTCGACCTTCTCGAGAAGCTCGATCCCCGTCATCCCCGGCATCCGTTGGTCGGTAAGCACGACCCCAATCTCGTGCTCCTCCAT
>CBESWY010000330.1:0-3053 GCA_965533395.1 uncultured Myxococcales bacterium
ATACGGCATCGGCTCGAACAGCTCTCAGACCGAGTTCGGCCTTCAACTGGGCAACCCCCACTTTCCGTGGCGCGGAAACCTTCGGTTCTACATGCTGCACCTCACGATACCAGGTGAGCTCGACGCCATGGGAGCGACCATCACCGGTCTCCCGTGGGTCCTCATCGGCTTCAATCAGAACATGGCCTGGTCGCACACCGTGTCGACCGGAAAGCGCTTCTCGATCTACGAGGTTGCGCTGGTTGAAGGCGATCCGATGAAGTACCTCTACGATGGCGAGGAGCGCGACATCGAGGCGGTGCCCGTCACGATCGAGGTGTTGCTCGAAGACGGTACTGTCGAAGAACAGACCGACAGCATCTATTTCACGCAGTACGGGCCGGTCTTTGACGGTGGCGGGCTCAATTCGCTCCTCGGCGGATGGCCGACCCTCGCGGACACACTGCTCACCTACCGAGACGCGAACCTCACGAACAACCGGGCGATCAGCTACTGGGAAGCGATGGACAAGTCGCAATCGATCGACGATGTCGAAGAAGCGTTGAAGATCATCGGCAACCCGTGGACCAACACGATCGCCGCCGACCGAGCCGGAGAAGCGCTCTATGCGGACGTCTCGGTCGTGCCCCACATCTCGACGGAAAAGCTGAACGCCTGCAATGACCAGTTCATCTCGATGCAGATCAACAACACGGGGCAGGCCGCGGCGCTCAATGGTTCCAAGAGCGAATGCGAATGGGGGAGTGACGACGATGCCCCGGAGGACGGGATTTTCGGCTACGCAAACCTGCCGAAGCTCCGAAACCGGGAATACGTAGGCAACTCGAACGACAGCTACTGGCTCAGCAACCCCGACGACTTGACGACCGGTTTCTCGGTCATGATCGGGCGTGAGGACTATGAGCAGACGCTGCGCACCAGGCAAGGCTTCACCCAGGCCGAGGCGCGCATGGCCGCCACCGACGGCATGAGCGACACGCCGGGCTACAACCTCGAGCTCTTGCAGGACATGCTCTACAGCAACATGGACATTGCCGAGCAGATGACGCGCACCGATGTCGTCACGCTCTGCGACGCTGTACTCGATTGGAGTGGGGGCGACTGCAACGGAGACGACGACGGCGCACCGTCGTATAGCGAGAATCCTGCCGTCGCGGCTACGGCGTGCGGCATCATCGACAACTGGGATGGCCTCTACAACCTCGATAGCGTGGGCTCTTCGGTCTGGAGAGAGTTTTGGTCCCGTGTCCGAAGCACGCCCGACCTTTGGGCCGTTCCCTTCGACGCGACGGACCCGGTGTACACACCCAATACCCTCAATGTCGATGACCCAGCCGTCGTCGAGCAAGTTCTCTGCTCGATAGGCGGCGCGGTCGACCGGCTCGTTACGGCGGGGGTCGCACTCGACTTGCCTTGGGGCGAAGCACAGTACCGGGCTACCGGGGACGGCGTTGGTAGAACTCCTATCCACGGTGGCTCCGGACAGTCCACGTTCAGCGTGATCGGCTCGCGCCTAGTCGACGGCGAGGGGTATTCGAACATCCCCGCTGGCAACAGCTACATCCACACGGTCACCTGGGATGAAACTGAGTGCCCGGATGCCTTTGCGGTGCTGACGTACTCTCAGTCGCAGAACCCCGCATCCCCGCACTACGCCGACATGACCCAGCTCTACTCGGACAAGGGCTGGAACGACATGCCGTTCTGCCCTGCTGACATCGAAGCCGAGAAGATCTCCGAAATCGAGATCAGCACCGCCGACTAGGCGGGCCCGTCCAAACCAAAGAAATCCGGCCAGTTCTCGACGGGACTGGCCGGATTTGCGTCGACAACTGGGTTCGGAAAACTAGGCTCGAGGGCCAGTCGGCTGGCATCCTCGTGCCGATGCGCTTCCCCGTACGATCGATCCTAGTGGTGATGGTGCTGGGGTGCGCCTCGGCCGCGCTGGCCGAGGAGCCGGATGCCGGTGCGCCGACTCCACAGGATGCGGGCTCTTCACCGGAAGCAAAGCCAGAAGAAAAATACCCTCGCCTGGTGAAGCCGAAAGGCGACCGGGAAGACAACGCGCAGCTCGGGGGCGAGCCGTCTCTGACCGAGACCGAGCAGGGCCCGGCTG
The DNA here is from genome assembly GCA_965533395.1 of uncultured Myxococcales bacterium. Lineage (GTDB taxonomy): Bacteria > Myxococcota_A > Polyangia > Polyangiales > Houyiibacteriaceae > SG8-38. The sequence goes on from CBESWY010000330.1 coordinate 2,117, forward strand.
CCGACGTGGATGGCGAGGAGGCCTCGGACGGTGCGACGACGACCGACGAGGACGATTGCGACCTCGATTGCCTCGAGGCCCAGCTCGCCAAGGAGGAAGAGAAGGAGAATCGGAAGAAGGGCACCCTGCAGGTCGCGAGAGAAAGCGGCTCGATCAGCGAAGACTCTGGCCAAGATTCCGGGGACGCCCTATCCGCGGAGCCAAGCACGACGACACTTGCGGAAGCGGAACCCGACGCGCCCGCTGACCGAAAGCTGCCGATGCGGCTTGGCCCTGTTCGCATCAAGGTGGGCAAGACTGACGACTGGATCGGAATTGGCTTCGCCGCACAAATGGAGTTCGAGTACAACCAGCAGTTCGCCGGTGCGGGCGTCGAGAAGAATTCAACCGAGACGCTCGAGTTCCGCCGGATTCGAACGACCTTGTCGAGCTCGTTCATCGACGGCCGAATCCGAAGCCGCTTTCAGATCAACATGACCCCGAGCGCATTCGAGCTGATCGACATGTGGTTCTCGTTTACGCGCTTCAAGTTCGCGACGTTTCGCGTGGGCCAGTTCAAGATCCCGTACGACCGATATCGCGCTCAATCTTTTGCCGCCCTTTCGCTCGTCGACTGGGCGCCCACGACGCGAATGTTTGGCTCCGAACGCCAGATTGGCGCAGAGATGCTGGCGAGCGGCGGCTTCCTCGGACTGGAGTATGCCGTCGGGATTTTCAGCGGGGTCAACGCTCGCGCCTCCCACGGCGTGGCGATCAGCGAGGTCTACGGAGAAGTGCCGAACAACCCATCGGCGCTCGGCTCTGGGGAAGTCGTGAGCACGTTCCACCCCGAGCTGGTAGGCCGTGTCGCAAAGAATTTTGGACAGATCAACACCGACACGAATAGCGATGTCACGGGCTCCAAGAAGCTTCGCCACAGCGTGGGCACGGGCATCGC
>CBESWY010000331.1:0-3034 GCA_965533395.1 uncultured Myxococcales bacterium
CGCGGCATCATACACGGGCGGCACGAGGCGAAGCCCGAACCTCCGCGCCGGGCGGCCGGCATAGAGTCGCAGGGGCCGGCTGCAGGCTTGCCGACGACCTATTGACCACCCTTGGGCCGCGGCTCAGCCTTCCTCGGTGGACAACGAAAAGATCTTGAACGAGATGATGGGCAGCAGCCTGCGGGTGCTGAACCGCATCGCCGACTCGCCGCTCGTCGAACGACTCGGACTCGAGGATCGCGCTCAGAAGCTGGTCTACGAAGGCGCCAAGCGTGCGGCGGAGACCGCCGCCAGAGCGGCGAAGCGGTTTTCGCCCAAGCGCGCCGACGATCGGCCCCGAAGCTCGAAAAAATTCGACCTGAGCCTCACCGAGGAACAGCAGTTGATGCGGGACACCCTTCGGCGGTTCGCCGATGACGTGATGCAGCCCGCGGCCCGAGGCGCCGATGATCGCTCCTCCACGCCCGACGGCTTTCTAGATGCCTTCAGCGAGCTCGGCGCGATTGCCATGTCGGTGCCCGAAGTGCTCGGCGGGGCGGCCGAGCAGGTGTCAGCCGTGTCTCAAATGCTCATCGTTGAAGATCTTGCACGCGGCGATATGGGACTTGCGTACGCCGCGCTCTCTCCGTTGTCGTTCGTCAATGCGCTGGTCCATTGGGGGAGCGACGAGCAACAGTCGCGCTTGCTTCCGTCGTTGCTCGAAGGGGACACCAACGCAGCGACCGTTGCGGTGGTGGAACCTCATCCATTGTTCGATCCGGGCGCACTGCGGACCACGGCCAAGAGGCGCGGCTCGGACTACGAGCTGAATGGCGAGAAATCGATGGTCGCCTTGGCCGATCGGGCCCATTGGTTCTTGGTCGCGGCGGAGGTGCCCAAGGTTGGGCCCCGATTTTTCTTGGTGGAGCGCGACGCCGAAGGCGTCGAAACGCTCGACGAGCCGGCGATGGGATTGCGATCGGCAAGCCTCGGCCGCCTGAAGCTCGACAAGGTTCGGGTTGGCTCTGAAGCGCTGCTGGGAGGCGAAGCGGCCCTCAAGGCCGAAGGCAAAGCGGCGTATGACGACGGCATGAATCGCGCTCGCATCGCCTGGGGCGCGATGGCGCTTGGGACCTCGCAGGCCTTGCTCGACTACGTGATTCCGTATTGCAACGAAAGGCTCGCGTTTGGAGAACCGATTTCGCATCGGCAGGCGGTCGCGTTCATGGTGGCAGACATCGGCATCGAGCTCGAGTCGATGCGGATGCTGGTCTATCGTGCCGCCGGGCGGATCGACGCTGGCCTCAAATGCCGGCGGGAAGCGTACCTGGCGCGGACGCTTTGCTCCGAAAAGGCGATGGAAATCGGAACCAACGGCGTCCAGCTGCTGGGTGGCGCCGGCTTCATCAAGGACCATCCGGTGGAGCTTTGGTATCGACAACTTCGTTCCATTGGCGTGATGGACGGCAACCTGTTGCTGTAAGGGATTCAGATGATCTATTTGGAAGTTCCAAAGAACCTCAAGCTCGTCGTCAACCAGGCGCACCAGGTTGCCAAGCACATCTTTCGGCCGATTTCGCGCAAGTACGACCGAGCCGAGCACGATTATCCAAAAGAGCTCGACATGCTGGCCGCGCTCATGGACGGCTTGAGCGCCGGCGGCGGACCACAGGGCGCCGGCGTCGATGCGCTTCAACGCGAGGAGGGCGCGAACGGAGGCGTTCGCAATGGCGGCAACATGACCACCTGTCTCGGGCTGACGGAGCTCTGCTGGGGTGACGTGGGTCTCGCGCTGTCCATTCCGCGTCAAGGTCTTGGCAACGCCGCGATCGCCGCGGTTGCCGACGCCGATCAGAAGAAGCGCTTTGCGGGCGTCTGGGCCGCGATGGCGATCACCGAACCGGGAGCCGGGTCGGATTCTGCCAACATCCGCACCACCGCTCGGCTCGACGGCGACGAGTGGGTGCTCAACGGTGAAAAGATCTATGTCACCGCTGGAAGTCGGGCGGACTCGGTTGTCGTTTGGGCGACGCTCGATCGAAATCTCGGACGCGCGGCGATCAAATCGTTCGTCGTGCCGCATGGGACGCCCGGGATGGAGGTTGTCCGTCTCGACAAGAAGTTGGGCATTCGGGCTTCGGACACGGCAAGCATCACGCTCACCGACTGCCGCATTCCCAAAGACAACCTGCTCGGCAGCTCCGACATCGAAGCGAAAAAGGGTTTCGGCGGGGTGATGCAGACCTTCGACAACACGCGGCCCGTCGTGGCGGGGATGGCGGTTGGTGTGGCTCGTGCCGCGCTCGAACACACCCGCTCGCTTCTCGAAGAGGAGGGCGTCAAGGTTCGCTACCGCGGCCCACTTTTCGCCAAGAGCGCCGCCGAGGCCGAGCTCATCCGAATGGAAGCGGACTGGGAGGCGGGCCGGCTGCTCATGCTCAAGGCCGCGTGGATGGCGGACAATGGGATTCCCAACTCGACCGAAGCCTCGATGTCCAAGGCCAAGGCCGCGCGCGTCGGCAATCAAATCACCCTTCGATGCGTGGAGCTCTGTGGCACCCTTGGTTACTCCGAAGCCGAGCTTCTCGAAAAGTGGGCGCGGGATTCGAAGATTCTCGATATCTTCGAGGGTACCCAGCAGATTCAACTGCTGATCGTCGCGCGCCGACTGCTCGGAAAACGCTCGTCGGAGCTTCGCTGAGGAGCGCCCCATGGAAATCAACGGAATCGCTCATACCTTCGTGACCGTGGGCGACTTCGATCGGGCCCGCGCGTTCTACGCTGAGCTCCTTCCCTTCCTCGGCTTGAAGAACGTCATGGACATTCCGGGGACCTACTACTGCGTCGGCGGTCGAACCGGCTTCGCGATTCGAGAGGCGCCCGAAGAGACCCGCGGCGAGCGCTTCGACCAAAACCGGGTCGGCCTCCACCACATCTGCTTCCGCGCCCGCAGCCGTGAAGGCGTCGACGAAGCGCACGAGTTCGTCGAGAAGCTGGGCGCAAAGATCGTCCACGGCCCAGAGGAAGCCATCTGGGCTCCAGGCTACTACTCCGT
>CBESWY010000332.1:0-3033 GCA_965533395.1 uncultured Myxococcales bacterium
CACGTGCGCGCGGTGTTCGAAGGCATTCGATTCTCGCTCCTGCTCGAGGCCGAGCATCTTTGCGCAGGCTCCAGCCCAGGCGGCAAGCAGAATCAGTGCTGCGATGGCGACGACGTTCCTCATTGTTGCCCGTGCCACGTACGCTGAAAAGAGACGCGCGCCAGCCCGCGCACGTCGAGCCGTTGGACCTGATTGGCACTTGCTTCGGCCGCTGCGGCGAAGGACCAACCGCTTTCGTGCCGGTAGCGGAGCGCAAGCCGCCCCCAGGGCCAGGCCCTGCCGGTGATCGAGTTGCGGTCATCGGGGATGATGACTTCGAATTCAGGCATCAGGCCAACAGTCTGGTGAACGTTTTCGAAGAGCTGAATGACCGAGGCGAGACGAATTCCGGTCCAACGAGCCGTGGCGACCTGCATGCGCCGCAGCTCGCCGAGGACGCTCCCCTTGCCTTCGTCGTCCGTGCGCAAGAGGCCGCGCAGGTACCCGCTCCAACCCCATTGGTCTTCGGCCTGCCGCCCGGCCCCTTCGACCGTCAAGTCCAGCCTCGGCGCGGCACGCCAGAAAAGATTCGCGCCGGTCGCGAAGATTCCCGGGTCGCCCAGAACGGTGAACAGCGAGGTCTGTTGCAGGAAGCGCGTGGGATTGCGCTTGCTCGCGAAAACCTCGGCGCGAAATTTTCGGTCGTTGGTTTGCGAGGAAACGGTCGCAAGCACTTCGGCAAGGCCCGGGTTGACGATCTCCCACGAGAACTTGGCCGCCATGTCGAGCCAGTTTGCGGCTCGTAGCGCGAAGTCTACGCCAACCTCTTCGTCGGAGCGCTGACCGGCGTTGTACCGGTTGTAATACGAGGCGCCGAGCACCCCGACCTTGCCGAGCCCCTGGGAGACCCGGCCTCCTGCGATCCAATCGTACCTCCGCCCTTCGACGTTGCCGTCGACCGGCACTCCACCAAAGAACTCGAAATGGGTCTTGGAGGGCGCGCGCAGGATCAAGTGGCCGCCGTCGACGTGCAGAGCGCGCACCGCGCCGGTTGCCAGAATGAACCGGCCCAGCCTTGCATCGCTGATGCCCCTCGGATCCCTGACTTTGAGGGTCGCCACGAGCGCCTCGAAGGTGAATTCATTGTCGCGCAGACCGTACTGGGGCGAGCCAGCTCCGGCCCAAACGAGCGCTTCTGCGTCGACGTACGGATACTTGCGCGTCGAGCCTTCGACGACGATGAGCCCGACGTTGGGGTCGAGCTGCCCCCAAGCCTCGACGCCCACGCTGTGGGGTTGGGCAACTGCCTGGGAAAAGGGCAACAGGAACGTCAACGCAAGGGCTGCGGCAAGCCCCAAAGCCCAAGACCTTGGGCGGCTCATCTGCCCACTTGCACTGCGACCCGATCGTGGATCATGTTGATATGGCTCGGGACGCCATGGACGCAACGAGCCCGTTGAATCATGCACGCATCGCCCCTGTCTTGGATCGCCTTCGCCTGTGCCGTCGTTGCCGCTGGCATCATGCTCTACTACTTGGTCCGCAGGCCGCCGCTCGATGCCGCAGGCAAGTCGGTGATGATGCTCGGCGTGGGCGTGCTGCCGATCATGGTTGCGATGATCGGCAACATGGAGGGCCTCGCGGCGACCGAGCACCAGTCGTTTTGCGGGAGCTGCCACACCATGGACATGTGGCTCGAGGACGCGAACGACCCTGAGAGCGAGACCTTGGCGGCGATCCACTCTCGCACCCAGAAGTTCGGGGACAAGAGTTGTTACGTCTGCCACAAAGACTACGGGATGTTCGGCTACGCCATGACCAAGATCGGTGGAATGAACCACGTCTACGAGTTTCTGAGCGCATGGATGTGGTACGACCGCGACGAAGTTCTCGAGAAGATTCACATCGCGCGGCCCTTCAAGAACGAGAACTGCATGCAATGCCACAGCGCGACCGGGCAAATCTGGAACGACGTGGCGGACCATAACGGACTTCTCGGTGACCTGCGCACCGGGGAGACGAGCTGCGTCAGCGCAGGCTGTCACGGGTACGCGCATCCTTTTAGCAAACCGGACGAAGAAACTCCATCGGATGCCGAAGTTCATTCGGCGCTCCAAGCCCCGGCACCCGAGGGCAGATGAGCCCTCGAGCCAAGGTTGAAAAATTTCTCGATACGGCTTCCCGGTCGCGCCTCATGGTGTGGGCTTGCGTCCTCGGCCTCATCGGCCTGGCGCTCATGAGCTGGTCGCTTTTCGACCAGGGTTGGATTCCCATCATGATGGCGATGTCGGTCGGCCAAGGTATTGGGACGCTATCATTCGCGCTGTTCTTGGTCATCGTGATTATCGACCTGCGCCAAGCTGAATTCCGGCCTTCGCTTCCACCCGAGTCGAAGAAGTCCAAGGACGACTAGGCGCCCGAACGCGCGCCGCGCAGGAGCACGAGGCCTCCGCCCAGGGCGACGATGATCGCGGCCGTGAGAAGCGAGCTTCGGGGCACGAACGGCATCAGACCGAGGCAGCTGAGCGCGCCCACGAGAGGGACCCATCGTGGCGCGCAAAATGTGCGCGAGCTGCTGCGATCGCGTCGCTTGATCACGACAAGCGAGATGTTGACGGTGAAGAAGACGAGAAGCAGGAGCAGGCTGGTCGTGCCGGCGAGATAGCTGAGCGTGCCCGAGAGCGCCAATACGAGCGCGACCGCGAGCACCGTGAGCACTGCGAAGTGTGGTGTGCGACGTCTCTGATGCACCGTGCCCAGTGCCGTGGGCAGAAGCCCCTGCCGTGACATGCCGTAGATAAGGCGCGAGGCCATGATGAAGTTCAGCAAGCCGGTGTTCGCGACCGCGAAGAGCGCGATCAGCGTGAACAGACGGTCGGGAACGACTTCGGTAGCGCGCTGCACGACGGACAGGAGAGGGGCTTTGGAGGCTCCGAGCTCGTCCGGCGCGACAACGCTTGTTGCGACCAGGACGACTAGCAAATAGATGACCCCGGTGACGCAAAGGGCGATCAGAATCGCGCGGGGCATGTTGCGCTCCGGGTCCTTCACCTC
>CBESWY010000333.1:0-3027 GCA_965533395.1 uncultured Myxococcales bacterium
GGGCTTTCGCAGCGCCTGATCCCCGGTCAACCGGGTGGCATGGGCGTAACCACTTCGCTCAACCACGACCGCGATGGAAAGGCCTGTTACGACGCCGACCGCAACCAGCGCGGCCACGCCATGCGCAGCCGGAAGCTCGCCGCGTTGCAGCACACCCTGAACCCGCCGAGTGTGCACGGGGCGCCCGAAGGTGACCTGCTTCTCGTGGGTTGGGGCAGCACGCGAGGCGCCATCGAGGAAGCCGTCGACGTAGCGCGCAGCGAAGGCCTCTCGGTGTCTTCGCTCCACATTCAGTTCCTCAGTCCCCTGCCCCCGGGGCTGCATGAAATTTTCGCGCGCTTTCGCCAGATCATCACGGTGGAGCTCAACTACAGCGACGATTGGGACGACCCGCTGATTACAAAAGAGAATCGACGCTATGGCCAGTTGGCGTGGATCCTTCGCGCCGCCACCCTGCAGGACATCGACTGCATCGCAAGGGTCCCGGGCCGCCCCTACATGCCGGTCGAAATCCTCGACGAGGTCAAACGCATCCTCGACGATCGACCTACAATCGCGAGCGCCGCGCCGACGCTGGCTGCAAGCAAGGGAGTCCACTGACGATGTCTACGCTTACGGAGTTATGCCTCGTCGAGAGCCACGCGAGTGAAGCGCACACCCTCGACGACTATGAATCGGAGCGACCCCGCTGGTGCAGCGGCTGTGGCGACCATGGCGTACTGGCAGGGCTCCAGCGCGTGCTGCGCAAGAACAACCTGGATCCGGAAAACGTCGTCTCGGTCTCGGGCATCGGCTGCTCGAGCCGCCTCCCCCACTATCTCAAGACCTACGGCTTCCACGGCATCCACGGGCGGGCCTTGCCCATCGCGACGGGCGTGCGCCTCTCGCGTCCCGAGATTCCGGTCATCGTCATCATGGGGGACGGCGACTGTTTCAGCATTGGCGGCAACCATTGGCTGCATGCGATCCGATACAACATCAACGCGGTCGTGCTGGTACTCGACAACGAGGTGTATGCGCTCACCAAGATGCAGGTCTCGCCCACGACGCCGGACGGATGGAAGACCAACACCACGCCGCGGGGTACTTACCTCAAACCGATGAACCCTCTGAGCGTGGTGATGGGGATGACCAACGTTTCCTTCGTCGCCCAGACCGCGACCTGGCTCCCTGCGCACCTCGACGAAACGATCGAAAAGGCTTGGGACCATCATGGTCTTTCCTTCGTTCGTATCCTCCAGCGCTGCCCGGTGTTCATGCCTAAGGCGTTTGGTGAAGGCGGGGTGCACTTCCCGGTCGTGTTCCTCGACCACGAAGACGGCATCCCCGTTCAGCCCTCGCTCTTGTCGCGCGGCCCGGTTCAGGCGCACGACCATCGCGACATCAACGAAGCTCAACGTGTCGCAGTGTCGGTAGACCCTTGCCCCATGGGCCTCGTTTATCAAGACCCCGATGTCCCTTCCTATGAAGAGATTCGATGGCAACGCCAGGAGCGGCCCGACCATCGGACCTTCCTGCAGCGTTTGGACGCCGCGATGGACCGTTACACAGTCGGCTAATCCGTGTGACCGTCATGAAAGAGCAGGTCCTACAAGCTGTCCAAGACGTTTGGCGCGACGATCGCGTCGCTCTCGAAGAGGCTTTTGAAGAGAGCATTCGTGAGCTTACGGCGCTCGTCCGCCTCGACGAGTATCATCGGCACGGGCACGACCCTGAGCAGCTCGAGCGCGCGCTCGGGCCCCTGGCGGCAACCAACATGGACATCGGTTCCTTGTCGCGCATCCTCGACGGTGGCACTCGCTCGCGTGCGATGCTACCGGGTCGGCTCCAGCGCGTCGATGCGCTCATTGGAACGCTGGCGGAGCTGAAGGATGCCTGGTCAACCGGCCAAGTCGATCCGGTCTCTATCGAAATCGAGAACGAAGAGCGCGAGATCCTGGCGCTCGCCGAGGAACACTTCAATCGGTGCGCCGAGGCGTTTCGAGCCCTGCGCATCGCTCAGCTCGAGCTCCGCGGCAAATACGACTCTGAAATTCACGACGCCGCCTTTGCAGACTTCACCTGGCGCCAGCTCGGCCCAGCTGAGCTCCGTTCGTGTCCTCCCATTGTCGTGATGGCGCCCCTCGATGGCGACCGTGGTGAGCGGTTGCGAAAGTTGATGTCGCTGCTCCAAAGCGGAATGCCGATCAAGGTCGCGGCTCTCCGATCGAGCTTCCGCGACGCGCGCTCCACTTCGATTGACGCCGGCGTGCCGTCCACGATGACCATCGAAACGCTGCCGCTGGCGATGCGCGGCGTCTACTTCGTTCAGACTTGTGCGGCCGCGTCGGATTTTCAAAGGCAGCTGTTCGACGGCCTTTCCGCCCCTCGCCCCGGCGTGATCTCGGTGCTCAGCAAACGGGAAAACGAGGCGCAGCCGGCGTTTGAAAGTCGCGCCGAACGTGCCGTCCGCGCCCGGGCATTCCCGATGTGCACCTACGATCCGGATCGCGACAACCGGTTCGTCCTGTGCTTTGACCTCTCCTCGAATCCATCGCCCGATACGCTTTGGACCAGCGACACCCTCCCCGCCCGCGACTCCGACGGGCAAGCCATTGAAATCGAAGAGCCTTACACCTTTGCCCACTTCGCCGCCTCTGAGCCGGACTTCGCCACAGACCTCAGCGACCCGCCCGCGACCGACGACAAACTGGTTTCTTTGACCGACTACCTGGAGCTGACGCGAGCGCAGCGCGTTGGCAAGCTTCCTTTCATCTCGCTCCCGGGCAACGACCGCAACGTCGTTCGCAAAGTCGTCTCCGCGGGGCTTGCCTTGCAGTGCTCGGAGCGCCTTCACCTCTGGCGCACCCTCCAGGAAATCGCCGGCATCGATAACCCGTACGTGCATACCACCCGCACGAGCGTGGAAAAGGATCTCGCCGCTCAGCAAGAGGCGGCGCTCGACACCCTGAGGCAAGAAATGGAGCAAAGCGCGACACACCGCGAACAGGACGCTGCTACCGCTGCGATACGCAAGATCGTCGCCCA
>CBESWY010000334.1:0-3022 GCA_965533395.1 uncultured Myxococcales bacterium
TCCCGTCGAGGCTTTCGACGACGCGAAACATCCGTACGAGCTCGTGGCGGATGGACTGGTGCATCTCAACCTGGACCGTGCCCAACGCGGTGTTGCTGGCGACAACTCCTGGGGTAGGTCGCCGCTGAGAGACTATCTCATCGAGGCGGAGGCGCAGGGCTACCAATTTTGGATGAAAGCGCTTCGCGCCGGGGACAATCCCGCCGAGCTCGCACGAAAGACATTGCCCTAGGGACGGCGTCTGCTGACGGCCGTCGCCACGCGCTAGCGTTTGACGGCGCCGAAAGTCTCGGTGAAGGCCAAGAGGGCCTCGAGGTCGGCGTCGCTGATCTTGTTGGGGCCGAAGGCGGGCATGTCGTCGCCGCCCGAGCGAACCCTCCAGCGCAACTCCGCGGGTGTGTCACCTTCGCCGGCGATTTTCGGGCCATCGCCCGCCTCGCCGCCCGGGTGGCAGCCTTCGCAGAACTCGGCATACACCTCGGACCCGGTCGCGACGTCGGTGGACTCGAGCGGAAATTCGAAGCTAGCAAGCGACGCTGCGGTGGTCCCACCGGACTCCTTCGAACAACCAAACGCGATAGCCAATAGGCCGATCATCAAGACTGCGATCAGATTCTTCCCCATCTTTTTACCTCTCCTCGAGCGCCGCTATGCGCGTGGCGTTCCCTCGTTCCCCTTGCGCCGTAACTGTAGCAGCTTTTGCCCCTGAACTCGAAAAGCCTCCGTCTCGTCTTTCACCACGTCGCTGTGGCACGCCGCCTTTTCCGGGGCGCCAACGGCGTTCTTCGTCTTGCCCGCAAGGCGGTGGATCTCTTCGGGCGAGAGATGGCCGCGCGTACGGAGAATCTCTTGCTGATCGGTGGTGAGCGCCGGAGACTTCATCACCTTCTCGCGCTCGAAGCCGTCCGCCTTGCCCGACTCGAACTCGACGATTTCTTTCGAGATGCGCACCGAGCACCAATCGTGCCCGCACATGGCGCAGAAGTCCGTGTCCACGTCGAGGTCTTCGTCGTGAAATGCTCGGGCGGTGTCGCTGTCGAAGGCCAGGTCGAAGTGCTTTTCCCAGTTCAGGGCAGCACGCGCGCGGGTGAGGTCGTCATCCCAGTCACGCGAACCTGGTATGCCGAGGGCTACGTCCGAGGCGTGGGCCGCGATCTTGTACGCAATGCAGCCCTGCTTGACGTCGTCCCGCTTGGGCAGGCCGAGGTGCTCCTTCGGAGTCACGTAGCAAAGCATCGCTGCGCCGTGGTAACCGGCCGAGGTTGCACCGATGGCGCTGGTGATGTGGTCGTAGCCGGGAAAGACATCGGTCACGAGGGGGCCGAGCACGTAGAATGGCGCTCCGTGGCAGCGCTGCCGTTGGAGCTTCATGTTGTATTCGATTTGATCGAAGGGCACATGGCCGGGGCCTTCGACCATGACCTGGCAGCCTCGTCGCCAGGCGCGCTCAGTCAGCTCACCCAAGCGATCGAGCTCACCGAGCTGCGCGTCATCGGTCGCGTCGGCCAGGCCGCCCGGGCGCAGGCCGTCGCCGAGCGAGAACGAGACGTCGTACTCGCGCATCAGGTCACAGATCGCCTCGAAGTGCGTATACATCGGGTTCTCTTGGCCGTGGTGCAGCATCCACTTGGCAAGCAGGGATCCGCCGCGCGAAACGATGCCGATCAATCGTTTGCGAATGAAGGGCAGGTGTTCACGCGCAACGCCCGCGTGGATGGTGAAATAGTCGACCCCCTGACGGGCCTGATGGCGCAAGCTTTCGAGAATGACGTCGAGCGTCAGCTCTTCAATGCTGCGGCCGATGATCATCGAATAGATTGGCACGGTGCCGATCGGCACGCGCGCATGACGGATGATCGCCTCGCGGGTCGCGTCGAGGTCGCCACCGGTCGAGAGGTCCATCACCGTGTCTGCGCCCCAGCGCTCCGCCCAGTGCAGCTTTTCGACCTCTTCGTCCGTGCCTGAAGAGACCGGTGAAGCGCCCATGTTCGCGTTCACCTTCGTGAGGCCCGCCCGACCGATGCACATCGGATCGAGATCGTAGCCGAGGTGGACCTTGTTGGCGGGGATGATCATTCGGCCCGCGCCGACCTCGTCCCGCACCTGCTCGGCGCTGAGGTGTGCTTCGCGCTCGGCGACGCGCTTCATTTCGGGCGTCACGATCCCGAGCCGTGCATGCTCGAGCTGGGTCAGCGGCACAAAGCCGGCAGGCGGCTGCCAGCGACCGTCTTCAAAGCGCCAGTCCGCGGGCATGAAGTCCCAGGCGCTCTTGTCGCTTGGCTGCGGCATGCCCGGGGTGTCCGGCGAGGAGAACGTTCGGGGGCCGCCGATGTCCGGTGCATTTGCAAACGAACCGGGTGTCGTGCCGGCGCGCTCGGTGGACGGATTGTGGGCGCCGCGCAGAGGGATTTTGAAATCAGTCATCATGCTTCTCCAGTAGGGAAGAAACCGATGGTTCGCTTCCCTACGCCGGTTTGAGCCGGATCAGGTTCGACGGGTTCTTCTCAGCCCAACGCGGCGCCCCGAGCGAGGGCTGACTCTAGCACGGCTCTCGGAGCGCAGCTATCCTCGGACGCACCGTCCTCGGAAAGACCATGACTGCGACGCCTCTCTATCGCTCCCGCCCCTCGGGCTTCGACATTCAGCCGGCCTCGCAGGCCGAGGCTCGCAAGATCAACGACTTCATTTATCTCTCGGAGGGGCTTTCGAACTCGTATTTGATAACAACGCCCGAAGGGCGCGTGGTCGTCAACACCGGGATGGGGTTCGAGGCGCCGATTCACAAGCGGAACTACGACGCCATCGATGAGAGTCCGCTTCGCTACATTCTGCTCACCCAAGGGCACGTCGACCACGTCGGCGGCGTCGACCTGATGCGGGAGGAAGGGACCAAGCTCGTCGCGCATGCCCGAAACCAAGCGCATCAGGCCGACGATGCACGCATCGCGTCGTTTCGAGCCTCGCGTAGCGCGTTCGCCTTTGCCGACGCCATCGCGCGTGCCTGGACGTACATTCAAGAACA
>CBESWY010000335.1:0-3016 GCA_965533395.1 uncultured Myxococcales bacterium
ACTCGTCCGCCACGTCGCTCAGCTCGTCGAGCAGCTTCGCATTGTTCGTAGCGTCCGTCGCGCCCCGCCCGGCGTACCGCGCCGACCGAACGCCCGGCCGCCCACCGAGCGCGTCCACTTCGAGTCCGCTGTCGTCGGCAAGGCAAGGCATCCCCACAACCGCTGCGATCTCGGTCGCCTTCTTCTTCGCGTTTCCGGCGAACGTGTCGCAGTCCTCGACGACATCGACCGACTTGGCGAGCGATGCCATCGTCTCGAGCTCGAGCCCAGGTACCTCCGCCAAGAGCCGCTCGTATTCACGAAGCTTCCCCGTGTTCATCGTTGCGATGAGAACCCGCATCAGGGCAAAAGCCGGTCGAGGTCGACGTCGAGCGCCTGAAGCGCGCGGCGCTGCTCGGCGGCGAGCGCGGGCATCGATCCGAGCGCCAGGTCGATCATCCGATCGAGCTTGTCGCGATGGATCGGCGCGCCTTCAGCCGTGCCCTGTACCTCGACGACCGCACCCTCGGGCGTGCCGACGAAATTCAGGTCGACCTCGGCGTCGCGGTCTTCCGTGTAACAGAGGTCGAGCATGGGCTTGTCGTCGTGTAGCCCAACGCTGATCGCGGCGATCGGCTCGCGCACGACACCGTTGTCGACCAGCCCCTTCTTACGAAGCCCTTCTAGTGCAAGCACCGTCGCCACCATGCCGCCCGTGATCGACGCCGTGCGCGTCCCGCCGTCGGCGTCGAGCACGTCACAATCCACCGTGATCAACCGCTCGCCAAGCTTCTCGAAATCGACCGCCGCCCGAAGCGCGCGTCCCACCAGCCGCTGGATCTCGGTCGTCCGCCCGTCGACCTTGCCGCTGCGCCCGTCACGACGATTTCGCTCCGGGTTGGCGCGTGGATGCATCGCATATTCCGCGGTGAGCCAGCCCTTGCCCGAGCCGCGCATCCAGTCGGGAACGCCTTCCGAAACTGAAGCCGCGATCAACACCGTGGTGCCGCCGCAGCGATAGAGCACTGACCCTTCCGGATTGCGCTGAACGTTCGCTTCGATCGTAACTGGCCGCAACGCGTCGTAGGACCGCCCGTCTGCTCTGCTCATCCAACCCTCCACACAGACGAACCACTAGTCGTTTGTGCGGCGGCCGGCAACCAAACCTCGAAGGTCGTCCCCTGAGGGTGGCGGGGCTTGCACGCGATGCGCCCGCCATGAGCGACGACGATCTGCTGTGTGAGCGGCAAGCCGAGCCCGGTGCCCCGCTCTTTGGTCGTGTAGAACAAATCGAAGACGTGCTCGCGCTCTTCTTCTCCGATGCCGGCGCCTTCATCGTGAACCTGAATACGAACACCACTTTCATACCGGGTGGCTTCGAGCTTGGCGATCCCGCCGTCGGGCATCGCTTCTCTCGCATTTCGCAACAAGTTGAGCAACGCTTGACGAAGCTGAGGCTCGTCCATGGCGACCTCGGGCAACTGCGCTGCAAGGTCCAAGGAGAGCTCGACCCCAGATGCATCCATCTCGCGCCGCACGAACTCGGCGGTATCGCGGAGCAGGTGGCTCGGGTCTTCAGGCGTGAGCGAGGGCTCCGGCAAGCGTGCCAGGCGCAAGTACTCCTCGCTGATGCTCTCCAACCGCTCGAGCTCTTGCTGAATCGATTCCAGTAATTTTTTGCTCTCCGAGCCCGCGTCATGGAGCTCGTCGCCAAGCATATCGACGTTTAGTCCGATGCTCGAAAGCGGGTTGCGAACCTCGTGCGTGACGTGCGCGGCCATGCGTCCAATCGCCGCCAGACGCTCGGTTTGAATGAGACGGGATTTCGTCGCGATCGCATCCGAGACGTCGTCCGCAACCACGAGGACGCCACGAGAGCCGCTCTCCCCCAGTTCGTCACCGAACGGAGTCACCAGCACGTCCACGAGACGCTCCTCAAAACCGGTGATTCGCTCCCCTTCCAAGGTCAGCGCATCCCCGCCCTCGGCAACTTCGCTGATGGCCCGCGCAAGTGCAGGGAACCGGCGAAGGAGCGAAGTGTCATCGATAGCTGCGCCGACATCCCGATCGCTGACTCCAAGGATCTCCTCGGCAGCCGGGTTCGTGGTCTTGATGATGCGATCACGGTCGATGACGACAACCGCCGCGCTCAGTGCCTCGACAATCTGTACCTGCATCCGCTGAAGGCGCTGCTCCGCCAACGCTGCCTCGCGCAAGCTTTGATCGCGGGCCGCCAATGCGAGCACCATCCGCTCGAACTCCGCTACGAGCTGGCCGAGCTCGTCATCACGCTTGATGTCGACCGCGCTCGACAAATCCCCACGCGCCACGGCCGCGACCCGTTGATGCAAAAGCGGGATCGGCCGAAGGAGCCGCTGCGAAAGGAAGGTCACCGCAATGCCAACGAGCAGAGAAAGAAAGCCGAGCAGCCCTAAGAGAAACGTTGCGCGCTCCGATTGAGCAGCGGCCACGGCGCTGGTGCGTGAGATTCGCTGTTGAACGCTTTGTGACGCCCGATCGTAGTTGCGTTCGATGCGTTGTTCGGTGCCACGAAGCTTCGCCAGCAACCCCTCGACGGCCTCCTGTTCTTCGTCGGCGCTGTTGAACAGCTGCTCGTACTGTGCATCGATCTCGCTGTAGGCTTTCGCAATGGCACCGAGCTCCCGGCGCACCGAACGAAGCGGCGCTGGCTGCCCGAGCTCCTTGGCCAAGGCCTCCGCCTTTTCGACGCCATCGTATGCACGCTGCAAGGTCGTTGGCCGGATGCGTAGCGCCGCGCGCAGCCAGGATTTGGTCGGCGTGCTTCGCTCGGATTGGAGGGCCCGCTCGACCAGGTTGGCGTATACGCTCTGGGTCGCCTTGGCCTGGCTCAGGGTCAACGCCAAAGGAAGGTATCCGTCCTCCAGCAAGCCAAGCGTCTGCGAAGTCCGGTGGTGCTGCAAAAAGCTCAGGCCACCGACCACCGCAAAGGCAACGAGCACTACGATGTACCCCAAGACGATGCGAGTGGGGATGGTGAGCGACCGACGGCGACCCG
>CBESWY010000336.1:0-2971 GCA_965533395.1 uncultured Myxococcales bacterium
TCGGCGTGCGCGATGATGGCGTTCTCGAGCTCGACCGAGGAGATCCATTCACCGCCCGACTTGATGACGTCCTTGGCGCGGTCGGTAATCTGCGCGTAGCCCCGTTCATCGACGAAGCCAACGTCGCCGGTTCGCAGCCAGCCGTCGTGAAACTTCTCCGCGTCGTCGACGCCGTAGTAGCTGCCGGTCACCCAGGGCCCGCGAACCTCAATCTCGCCCACCGACTCGCCGTCCCACGGCAGCGTGCGGCCCCCATCGTCGACGATGCGCAGCTCGATGCCCGCAACGGGACGCCCCGTTCGGCTTCGATATCGCCAAGCGTCTTCGCCTTCGACACCGCGCGGTACCGATGCGATCGTCCCGACCGGGCTAGTCTCGGTCATGCCCCAGAGCTGCAGAAGCGTGACCCCGTAGCGCTCGTCGAACGCGCGCATCAATGACTCGGGAACCGCTGAGCCACCGCAAATGACCAAGCGGAACGAAGACAAATCGATCTCTTTGCGCTCTCCATAGTGCAGAACGCCCGTCCAAATGCTGGGCACCGCACCGGCAAGCGTCGGGCGATGACGCTCGATCATGCCCACCAGAGGTTCCGGCTGCAGATACTGCGCCGGCTGGAGGAAATCGGTGCCGACCCACCAGCCTGCGTAAGGCAGCCCCCAGCAGTTCGCATGAAACATCGGCACGATGGTGAGGATCATGTCGCTTTCGTTCAGGCCTGCGACCGCACCGGAGGTGAGCGCGTAGGAGTGAAGCACCGTCGAGCGGTGGCTGTAGACCACGCCTTTTGGATCTCCGGTCGTGCCACTCGTATACGCCATCGACGCCGGCGCGCGCTCGTCGAGCACCGGCCAATCGATACCCGGCGATTGAGAGGACAAGAGGTCCTCGTATCGGTGAAGCGTCGCCCGCGGCGCATCGCGTAGGGGCGCATCGTCGCCGCTCCCGACCACGATGATGTGTTCGACCGTCTTCAGCTCTTTGGCCACTTGCCCGAGCAAGGGCACGAGCGAGTCATCGACGATGATGATTTTGTCCGCAGCGTGGTTGATCACGAACGCCAGCTGCTCGGGAAACAGCCGTATGTTGAGCGTGTGCATGACGGCGCCCATCGAAGAGATCGCGAAATACGCCTCGAGATGCTCTTGGCTGTTCCAGCAGAAGGTGCCGACGCGTTCTTCACGCTCGACTCCGAGCTCCATGAGTGCTTTGGCGAGTCGCTCCGTGCGATTGGCGACTTCGGCATAGCTGGCCACCCGGTCGCCACCCTCAGCGACGGTGATCACGCGGCTGCCTTGGTAAAAACGCCGACCGTGCTCGAACAAATCCGAGATCAGAAGCGGCCGGTCCATCATCGTCGAGAAGCTCACCTAGACCTCCTTCAGCTCGGCAACGGCAGTCAGTCGGCTTGGAAGCCGGCCGTCTTGTGTGCGCCGTCGCAAAACGGTTTGTTCTGCGAATGACCGCAGCGGCAGAGGGCTGCCTTCTTTCCGGTCCACGCTTTGCGCCCGCTCGCCGCAACGATGGTGAAGTTGCCGCTCAGCAAGAGCGGCCCGTTGGACGCTCGGCCGACCTCGAGTGTCCCGCCGGGCGCGTCGAACCCTTCCCCGCTGTCTCCGACCGCTCCATAGTCTTTGAAGCCGGCCTCTTCGTGGCTGTTGTCGCAGAACGGTTTGTTCTTCGATTGCCCGCAACGGCAAAGCGCCGTGCGGAAACGGACGCCGGGCATGTCTTCGGCGGCACCGTCCACGTCCAAGTCTCCGCGAACGTAAAGCGGACCGTTGTACATCACGGAGACGACATTCTCGGCATCCGCGACCTCGTGGCTGCTGCCGTCTTTACGCTCGTACGTCAACGCGCCTGTCGGACAGCGAAGGACCACCTCCGCAACATCGTCCGGGCCCACCAAATCGGGCTGGCACCAGGGTTGCCGGCCGCCGATGAAAAGCTCGTTGTTGGCCCGGCCGCACTCACCGACATGAATGCACAGGCGCTCGTCCCAATTAACGTCGGACTTGGCACCGGGATACGTGACGACCTTCTTTTCGCTCATGGGGTTTCTCCTGATAGTAGGGCGTTGCTGGGCACCACCCTGAAGTCGGTTTTCTACTACAGCGAGCGAGAAACCACTACCGCGAACTGAGGCTCGATCGCGCACCACTCGGGGGCGTGGTAGGCAAGCGGTCCGAATGGGGAACCACCACCATCATACCGGCGGCACCGATGTCCAGAGCAACCGTCGACGATTGTCCATGGCGCTTGCGCTCACGGCCACGTACATGGTTGCCGAAATCATCGGGGGCCTCGCAGCCAACTCCTTGGCCCTGCTCGCCGACGCCGGGCACATGTTTTCCGACGCAGCCGCACTCGGCCTCTCGGTGATGGCAGTGACCTTGGCGCAGCGCCCGGCCACCACGCAGCGTACCTACGGTTTTCACCGGGCCGAGATTCTTGCCGCGCTCGCAAACGGCGCCGCACTCGTTGCCCTTTCCGTGCTGATCGCGCGAGAGGCCTGGGAGCGTCTCGCCGATCCTCCTGAAGTACAAGGCGGTTTGATGCTCGCGGTCGCAGCGGGTGGTCTCGCGATCAACTTGGCGAACCTGATGATCCTCAGCGGGGGTCGTCAGAGTAACCTCAACGTTCGTGGCGCCTGGCTGCACGTCATGGCCGACACCTTGGGAAGCGTCGGCGCCATGTCCGCGGGCGTCGTGATTTACTTTTTCGGATGGCGCTGGGCCGACCCCGTTGCGTCCTTTGTCATTGCATCGCTCGTCTTGTACTCCGCCTGGGGACTCGTGCGAGAAACCCTGGACGTGCTGATGGAAGGCGTGCCAAAGGGCATCTCCATCGAGGACGTGACCTCGGCGCTCAAGGAGCTCCCTGGCGTGTTGGATACCCACGATCTGCATGTTTGGTCTTTGACGAGCGGGCGAAACGTTGCGACAGCGCACTTGATCATCGCAGAAGACGC
>CBESWY010000337.1:0-2945 GCA_965533395.1 uncultured Myxococcales bacterium
GGCGATGGCGGCTACTTTGACAAAGGGCGACTCGCCGACCCATCTTCGCAGCTCCTTCGGTATATCGAAGTCACCGTCTGAAACCATGCAGGTACGCGGATACACTCATCCGGATTTTCGTTCGTTGCGCGATACGGTTCGCTGGTGCACGCCTGCCCGCGGCCCAGGCGGCGTCGCCATCGCCGTGTATCACCGCGGAGAGCTCGTCGCAGATCTCGCGGGCGGCACACGCGACAGGAATGGGACGCCTTTCGAGCCGGAGACGCTCGCCTTGAGCATGTCGACCGGCAAGGGCGTCATGGCGACGCTGTTCCACCAAATGGTCGACCGAGGCG
The DNA here is from genome assembly GCA_965533395.1 of uncultured Myxococcales bacterium. Classification (GTDB taxonomy): domain Bacteria; phylum Myxococcota_A; class Polyangia; order Polyangiales; family Houyiibacteriaceae; genus SG8-38. Next base: position 336 of record CBESWY010000337.1, read on the forward strand.
TGCTGGACCTCGATGCGCCCGTCGCGAGGTACTGGCCCGAGTTCGGCAAAAACGGCAAGGGCGCCATCACCCTGCGACAGGCCGCATCACACCGCGCTGGCCTCTACTCGATCGCTCGGGTCATCGACTCGTCCGAAGAAATGTTCGATTGGGACCACATGGTTCGGGTCATCGAAGACATGTGGCCGGTGCACCAGCCCGACACGGACTTTGGTTACCACGCCTGGACCGGCGGCTGGATCATCGGCGAGATCCTCCAGCGGGCGACCGGCAAGACCTTCCCCCAACTGATCAAGGAAAATCTCGCAGACCCACTCGAGCTCGACGGCCTCTACATGGGGCTCCCCGAGAGCGAGCTGCCCCGTGTCGCCGAGTTCCTCATCCCGAAGTTCCCGCGGAAAGTTCTTCGTGGGCGACCGAGGGGGGTTCGCGCACAAGTTCGCCGGACGGCGTCGACCACCGCGCGATGGCACTCTGCGGTTGGGCAGTTTGTCGATGCGATGATCCCGCCCGGGCTCGGCGACGTGCTGGGCGACCCGCGCTGGCTCACCTCGGTGATTCCATCCGGCAACGGGGTGTTCAACGCCCGCTCCCTGGCCCGGCTCTACGGTGCCCTCAGTCGCGGGGGCGCACTGAATGGAGTCCGACTCCTGTCCGCTTCGGCCCTCGTCGATGCCACCGAAGATCAGAACCCGCGCATCGGCCGGGTGATCCCCTTTCCGCTTCGCTTCAAGGTCGGTTACATGCGGCCTGTCTCCCTCGGCGTGCGTTTCTCCTTCGCGAAGCGTCACTTCGACCTCGGGCTCCCAAACCCGCACGCATTCGGTCACTTTGGTTTTGGCGGCTCGGGCGCATGGGCGGACCCGGAACGCGAGCTCGGCGTCGCCATCGTGACCAACTGCTTCGGCGGGCGCATCCCGGGCGACTTGCGTCCCGTCGCGGTGGCGACCGCAACGGCCCGCTGTGCGGAGCGACGCGCCGGTTAGCTTCGTCGTTGCAAGAGATCGCAGCGTGACGTATCCAGCGCCTGCATGCTGATCCTCGCCCTTTTGTTCCTGGTGACCGCCGTGCTTTACGCCTCGGTCGGTTTAGGCGGCGGTTCCACCTACAACGCGCTCTTGGTTCTTGCCGATACGGACTACCGCGTCCTTCCGTCCGTCGCCCTAGCCTGCAACCTCATCGTGGTCGCAGGGGGGGTGTGGCAGTACCGGCGTTCGGGCGCACTGAGCCTCGGCTTTGCCATTCCATTCGTGGCGTTCTCGATTCCGATGGCCTGGTTTGGCGGTAGCGTTCCGATTCAAAGGAACACGTTTGTCGTCCTGCTCGGACTCTCCTTGCTCGCCGCCGGCATCGCCATGTGGTTTCAGCCGTCCCACGCAAAGGCCACGCGACAGCGCGCCGCCGTGCTCAACTGGATCGTGGGGGTACCTCTAGGCGGCGCGATTGGTTTTCTTTCGGGGATGGTGGGCATTGGCGGTGGCATTTTCTTGGCTCCTGCCTTGCACTTGCTTCGTCTCGCCGAACCGAAGCGCATTGCCGCGACCGCGAGCTTCTTCATCATGGTGAATTCGATCGCAGGGCTTGTCGGCCAAGCGACGAAGCAGGGGACGACCGCACATCTGGCGGAGCTCTTCGACTACGTCTGGCTTGGCGTGGCGGTCCTAGTTGGCGGCCAGATAGGAAGCCGGCTCAGCACACGCGTTCTCTCGGGGCGTGTCGTGAAGCGACTCACCGCGCTGCTGGTCCTCTACGTCGCCGGTCGCCTGCTCTTCATGAGCTTTGATTGAGCGGCTCTCCTTGAGCAACTCTCATCGACGGAACGGCCAAGGCTTGGCCTGCTCGAGCTGGGCCGCGCTGCTTCCTCGAGAGGCACCGGCACTCGTCCCATCGTCGGTATCAGGAGCAGGTCATGGCGGGTGTAGAACTTCGCCAGCGCTAGACCTACACGATAGCCGGTCCACCGAGACGCCCCCACCTGCTCGGCCGGAAGCGCCCTCCCGACCGCAGCGAGGAGCCGGACCACCTCTTCAAGCGAGCCGTGGACCTTGGCGCGACCGTATTTCGCCTCCAAATCGGAGACGACGGCCGCCGTATTGGCTGCGCCGAGGATGATGGACGCTCGGAGCACCTCCCATTCGTCGAACGGGAGCGGGACTTCTTCTGCGATGTGGCCCAAGTCCTGCAAAATACGCCCTGTCGCGCGCACGGCGTCGACGCAGGGACTCTCCATCGGTACGCCGAACACTTCGGTGGCTGTCGACATACCGACACGCAATTGGCCCAGATCAGCCTCGAGACCGGCCAGAAATCCAGTCGGACCGGGCGCTACGTAGGGCGATCCGAGCTCGGGGCCCGCCGTGGCATCCAGCATCGCGGCGGAGTCACGGACCGTGCGGCTTACGATGTGGGAGGTCGACTGCCCTTCGTACTCCCAGCCAAAGTCCGGGCCGATGGGATTGCGGGTCGCGCCCCATGCCCTGGGCATCGTGAACACGGAGAGCTTGTACTCGGGGGTGTTGGTCTTGCCGAAGACGATGACCCCGGCGGCGAGGCCAAGTCCGTCGTAGTCGACGTAGTCATCGAACACGTCAGGATTCCTGTCGAGAACGC
>CBESWY010000338.1:0-2932 GCA_965533395.1 uncultured Myxococcales bacterium
GCTGAGTCACAGGAGTAAAGATGGAAAACGAGAATCCCAGCATCCTCTCTCACGTGTCGATCGGAACCAACGACATGCCTCGCGCCATCTCGTTCTACGACGCGGTGCTTCCCGTGCTCGGCTGCAAGAAAATCATGGAGTTTTCATTCGGGGTGGCGTACGGAAAGCAGTTCCCGGAGTTCTGGGTGCAGAGCCCGATCGACGGCAAGACTGCGAGCGTCGGCAACGGAACGCACATCTGCTTCGTTGCAGAGAGCAAAGAGGCCGTGCATGCCTTCTACGAAGCCGCAGTGGCCGCGGGGGCGACGGACGATGGGCCGCCAGGACCCCGGCCGCAGTACAGTCCGGGCTACTACGGGGCGTTTGCGCGCGACCCCGATGGACACAAGGTCGAAGCCGCCTACTTTGATGCCTCGCTCGGCGAGCACGCGTGAGCGCACTCGATCGCTACCTCGACGACCTCGGCGAGCACGTCGACGGCGACACGCTGCTCACGCGCTTTTTGGAATACGCAACCGACCAGGGCCTCGAGCTCTACCCGGCGCAAGAAGAAGCGGTGATGGAGCTCTTCGTCGGGAACAACGTGATCCTCAACACGCCGACGGGGTCAGGGAAGTCGCTCGTCGCGCTGGCGGCTCATTTCCGATCGGTCGCTCTCGGGGAACGCTCGTTTTACACGGCGCCCATCAAAGCGCTGGTGAGCGAGAAGTTCTTTGATTTGTGCAGGGTGCTCGGGCCGCAGCGCGTGGGAATGATGACCGGGGACGCCACGGTGAATCGCGATGCGCCTGTGATCTGCTGCACGGCAGAGATTCTGGCCAACCTTGCGCTTCGTGAAGGAGAGCGAGCCGATGTGGACGGGGTCGTGATGGACGAGTTTCACTACTACGCCGATCGCGACCGCGGCGTGGCCTGGCAAATCCCCTTGCTCGCCCTACCCCACGCACGCTTCCTCGTGATGAGTGCAACGCTCGGCGAGACGCCACAGTTCGAAGAGGCGATCACCGAGCTCACCGGCGTCACCACCACCCTGGTGAAGAGCACCGATCGCCCCGTGCCGCTCGACTTTACTTACAGCGAAGAGAACTTGCAGAACACGGTGGTCGAGCTGCTCGAAGAGGGCAAGGGCCCTATTTACGTCGTGCACTTCGCGCAGCGGGCCGCGACCGAGCAGGCCCAGAGCTTCATGAGCATCGACTTCCTGTCGAAGGACGAGAAGCGTGCCATCAAGTCGGACCTCAGCGGCACGCGTTTCGACACGCCGTTTGGCAAAGAGCTCAAGAAGTTCTTGCACCATGGGGTTGGCGTGCACCACGCCGGCATGCTCCCACGCTACCGGCGCCTGGTGGAGCGCCTTGCCCAGGAAGGCAAGCTTCGAATCATCTGCGGCACCGACACGCTGGGGGTCGGTGTGAACGTGCCCATCCGAACGGTGCTCTTCACCAAGCTCTGCAAGTACGACGGCGAGAAAACCAAGGTGCTGACCGTTCGCGACTTCAAGCAGATCGCGGGGCGCGCAGGGCGCCGAGGCTTCGATACGCTCGGGAGCGTCGTTGCACAGGCGCCCGAGCATGCGATTGAAAACAAGAAGCTCCGCGCGAAGGCAGGCGGCGATGCGAAGAAGGTGCGCAAGCTCAAGATGAGGCAGCCGCCGGAGCGTGGATACGCACATTGGGACGCCGACACCTTTACGCGCCTTCAAGAATCGCCGCCCGAACCGCTTCGCTCGCGTTTCCGCGTGAGCACTGCGATGATACTCAACCTCTTCGAGCGGGAAGACAACGGATGCCTGGCGCTCCGCCAGCTGATTCGCAGCAGCCATGAAGGGCCGAAATCCAAGCGCAACCATGCGCGGCACGCGATCGCCTTGATTCGGTCACTGCGGGACGCCGGCGTCATCGAGCTCAACGGAGAAGGGCCGCGCGTCCATGAAGACTTCCAGTCGGATTTCTCCCTCAATCAGGCACTCTCGCTCTACGTCGTCGAGGCCGTCGACGTTCTCGACGAGGATGACCCGGCCTACCCGCTCGACGTGCTCACCCTGGTCGAGGCGACGCTCGAAGATCCTTGGGCCGTCCTCTACCGGCAAACCGACACGCTGAAGGGCCGCGCGCTCGCGGCCATGAAAGCCGACGGCATGGAGTACGAAGAGCGCATGGCCGAGCTCGACAAGATCGAGTACCCGAAGCCGAGAGCCGACCTGCTCTACGCGACCTACGAAGTCTTCGCCGAGCATCATCGCTGGGTCGGGAGCGACGTGCTGCGGCCGAAATCGATCGCGCGAGACATGTACGAGCTCGGCATGAGCTTCGTCGAGTACGTCAAAGAGTACGGGCTGCAGCGTTCCGAAGGCGTCTTGCTTCGCTATCTGACCGACGCGTACAAGGGGTTCGTTCAAACGGTGCCCGAGTCGGCCAAGACCGATGCGCTCTACGACGTGTCCGACTGGCTTGGCCTGACGGTCCGCTCGGTCGATGCAAGCCTGCTCGACGAATGGGAGCAGCTGCAGGTCCCCGGCGAAGTCGTGGCGATGCCGGTGGAGCGCGACGAAGACGACGCCGTCGACATCACCAAGGACGAGCGTGGCTTCACGACGATGGTGCGCAACGCCGTCTGGAAAATCGTCCGCTTCCTCGCGTTCAAGCAATACGAACGTGCCGAAGAAGCGCTCTCGGACGCCGCGACGAAAGATGGCTGGACCGCCGAACGCTTCGCCGAATTGCTCGCCCCCTACTGGGCCGAGTACGACGCGATCCAGATCGGCCCCGACGCCCGCAGCAGCGCGCAAGTCCAAATCGAACGCCGCGAAACCGACTGGCTGCTAACCCAGATCCTCCTCGACCCGGACGAGCACCGAAGCTGGCATCTGCGCTTTCGCATCGACCTCGACGCAAGCCGCGAGGCCGGGGCACCGGTGCTGACCTTGCAGAGC
>CBESWY010000339.1:0-2909 GCA_965533395.1 uncultured Myxococcales bacterium
CCGCTTGCTCCGCGCGCCGCCTCGACGATCTCCAGCACGCTATAGCCGGTGCCGGTGCCCAGGTTGTAGTGCACGCAGCCCTTGGTCTCATCCAGCTTGCGAAGGGCAGCGAGATGACCGAGCGCGAGATCGACGACGTGGATGTAGTCGCGCACGCCGGTGCCATCGCGTGTCGGGTAGTCGTCGCCAAACACGCGCAGTTTCGGCAGGCGGCCAATCGCCACTTGCATGATGTAGGGCATCAAGTTGTTGGGGATGCCGCGCGGATCTTCGCCGATGCGGCCGCTCTCGTGTGCACCGACTGGATTGAAGTAACGAAGCGCAATGAGCTTCCACTCCGGGTCGGACGCCGCAAGGTCGCTCAGCATCTCCTCGATCATCAACTTCGTACGTCCGTAGGGATTGGTCGCTGTCGTCGGAAAATCTTCGCGAATCGGGAGCGAAGCGGGATCGCCGTACACCGTGGCGGACGAGCTGAAAACGAGCCGCTTGATCCCATGCTTTCGCAGCGACTCGAGCAAGTGCAGCGTGCCGGTAAGGTTGTTGTGGTAGTAGCGAAGCGGAATTTCGACTGATTCCCCAACGGCTTTCAGCCCCGCGAAGTGGATCACGGCCTTGAAGTCGTGCGCAGCCACGACCCGATCGGTCGCCTCCGCATCCAAAAGGTCGACCTCTTCGAAGTGCAGCGACTTGCCCGTGATCTCCTCGACTCGGGTCAGAGACTCGCGTGAGCTATTGCAAAGGTTGTCGAGAACGACGACCTGATACCCCGCGTTGAGCAGCTCGACGCAGCAGTGACTGCCGATGTATCCCGCGCCGCCCGTCACGAGGATGGTTCCACTCATAAGATCTTACCGTACAGGAACGAGAGACCGCTCTCAAAGCTCCGACCAGGTTTGATAGCTAGATCACAAATCAGTCGTCGGCCTCACCAAGACGCTCCCCCAGAGCATGGAGCGGTCGTCGTCGGCGCGATTCGCCGGGGAGCTCGCGTCCGCATCGCCGAAGCTGCGAACCACAGTGATTGCATCGGGAGTGCCAGCACGCTTCACCGCAGCGAAGAGGCGTTCCCGATAGGCCTGGTCGGTGCCGTCCAAAATGTTCGAGAGCGTGAAGCCGCCAAAGCTTTCGGCCGGCTGGCTTTCGAGGAAGCTCGCCGCATCTGCCTGCACGAGCTGAACGTCTTTGGCCTGCGGTGGGGGCGGCTCGGAAGAAAGCTCGCCAAGGAGCAGGGAACGGGCATATGGATTGCTTCGATTGGGGTGCCGCGCGAAGCAGCGTTCCATCCGGCCGCGCATGACCGCGCCGAGGCGCTTTGGCAGAAAATCGAGGAAGCGCGGCGCGTAAACGGAGCGGAGTGCGGTCACCGAAAAGAGCCCGTCGACCGCGGCCCGGAAGCGCCAGGTATTGAGCTCTCGCTTCCAGTACCGCATTTGCTCGGCCGGATCGTCGAGCTCGACGAAGGCCCGTACACGCGACGGCCACCAGCCTGCCAGCGGACCGAAGAAACGCATGAAGTCCATGATGCGCTCGGCCCGGCCGCGAACCCCGGGGTCGCCCTCGAAGCGGCGCTCGGCGTAGGCGAGCTGAACGGGATTGATGTCGACGGCCACGACCTCGTGGTGCGGAGCGAGCTTCATCGCCGTGCAACCGGCCGAGGCAATGCACAAGACCCGGCTTCCGGGCCGAAAGGCTTCGAGCTCGATCGATGGATCCTCGTACATCCGCCCAAAGAGCACCTGTCGAGGACCGACGCGTGCATCGAGGCGTCCCCGCTCCCAGATCGTAACCGCCGTGCTCGTGCTCACGGACCAGCACCTGCCGGAACGCTTGCGGCGACCCAGGCCAGGACGAGGAAGGCGAAGTTTTTCACCAGCATGCCGCGCGGGTCGTGAATGACGTGCCTCGACCAGATCCAGCCGTTGGCGTTTAGCGTAACGAGGAGGACGGTTTGGGCGAGCGCGCAGAGAAACGGAGCCGCACCGCTCAGCACCCAGAGCCCGAGACTCACTTCGACGGCGCCCAGAGCCATCAAGAAAGGCGCGCCGAATCGCTCGCCGAACCGCGGCACCGCCTTGACGACCTCGAACTCGCGCGGCTCGCCGCGGAGCAACTTGCACCAGAGGCCTTCGTAGAACCAGACCGCCGCGACCGCGGCGCGGATCAACCAGTACGGTGGCATGAGCTCAGGCACGTGGGTCCTTTATCCAGCTTCGACCTGGCGTCGCATCGTGCCCAGGAGGTATCGGTGGAACAAGTGGCAGACCATTTTCTCGAGCGGCCGCCAAAACCACCGCGGCCGTTTCCGGCTGAGGTAGCGTGTTTCGACCGAGACCTCGGTTTGGCGGTCGGGCAGGCCGCGCAAGGTGTAGCGGCCACCTGAAAGACGCATGCCGCCGCCGACCGACAGCGCTTGCTCGGCGACTTCGAACTCGTACAGGTCGCCCTTTTCGATCTTCGTGATGCGCTTGAGGAGATGACCGCCTTCATAAAGACAAGTCGCCTCGTCGCCGACGGCGGATACTTTGCCCTCGGTACGGATTGGGACCGGCAGGAGGAGACGCAGATGCCAGGGCGGGCGGCCACCGAGCTCCTCGTAAAACACCAGGCCGTCCCACACCTGCGCGGGCGGAGCGGCGAACACCATTCGCGTCACGACCGACGCCCGCTGCGCACTTTCACTGGCCGACTGGCTGAGCTCCTCGATCGTGGCGGCCTTCATTTCCTCGCTCATCCCTTCGCTCCTTGCCGGACGTAGATAGGGCCAACAAGCAGCCGGGGCACCCCCCAATGATCGACTCGATGGCAAGCCCACCCCTCGCGTACTAGACCGGCCCGATGGGCATGCTCGACCAACTCGACCTCGACGCCGTCAAGCGGCTCTACCGCGCCGACCTGCCCGTGCCGGT
>CBESWY010000340.1:0-2904 GCA_965533395.1 uncultured Myxococcales bacterium
GTCGGTTGGGGCGCCGTTTAGGATTGGGACGACGATAGTGACTGCGAGGTAGCTTGCTAGGGGGATGGTTAGGCGTTTCATTTTGGAGCTTTCGCGCTCGGGCAGGTGAGGAGGCGATCGGCGAGGAGGTAGAGGGCGCATAGGCTGGAGAAGTAGACGACGATGCCTTCGGCGTGGTGAATCTGCGCGGACGACAGGCCAGCGATGGACAGCGGGTGCGCTTGGAGGAGAAGTGCGATGACGATCCGGGCGGTGTTGACGCCAAGTGTCGCTAGGTAGGCGAGTGCGACGCTTGCGAAGAGCAACGCTAGCTTGGCGCGCAGCGTTTGCATGTGCGTCACGAAGCCTACGGAAGCGGTGCAGATCGCGATGATCATGAAGTTGACGCCGGCACACGAGGGCGCGATCGCGAATCGCAGCTCCTGATTCACGTAGCCGATGTGCTCCTCGAAGACGAAGGGCGCGCGGAAGACGGTCTCGACGAGCCAGGCGGTCGGAGCGAGAATCCATTGGAGCGCCTTCGCGTCAGCCGTGCTGTAGTGCCGTTTGAGCGCGTAGGTGATCACGAGCATCGCGACGATCGCGAACGCGGTGTGAATCCGCTGGCGCGTCACGGGCCGTACCGAAGCGGCGAGCGCCGCGAGGTCCAGATCAGCGAGGCACTGGCTACGAGCAGCGCCATGAGGAACGTCAGATGCGGTTCCGAACCCTGTGTCACGCCGCCGACGGCGTAGTCGCTGACGCCCTGTGGCAGGGGCAGAGGTTGCTTCACCTCTTCGCCCTCACCGAGATCGTTGCGGGGCGTTTCGTCGACGGCGATAAACGACGTGTACTTGGTGAGAAGGCTGTAGCGGAGACCCAGCGCGGTCACCTCCTCTTTTGCGCTTTCGACTCCGCTCGCTGCGCCGAAATCGGATAGGTCGGCAATCCGCTGGCGCGCCCAGAGATGAGACAGCGCGCGGTTCTCCACGCTGGCCCCGACTTCGGCGACATCGAAGCGCTGGGTCATCGGGCCCCTGCCCCCTACCCCGTGGAGCGTGATCGCGCCTGCTGGTTTCCCCGCGAACTTCCCAAACACGAGGACCGGCCGCTCGGCCAAGACGTCTGGTACCGACGCGGGGACGATGTCATAGGCCCGAAAACCGTCAAAGTCGACGCTGATGTCGGTGAGGACGGGCGCGCTGACGTACTCCCTGAAGCGCTGCGCAGTGAAAGCGGCATCCGTGGCGTCGGTGACCACGAACGGTTCGCCCAAGCCCGCCTTCGCGATGCCGTCGACGAGGTGGCGGTTGACCGAGGTACCAATGCCAAAAGAAAAGACGTTCGCTTCGCCGAGGTTGTCACGGACGTACTGGAAGGCTTCGGCTTCTCCCGCAATGTAGCCGTCCGTGATCACGACGAAGCTTCGCGATGTCCCCGACGCGTGCTCCATCTCCATCGCCGTGCGGAGGCCGCTCAAGAGCTCCGTTCCGCCGCCGCCCTGCTGCTCTTCGAGTACCGCGATGGCACGCTGCACGTTCTCGTAGGTCGCGGGAACCGACCGTGGGGCGAACTGCGTGGAGCCGCCCGAGAACAGGATCATATTGAAGGTATCGATCGGTCGAAGTTGACCGATGAGATCGCGCATCAATCGCTTGGCAGTGTTCAGCGGAAAGCCGTACATCGAGCCAGAGACGTCAATTATGAAGACATACTCACGCCCCGGTAAGTCGGCCGGCTCGACGCGCTTGGGTGGCTCGGCCATCAGAAGAAAGAAGCTCTCGTCCTTTCCTTCAAAGAGCATCAAGCCGCTTTGCACCACCTCGCCGGCAAGTTGGTAGCTCAGAATGAAGTCGCGGTTGCCTCCATGTCGCTCCGACTCATCGAGCGTCACCGTGACGAGTCGCTTCCCTTGCCATTGCGCCGCCACTTTGTGCGACTTGCAGGACAGCGCCTGTAGGTCGATGCCCGTCGAAAGCGTGACGTTCATGTCGAACCCGTAGGTCGGCGCCTCGCCCTGACGGAGATAGGGGCTCTGCACCCAGCTGTCCTGCGGGTTCGCGGCGGCGTGACGTTCACTCGCATAGCGCGGCCCCACCACCGTAGGGTAGACGAACGCATAGATGCCGTCGGTTGGTTGAAGAAGCTCGGTGTAGCGCAGCTCCACTTGAATGACGTCGCCCGGGAGGATGTTGGCGACCTTCATGCGGAACACGTTCGGCCGATCCTGCTCGAGCAGCGACGCGCTCTTGCCGGCGGCCTTTGCTTTCGCAAACTCCTGGGACGCCTCTTCTCGCTCTTTGATTTTCGCGACGACCACGCGCTCGCCGATCTTCATGCGCATTCCGTGAACCGCGGCGCGCGTCGATCCCGGAAAAACGTACTCGGCGTGGATCGGCCGGCTGCCTTCGTTCTTGTAGGTCTGCGTGACCGTCACGTCGGCGATGACGCCGGCGACTCGTGCCTTCACGTCCGTCCTGGCTAACGGAAGACGGTCGACGGCTTGGTCACCCTCGATGAAGAAGTAGGGAGAGAGCGTCTTGTCGTCGGTCGGCGGCTCGGCCTGGGCAGGCACGGCGAAGATGAAGAACAGGCCGGCGAGCAGCGGGGTTCGCGTCCATCGGGGCTTGAGTGGCACGGGGGACCTCCTTGTTGGAGGGCGGCTATTGCAACCGGAGTGCCATCGGGTTTTGCTTGGGAAATGGAGCGAACCCGAGGCCAGTGCGTGTCACACGCGGAACGCCGTCGTGTCTCGGGGGACGCGGTTTGGGTCGGATCGGGCTCGACGCGGGACGTCCGGTATACTCGCCTTCGAAGGAGCTACCCCATGCCTCGACGACTGGCTCAGCACCCCGTGCACCTCGGACTGGGCGCCTCGGCCGTAGTCGAGCCTGCGTTCTCCGGGAACGATGCCGGGGTTTGGCA
>CBESWY010000341.1:0-2904 GCA_965533395.1 uncultured Myxococcales bacterium
TTTCTCGTGACGCCGGGAATTCGGCCCGCGGGCGCAGACGTTGGGGATCAGAAACGCGTGATGACCCCGGCCGACGCCATTGCAGCGGGCGCCGACCTGCTCGTCATCGGAAGACCGATCCGAGACGCGGTCGATCCTGCACGAGCCGCTGCGGAGATCGCGCGCCAAGTGCGACTGGCACTTTCGCAATGACGCGTGTGCTCGCAGGACGACGGCCCGTGCTCGAAGGGATGCGCGGCAATGCCAGGGTCCGCCAAATCTATACCGAGCCGCAGCGCGCGTTTCCAGATATCCTCGAAGCTGCAGAAGCTCGAAGCATTCCGATTGCAAACCGAGATCGGGCGAAGCTCGACAGGTTGACCGATGGCGTGAGGCACCAGGGTGTCGTGGCGCTTGCCGACGACTACCAGTTCTGCGAGCTCGAAGAGATTGTCGCCCACGCCGAGGGTGCGCCTGTGCTGGTCGCCCTCGACGAAGTCACCGATCCTCAGAATCTGGGCGCCATCATTCGAAGCGCGGTGACCCTCGGCCTCGACGGCGTGATCTTCCCAAAACACCGCGCTGCCGGCATCACGAGCGCGGTGGTCCGAGCCTCGGCCGGAGCGACCGAGCACGCGTCGATTGCGCGCGTCACCAACCTTCAACGAACCCTGCTCTCGCTGTCCGAATCGGGAATGGAGATCATCGGCCTCGACTCGGGCGCCGACATCGACATCCACGAGCTGGAGCCTAGCGCGGCAGGGCGGATCTTGGTGATCGGGTCGGAGGGCAAAGGCCTACGCAGAATGGTTCGACAACGCTGTGATATCGTGGTTCAGATCCCTCAGAAAGGTCCAATGGACTCGCTGAACGCATCGGTGGCCGCAGCAATCGCGATGTACGAGATTTCGAGGAAGCGGCTCGCAAATGACCGATGACAACCTCGCCCGTGAGCAGAAAGAGGAGACCGTACGCCGCGTTCTGATTCTAACCGGCGGCGGCGACGCTCCCGGGCTCAACGCCGTCCTGCGCGCGTTCGTCAAGACTGCTACCGGCCTTGGCCTCCAGGTCTACGGCTCTGAAGACGGTTTCGCTGGCCTGATCGAGGAACCCAATCGCGTCGTCCGACTCATGCGCTCGGACGTTCGAGGCATCCTGCCTAAAGGCGGAAGCATCCTGGGCTGCTCCGACAAGGCCAACCCGTTCGCCTACGGGGCGACCAGCTCCGACGGCGCCTCGAAGACGATCGACGTATCAGAGCGAGTCATGGCCAAGCTCGACGAGCTCGAGATCGACACCTTGGTTCTCGTGGGCGGCGGTGGAACCATGAATATCGGAATGCGCTTCGCGAAGCTTGGCGTTCAAGTCGTAGGCATTCCGAAGGCCATCGGCAATGACCTTGCTGCGACAGACCTCACCTTCGGTCTGGACAGCGCGGTCACCACGGCGACGGCTGCGATCGACACCCTTCACTCCACCGGCGAGGCGCACGACCGAGTCATGGTCCTCGAGGTCATGGGGCACGATGCGGGTTGGATCGCGCTGATGTCGGGCATCGCGGGCGGCGCCGACGTCATACTCATTCCCGAGATCCCCTATGACGTCGATCGGGTGATCGAGAAGATCGCAGAGCGTTCGTCTCCTTCAGGCAATTTCAGCATCGTCGTCGTGGGCGATGGCAGCAAGCCGCTCGGTGGCACCGTCTCGAACATCACCGAGAAGCACGACCATCTCCCCCAGCGCCTCGACGGGTCAGGTTTCCGCCTGGCCCGCTTGCTCGAAGGTCGCATCGACCATGAGATTCGGGTGACGGTTCTCGGGCATTTGCAGCGGGGCGGCTCACCCTCCTCTTTCGATCGGATTCTAGGCACGCGTTTCGGGGTGCGCGCCGCAGAGCTCTGCTACCACGACAACATAGGCCAGGTGGTTGCCCTACGCGGCCAGGAGATCGTCTCTGTGCCACTCGAGGCCGCAGTGGCAAATCTCAAACGTGTGCCGCCCGACGGAGAGCTCGTTGCGGTTGCCCGTGCCCTTGGAATCGAGCTAGGCCAGGAGTGACATGCCTCGCACCGCCGCAGCCTTGATCATCGGAAACGAAATCCTCTCAGGCAAAATTGTCGATACCAACACGACGTTCCTCGCGCGCACGCTGTTCGAGCTTGGGATAGAGCTTCGGCGTGTTGTCGTCTGCCCCGATGAGATCGGCACGATCGCAGCGGACCTCAGCGCCCTACGTGCCACCCACGACCTCGTGTTCACCAGCGGCGGCGTCGGCCCGACACACGATGACGTGACCATCGACGGCGTCGCCGCGTCCTTCGACCGGCCGGTCGTTCGTTCCGAGGCCGTCGAAAAGATGATCCGCCATTACTATGGCGACCGTGCTACCGAGGCCCACTTCCGAATGGCCAACATGCCCGAGGGCGGAGAAATGATTCGCAGCTCCGAGGCTCCCTGGCCGACCGTCGTCGTCGAAAACGTCTTTGTGCTCCCTGGTGTTCCCGAGATCTTCGAGCTGAAGCTCGCCGACCTGCGCAAACGCCTCGACCAAGGGCACGAATTCCATTCGCAAGCCGTCTACACCCTGAGCGGCGAGGGCGAGATTGCGAGCTTGCTCGAACGCATCGCGAACGACTTTCCAGCAGTCATGGTCGGGAGCTACGTCAAATGGAAGGCCGAGGACTACCGCACCAAGGTCACCTTCGACGGAAACGACCCAGACGCCGTCTCCAAAGCAGCCGACACACTCGTCAAAGAGCTAGCCCCCGCGGAATTCGTGCGGAGAGAATGATCACCGGAGAACGGCTCGGCACGGGCGTGCTCGGGGCGTACCGGGGCTCGGGAGTACCCCCCACAAGACAGCAGGCGGTAGCGCGAGCCGGAACGGCGAAGCCCGGCGCAAAGCGCCGGCAAGGCAGAGCAAAG
>CBESWY010000342.1:0-2902 GCA_965533395.1 uncultured Myxococcales bacterium
TACGGGCTGGTGTCGACGAGCTCCATGCCACGGTCGAGCAAAACGTCGTAGGCCTTTGCGTCGTCGCGCCGCACGACTTTGTCGAGTGCCGCCGCTGCGCGCCGAGCGGTGTCCTTGAGCACCTTCTGATCCTCGGGGGATAGCTGGTCGAACTTTTCCTTCTTGATGAGCGATGCACCGAGGATGATCCCGAAGCTTTCGTTCGACATGTACTTGAGCTTGGTGAACCACTGGAGCGCCAGGGCAGCGATGGGCGACGCGGGGACGACGTCCACCATCTTCGTCTGCAGGCCCGCGTACACTTCTGTGACGCCGAGCCGGACCGGGTTGGCGCCAACGACCTTCAAGAACTCCGAAAATATCGGGTCGTCTTTCCATGCCCAGGGACGAGCAGCTTTCAAGTCCGCCGGCCTGGCAATCGGAATGGTCGACATGATCCGCCCCTTGCCCGCGTCGGACCAGTTCAGCAGAATGAACCCCGCATCCTCGAACATCTTCTCGAAGCGCGCGTTCATCTTGGCGCGGACGCGGCCGAGCTCCTCGTAGGTCTCGATTACGCCGGGCGCGGAGAGCACCAACACGGGACGCACGACGATGCCGAGCCCAATCGTGGTCACCCCCGCAGCGTCCATCTGCCCAGCGCGCATCTTGCGAATGAAATCCCGCTCATCGCCCTGACTGCCACCCGAGTAGTACCGAAGCTCGACGCGTCCTTCCGTCTCCTTGCTGAGACTCCGCCCCCAGGCCTTGAGAATCTTACCGAACGTGGAGCCTCCCGGCGCAATGGTCGCGAAACGGATGACCGTTTTAGCGTCGGCCTCCGCGTGCGGCGTCGGTGAACCGCCGACGAGCAGACACGCGGCGGCCAAGGTGAAAACGATCCAAGACTTCTTTGCTGATTCGTACACGTTCTACTCCAATAAATCGTCGCGCAGGCGCCGGAGGCCCTCTTCGGAGCAACCTAGCCCATCGGTGAGAAAAGCAGCGATGCTGCCGTGTCGTTCGAGGATCTCGGCGAGTGCGGCCTGAAGGCTCTGCTCTTTGACATACAACAGGCCTTCGACGCGGGAAAAAGCGATTTCTTCACCCTCGGGGCCGGCCTTGCTCGCCGCAAAACTCCGGATCATGGCCAGCATTTTGTCGTTCTCTTCCTTCCGAAAATGGTTCGAAAGAAGGTAGTCCTCGACGACCGTCTCCCAGGGAACGCCGAGCGCGGAAAGCACAATCGCTGCCCCGAAACCGGCTCGGTCCTTGCCTTGCGTGCAGTGGAACACCAGCGGCCGGTTCGCCGGACTGCTCAAGACTCGAAGCAGGCCTGCATATTGTTCCGTGAAGTCGCGAACTAGCATTCGGTTTACCGTGTCGAGCATATTGGGAGGCACCTGTGAGAAGTCCCCCTTCAAGAACATGGGAATCAGCTTCGCGAACATGTCGCTCGACGCGATGGGCATGGGATGCGCCTTGGCCTCAGGCGGCAGGCGCCCGACACCGCGCGCCGACACTTCTTCGGGCGATCGGAGATCGACAACTGCCTTGATGCCAAGCGCTTGGAGTTGGTCCACGTCGTCATTGCTGAGCTGGCTGAGCTCACCGGAGCGGTACACCAGGCCCCACTTGACCGTTCGCCCGTCGCTGGCCGCATAGCCCCCAAGGTCCCGGAAGTTCGGCTGGCCGTGGAGAGGAACGTGCCGATTCATAGACCCCGTTTATGGCCCCCAATCAAGCCGTGCGCCATGCGTTCAAGCACTCAACCGAGGGCCTCGAGCGTTTCCAGGTCCTGAACCGCCGCCACGAGGCGCGCGATGTTCGCCGCGGTGATCGCTTCGCCATAGTTCTCCGTTGGCGCGATGAGCCAGCCGATCACGAGCCCCCAGATCGCAGCCTGCCGGTACCGGAGCCAAGCCTCATTTGCCGTGGGAACGCTCTCGACGCCGTGTCGCGCGAGCTCGTCGAGGTAGAAGCCCAGCAAGTCGCGCTCGTGGCGTCGTCGTTCCTCGGTGGAGAGGCCCGTCACCAACAGATAGGTCAGGTCGTGCGACCAGCGCCCCTTCACCATGAGCTGCCAATCGAGGAACCCACCGCGCTCGCCTGGCAACAGATAGGCGTTGCCGATGTGCGGGTCTCCGTGAAGCAGCGTCTGCGGCCCGCTCGCCAGCATCTCCTGCGCCTTCCACAGCGCAGCCCAAAGCTCATCGACGGTCCTGCCAAGCGGCTCGATCGCCGCGGCCTTGTAGGGATTGGTTTCCACTTGGTTCCGAATCAGGTCGAGGCCGAGCGCGCGAAACACCGGGTACATGCCGCCCGACACGGGGGTCGCCAGCCAACCGAGCTCCACGTCCAAGGCAGGGCTCTGCCAGAAGCTCGCGTGCAGCGCTGCCAGGGTCGTGACGAGGCCTCGAATCTCGTCGAGATCCACCCTCGTCGTCGCGTTGGGAAAGCGTGCGCCCCGAATCGCGAGATCCTCCAGCAACACGCCAAAGCTCCGACGCGCTCCATCGAATACACTGCCGAAGCATTCCGGGGCTTCGATCGAAAGCTGTGGGCGAACCTCGCGATAAAAACGAACCTCGTTCATGTACATCGCGTCGGGCGCATGCGGATAGCGCCGCTGATAGGCGCCCATCGCCGAAAACAGCCAGGGTCGAAGGCGGGAGCCCAGAGGCAGCGCGCCGAGCAGATCGAGAACCTTCCCCGTTCGCTGAATCGCCGATGCCCCAAACCGCAGACGACGATGCAAGAGCACGGTCTTGAGCATCATGCGCGAAGGCAGGCCGGCATCGACTTCGTATTCGAGCTCGAGTGCGACGCGGTCGGCTGTCGAAGCCCGTCCGTCGCCCCGGTTCGCACGGTCCACGACGTTCACGGCGCGGACGAGCACCCCCGGTCGCTGTTCGGCAAGTAG
>CBESWY010000343.1:0-2887 GCA_965533395.1 uncultured Myxococcales bacterium
CCCATTCCCGGCGGGCCCACGGACCGCGAGTATGCGCCGCTTACCCCCTTCCCCGCGGCGATGAAGCGCCTCACGCAGGCGCAGTACCTCAAGAGCATCGAGGACGTGTTTGACGCGGATGCGCGTCCGAACGCCGCATTGCCGCTCGACAACGTGGACGAAGATTTTCTCTCGATCGGAGCGTCTTTCGTCTCATCGAGCGAAGGCGCAGTGCAACGGTATCGCGATGCGGCGATCGACGCAGCTCAGAGAATCCTTGCGAACCGCGATCGCTACTCCGTGCTTCGCGACTGCGTACCGCAGAGCGCGGTGGACCCCTGCATCTCCGAGACCGTCCGACACTACGCACCCAAGCTATGGCGTCGACCCGTGACCGAAGATGAGGTCGCGCGGCACGCCGCGATCGCACAAACCGCCGGAGACGGAGCCGAAAACGCCGATCTGGGTTTGCGCTACGTGCTCGCGTCGCTTCTTCATGCACCGAGCTTCGTGTACATCGCGCCTGTCGGTGAGGAAGAGGCAAGCACGGGGGCACGGAGATACACGAGCATCGAAATGGCGAGCCGGCTCAGTTACTTCTTGTGGGATTCCGCGCCCGACGACGCCTTGCTGTCCGCCGCCGAGGCCGGAGAGCTCGTAGACCCTGACAAGATTCGTTCCGAGGTTGAACGGATGCTCGATGATGAACGAGCCGCCGACCTCGCGGAGCGCTTCTTTGCAAGGAACTGGAATGTCGGTCGATTGGATGCGGAATCCAAGGACCCGGTCCTATTTCCAGAGTGGACCGCGAGTATGGCAGACGCGGCGCTTCAGGAATTCCGGATGGGGCTGGAAGCCGCCACCGCAAGCGGCGCGAGCATTCTCGATGTGTTTAGCGCGCGTGAAACGTACATGAACGAAGAGCTGGCATCGCTGTACGGCTATCCGATCTCGGGCTCCGAGTTTCGGCGAGTGCCGCTCGACGAAGACCGGGCGGGGCTGCTCACTTCGCCCGCCGTCCTCGCGGCCAACGCAAAGCCCAATCGCACCTCGCCAACCCAACGCGGCCTGTTTGTTCGGGCCAGCCTGCTGTGCCTGCCGGTACCGCCACCGCCCGACAACGTGAACTTCAACCTCGAAGAGGTCGGTGGTGCAGACCTGAGCGTGCGTGAGCGACTCGAGCTCCACCGGAGCGCGCCGGCCTGCGCCGGTTGCCACACTCTCTTCGATCCGATGGGCATGACTCTGGAGAACTTCGATACGCTCGGTCGCTACCGAACGTACGACGGCGATTTCGAGATCGATCCGACTGCGACATTCGAGGAGACTCCGCTCGAGAGCGCGCGCGATCTCGCTGACTTCGTTCGTCAGGACCCACGCACCGTCACCTGCCTCGCCGAGCGGCTTTATGGGTTCGCTACCGGGCACTTGCCGACCCAAGGCGAGCAGGGCGTCATCGGCGCGCTGGGCGACTATCTCCTCGCAAACGACGAGGCGTTTCAGGAGTTGATCATCGGTATTACCACCAGCACGGGCTTTCGATACATCGGGCAGGAGGTGCAGCCATGAGCCGTTCTGAGAAACGGAGCATTCGCCGCTCTGTGCAGGCCCAACGGCTCGCGCGCAGAACGTTTCTACGCGGCATAGCCGGAGGCGCCGCTGTGTCGATCGGCCTTCCCATGCTCGACATCATGCTGAACGAGAATGGAACGGCGCTTGCCGATGGGGGCGCACTGCCTTCGCGGTTTGGAACCTTCTACTGGGGTGGTGGCGTCCTACACAGCGCCTGGGTCCCCTCGCAGACAGGGATGTCTTGGAGCCTGCCCTACTCACTCACACCCTTCGAGGAGGTCAGCCCAGACCTGCGCGAGTATCTTACCTTGGTCACGGGGTACAGTCACAAAGGCGCTAGTCCCGGTCACATTCCGGCACGCGGCATCAGCCTTTCGTCCTCGCACAACACCACGTACGTCGAGGCCAGCGCGGGCGCGGGCTATCGACGGCACGAGCATCCCGAGGCAAGCATCGACGTCCTCGTGAGCGATGCGTGGCAAGGCCAAACCCCGCGCAACGCGCTGCACGCGGCGATCACCCGGTCAAACCCGTACTTCGGAAACATCTCTTGGCGCGCCGGGGGCGCAAAAAACGATCCCACCGACTCGGTGAGTCAGATTTACAATGATCTCTTTTCAGGCGGCCAAGTCGGTGGCGGCGATGGGGACACCGACTTGTTGAATCGAATGACAGCGCTCGAAGACAGCATGCTGAGCGCCGTCATGGAGGACACTCGGCAGTTGCAGAATCGTCTCGGCTCTTCCGACAGGCAGCGACTCGAGCAACACCTCGATGGGCTGCGAAGCCTGGAACAGCGCCTTCAGTTCCTCGAGCAGCCCAGTTGCGAAGCGGTCACCCTGCCCGATGACGGTTCTACCATGCGACAAAAAGCAGCGGCGATGTCGCAGCTGCTCGCCGCGGCGCTGGCCTGCGACATCACGCGGGTTTTCAGCTATGAATGGTCGACGAATCAGAGCGAGTTTGTCTACAGCGAGCTCGGGATCAGCGGCACGCACCACAACGACGTCACCCACAACCTCGGCTCGAGCCAAGGGCAAAACGATCAGCGCGAGATCATCAAGCTAGTGATGACGGCCCTTGCAAGTCTCGCCGACGAGCTCCGAAAGCTGCCCGAGGCCGGTGGCAATGTGCTCGACAACACGCTCATTTTGGGCACCTCGGAGCACGCGAACCCCAACGCGCACAACTACAAGGACCATCCCTTCGTGCTCGTCGGAAAGGCCTGCGGAAACATTCGTGCAGGCATGCACCATCGGCACCCCGCCGGTGATGGAAACCAGGACGCGCCAGATGTTTTGCTCACCGCCGTGCGGGCGGCAGGCGTTCCTCTCGA
>CBESWY010000344.1:0-2883 GCA_965533395.1 uncultured Myxococcales bacterium
GATGCGACGACTCATCGACGTGCCCCCTGTTGCGCGGTGATCTCTCGTAGCTTGGCTAGGAACGCGTCGAGGCTTTCGGGCTCCGGCAGCGCGCCAAAGCTCCTCTTCAAGCGCCCCGCGGCGTCCCGGCGGACGAGGAGCAGACCTTCGCGGCTTTGGCGTACGGTCTCGATGCCTCGCTCTTTGCGTACGCGCATCACGCCTTGCCCCATACCGACCGTTCGAAACGCCGTGTACGGCCCACCGCCATGAACGAATACCAGCACCCGTTCGCCTACCTGAAACGACGCTTCGCCTTCGACGCGCATTCCAATCTCGCCGATTTGGCCGCCCATGGTTTCGACGATGACTTCGCGTTCGTCGGTGCCATTGCCGAGAATCTCGCGTTCGACCTCGATTCGGTGCCAGGTCCAGATCTGCCCGTCTCTCCGCAGGAACGACTCGGAGAACAGAACGCGGCCAAGGACGATATGGTCGGCTTCGGAGGCCAGCTCTTCGAGCTCGAGCCCTTCAAGGACAGAGCCATCCGCCGGGGCGGCGGAGAAGAGAGCTAGCGCCATCGGGCCCAATAATAGACGGAGCAACCGGAATCTAAGCATTTCCTAATGCTGGGGGCCTCCGACCCCTCCGTCAAGCAATCTTGCCCTACACGATCTCGATTGACAGTTTCCCCTAGATTTTCGTACACCTCACTCCATGCACCAAGCTCCCTTGTCTCGCCGGCTACAATCGGCGATTGGCGTGATCTGCATCGTAGCGCTCGGCGGCTGCGACGTTGCGAAGTTCACCGCCGACTCGACGGCGGGACTGTTCACCCGAGCGGCCCCCGCATTCGAATCGTACTGGGACTACGATCTGGCGGGCGAGGCGCTTCCGGCGACCGTCGTGCAGTTTGAAGGGATCCTCCGTGTCGTTCCCGACAACGAGGCGATTCTGGCGCAGTTGGCGCAGGCCTATGTCGCCTACGCATACGGCTGGGTCGAGGCCGATGTCGAAGAGCTCGAGTTTGACAGCGAGTACGAAGAAGCCGACGTCCAACGGCAGCGTGCGCGCATCATGTACCTGCGAGCGATCGACCTAACTCGGCATTGGGTTCGGCTGCACAACCCCGACGTCGACCTCGCCGTAAAGAGTACCGTAGAGGACCTCGAGACCTGGCTGCAGGAGGCGTTCATCGAGAAGGCCGATGCCGAGATGCTGCTCTGGCACGGGTATGCTTGGGGCTCCTACATCAACACCGCCAAAGACGACATGGAGGCGGTCGCCGACCTAGAGTATGCGAAGGCGTTTGTCGCGCGCTCGATCGAGCTCGACCCGGACTACTACAACGCAGCTGGCTACACGTTCATGGGCGTGGCGACCGCGTCGGAGATGGCTGGCGATATGGACGTGGCCAAGGGCTACTTCGAGAAGGCGTTGGCCCGCACCGAGCGGCGCGCGCTCCAGATACAGCTCAACATGGCCCGCTACTATGCCGTCAAGGAGGGCGATCGAAAGCTCTTCGACAAGCTCCTGAGCGAGGTGATGGACGCCGAGGATCCCCTTCCGGAGGCGCGGCTGGCCAATCGGATGGCCCGCGTGCGCGCCGCCCTCTACATCGAGAACGCGGACCAACTTTTTTAGTGATATCGGCAACTACCGAAGTTACTCTGCGTAGCTCCGGCGTTTCGAACGAAGCGGCTGCGAAGAGGCAACAGTGAAGCACATCCGGCGTTTAGACAGAGGGCTCGCGCGCGGCGAGGCGGCGATCGCCGCGGCCGTCCTTCTGATCATGATCCTGGTCGCGGCGACCCAGGCGGCGCTCCGTAATCTGACCAATCTCGATTTTGAATGGGCCAACCTCGTTCTCGAACGGATGGACTGGGCCGACTCGTTCCTGCAGAAGGGAACGCTCTGGCTTGCCTTCTTCGGAGCTTCTCTCTCCACCTTCGACGAGAAGCACATCGCCATCGACGTACTCCCCCGGCTCTCGCCGCCTCGTATCAAGCAGTTGCTGCGAGCCATCGTCTGCACCTTCTCAGCGATCACTTGCTTCTATCTCGGGCGCGTCTTCTGGCTTTCGGTACTCAACAACGCCCAAGAGATTCCGCTCGAGTACTCCGTACTCGGGCGCACCGACGAGATGATCCACATCTGCGACGCGCCCATCGAGATCCTGACCGGTACGGGGCTTTCGCGGCCGGATTTGTTTTGTGGGCTGAGGAGCGCGCTCGAAGTGTTTGGCGCCACGATGTCGACGCCCGATGTCGCCCTGCAGCTCATCGTTCCCGCCATGTTCATATTCATGGCAGCACGATTCTTGAGTCGTGCGATTGCAGCCAGCGCTGCGTTCACTACCAATCGTCTCCCCCAAGACCCCGAAGGCCAGGGCTGAGCGATGGACACGATTTGGATCGTCATCCTCACCGTGCTCGCCGTCCTCGGCGCACCCCTCTTCGCCATCTTCGGCGCCGCTTCGATGCTGCTATTCGCAGCCCTCCCGGACACGAGCATCACCGGCACTGCGAACGACGTCTTCAGTGAAAAGTTTGCGGACTCGCCGCTGCTGGTGACGATTCCCTTGTTCACCTTTGCGGGCTATCTGTTGGCGGAGAGCGGTACACCGCACCGCTTGGTCAAGGTGTCGCGTGCCTGGCTCGGCTGGATGCCGGGTGGCCTGGCGATCGTGTGCTTGGTGGCCTCCGCCTTCTTCACGACCTTCACCGGTGGCAGCGGCATCACCATCGTCGCCATCGGCGGGCTCCTTTATCCGGCCCTGGTCGCGGACAAATACGACGAGAACTTCTCCCTCGGCCTGGTGACGACCGGCGGCTCGCTAGGCCTTCTGTTCCCCCCGAGCGTGCCGATGATCATCTACGGCGTCGTCGCCGGCATCATGATCGA
>CBESWY010000345.1:0-2858 GCA_965533395.1 uncultured Myxococcales bacterium
AACATTCCGGGCCAGTCGACCATCACGGTGGAGATGCGTTCGAAGGTGCCTGGCTCGGCGCTGCCGCAGGTTTGGGACGAGCTTCGGCGCAAGGTCGGTGACGCGCAGGGGAACTTGCCGCCTGGAGCCGGGCCGTCGCTCGTGGTCGACGACTACTCTGATGTCTACGGCGTCTTTCTGGCGCTCTACGGAGACGAGTACAGCTACCGGGAGCTCTATGACGTCGTGAAGATGCTTCGAAAGGAGCTCATTCTCGTCAAAGACGTCGCGAAGGTCGAGCTCTTTGGGGCGCTCCCGGAAGCGGTGTACGTCGAGTTCGATCGAGAGCGGCTTTCGCAGATCGGGATCTCGCCCGATACGATTTCCGAGCAGCTCGTTGCCGAAGGGGTCGTCGTCGAATCCGGCATGGTGCGTGCCGGGCCCGAGTATCTGCAAATCCACCCCGACTCGCTGATCGACAGCTCCCAGGACCTCGGCGACATTCTGATCAGCAAGGGCGACAACTCGCAGGTTCGGCTTCGCGACATCGCGAACATCGAGCGCGGGTACAAGGACCCGGCCCTCAATAAGCTCCACATGGACGGGCACCGAGCCATCGGCATCGGCGTCTCGACCGAAAAGGGCGGCAACGTCGTCACCATGGGCGAGGGCATCAAGAAGCGGCTTCAGGAGCTCGAAGCGCGCTTCCCGCTCGGGATGGAGCTCGAAGTCATCTACATGCAGTCCGACATGGTCACCACGGCGATCGATGCCTTCCTGGTGAACCTTCTCGAGGCCGTCGCGATCGTGGTCGTCGTCCTGCTCCTGTTCATGGGGCTTCGGAGCGGCTTGATCATCGGCTTTGTCTTGGTGCTCACGATCGCCGGGACGTTCATCTTCATGGGGCCCGCGGGCCTCGCGCTCGAGCGCATTTCGCTTGGCGCGCTGATCATCGCGCTCGGGATGCTCGTCGATAACGCGATCGTGATTATCGACGGCATGTTGGTACGGATCAAAACCGGGATGGATGCGGAGAAGGCGGCGCGAGAAGTCGTCGGTCAGACCTCGATGCCGCTTCTTGGCGCGACCGCGGTGGCCATCATCGCCTTTGCAGCGATTGGCATGTCGCCCGACAGCACCGGTGAGTTCTGCCGTTCCCTCTTCATCGTGATCGCGATTTCGCTGTCACTCAGCTGGGTGACGGCCATGACCATCACGCCGCTCTTGGGCATCTGGTTCCTCAAGCCCCCGACGGACGCCGAGAAGAAGGCGGACAAGGACCCGTACGACAACGCGTTCTACAATGGCTACAAGAAGTTCCTGGCCCTGTGCATTCGTTTTCGCTGGGTCACGGTGGCGGTCGTTGCAGGTCTATTCGCGCTTTCGGTCTACGGCTTCCAGTTTACCGACAAAACGTTCTTCCCAGCTTCGACCACGCCGAAGTATCGCCTCGATGTGTTCTGGTCGATCGATCAGCACATCGACGAAACCGAAAAGAAGGCAGCCATCATCGAGAAGGGCCTCGCGGAGCTGCCAGGGGTCACCCATGTCGCCTCGTCGATCGGTCAGGGGCCGCTGCGTTTCATTTTGACGTTCACGCCCGAGAAGGAGCACAGCGGCTTCGCGCAGTTCCTGGTCGACATCGAGGACTACACGACTCTTCAAGATGACATCAAGCGGGCAGAAGAGTACGTGCAGAGCGTCGCGCCCGATGCGATCTCGTTCGGACGCACCTTTGATTTGGGGCCTAGCAAGCCCGGCAAAATCGAAGCGCGCTTGGTAGGGCCGGACGTGGACGTGCTTCGCGATCTCGAGCAGCAGACGCTCGCGATCATGAAGGCTGATGGTGACGCCAAGGGCTCGCGCGGGCGCTGGTTCGAGCGTGTGAAGGTGATTCACCCGAAGCTCTCCGAAGAGCAGGCCGATGCGCACGGGATCACGACGCGTAGTGTCGCCCAGGCGATTCAGTCGACGTTCGAAGGGCACGCCGTCGGTGTCTATCGAGAGCAAGATGAGGTCATTCCGGTGCTGTTTCGGCAGTCGGCGCCGCTTCGGCTCGATGTGGCGAACCTTCGTCAGATCCCGATTTGGAGCCCGGTCGCGCAGCGCTACATCCCGCTCGCCAACGTGGTGACCGGCCTCGAGACGCACTGGAGCGACGATGTGGTCGAGCGGCGCAATCGAAAGCGTACGCTCACCGTCGTGACCGATCCGACCAAGCTCTCGGCGCCGAAGCTTTGGAAGCGCCTATCGGAGAAGATCGAAGCCCTGCCGTTCCCGCCGGGGTATCACGTCGAATGGGGCGGGGAGTACGAGAGCAGCACGGACGCTCAGAAAGCGCTCTTTGCGCCGATCCCGATGTTCGTGGGCATCATGATTCTGATCGTCGTCGGCCTGTTCAACGCGATTCGCCAGCCTCTGGTCATTTGGCTCACAGTGCCGCTTGCCTTGATCGGTGTCACCGCGGGGCTTCTGCTTTTCAAGCAGCCCTTTGGCTTCATGGCCTTGCTCGGGTTTCTCAGTTTGTCGGGGATGCTGATCAAGAACGCGATTGTGCTCGTCGACGAGATCGATTTGCAGGTCGGCGAAGGGAAGCCGACCTATGACGCGGTGCTCGACGGTGGCGTGAGCCGTTTGCGGCCGGTTGCGATGGCGGCGGCGACGACGGTCCTCGGCATGATTCCGCTCTTCACCGACGCGTTTTACATCGCCATGGCTGTGACGATTGTTGGCGGCTTGATCGTGGCCACGGTGCTCACGATGATTGTCGTGCCGACGTTCTACGCGATCTTATTCAAGGCGAAGAAGGGCGAGGGCAGCAATACGACCCCGGCTCCGGCAGACGGTGGCGCGGTGACGACAGCACCTCCAGCAGCCGC
>CBESWY010000346.1:0-2853 GCA_965533395.1 uncultured Myxococcales bacterium
TCGATTTCTCCACCAGTGAAGTCTTCGGCTCCTATGCGTTTCGCGTCCGAGAGGCCGACGTGACCAGCCTCGGCGCCGTTGGCGAAGCCCGTTGGACCTACGCGGTCAGCAAGCTCGCGACCGAGCATCTTGCCCACAACTATTGGAAGCAGTTCAACCTGCCAACCGTTTCGATTCGGCCCTTCAACATCTTCGGCCCCGGGCAGGTCGGGGAGGGAGCAGTACATGCCTTCGTGGTGCGCGCCCTCCAGGACGAGAAGATCCTCATCCACAACGAGGGGGACCAGATTCGATCCTGGTGTTACATCGACGACATCGTCGACTCCATCGAGCTTGCGATGGAGCGCGACGAGGCAATAGGCGAGAGCTTCAACATCGGAAATCCTCGAAGCACCGTCACGATCTACCAACTCGCGCGGCTCATCGTCCGCCTGACGGAGAGCAAGTCCCCCATCGAGTTCGTCAACTGGGACTTTCCCGACGTCGAGCTTCGCATCCCGGACGTGAAAAAGGCTGAGAAACTCCTCGGCTTTCGTGCACATGTCGAGCTCGAACAGGGGCTGCTCGACACCATCGAATGGTACCGGCGCAAGCTCAGCGGCGAGGGCTGAGATGTCCGATCGTCCTCCGCAAGTCTACGACTTGTCTGCAGCGCGTCCCGACGGCTGGTTCGACGAAGTGCTCAAACAGTCCAAGGACTTCGACGCGGCCTGTCAGATCATCGGCCGCAACACCCTCGGCCTCGCGCTCATAGCGGGCGCGCGCATCCTCAGCCTCACCGCCAACCCACACACGCAGAACCTGACCACGGTCGAATTCTCGATCGGTCAAGATCCGACGGTGCGGCAGGTCCCTCTCCCTGAGTTTCGCGAGGCCGTTGCACGAGCGCTGCTGAACCCGCTGCAGAATCAGGGACTTCCCGAGGAGGCGGACCTAGAAGCGCTTCAGGCCCACATTGGCGGGCGGTATATGCTCGAAGCCAGTTTGTTCTTCGTGACGCCGCTCGAGCTGCGACACGATCTTGGCCTTTCCGAAATCGAGGTTCAGTTCAATGATGCCCAGCACGTCTTGAGCCTCGAGGATTTCAGGGAAGTTCTTGACGAGCGGGTGCGCTCGGAGCTCGGGCTCGACCAACCAAGCCAGCCGTCCATCGACCTCGCAGTCGTGGATCAGGCGGAGACGGCCAACGCACATGGCAATTGGGGCGCGACGATCGCCATGCTCAATCCCTGGCTGACCCCGATTGCGATGCTCATGCGCACGGGCGAGGCGGAGAGTCTGCCCGAGGACGTCCATCAGCGCCTTTCGATGAGCCTCGACCTTCTCGGCACGGCCTACGCCAAGATCGGCGAGCTCGAAGCGGCCAACGAAGTCCTGCGTCTCGGGGTCCAGTGGGCCGGCGAATCCGGTCAGGCGGCAACCCTGTTTCTCGCCCTGGGTCGCGCTTCGGCGGCAAGCGGGAAACACGGTGAGTCAATCGGCCTGCTGCGGCGAGCGATCCGGCTAGGTGCCGAAGAGCGGGACGCCCTGCCGATCCTGGCGCGGTCTTTGGCGGCTCGTGACCAGATTTTGGCGGCGATGGTCTGCGCGGAGCGCGCCTCCGAGCTGGGTGCAGATGACGCGGATGTGGAGGCGCTTCGCGAAGAGCTCGAGGCGCGGCTCGGCGACTCTTGGCCTCGGTTTCGGGCAATGATGACCGCCACCGAGTAGTCGCTTTACATTGCCCCTGAGGCTTCGTACCGTAGCCGTTCGGATGTCGGGCTTTCTTTTGTCTATCGATCAGGGAACCACCGGTTCCACGGCCATGCTTCTGTCTCCCGAAGGGGAGGTCTTAGGGCGCGCAAACCACGAATTCCCGCAGCATTTTCCGCGCCCAGGCTGGGTCGAGCACGACCTCGAAGAGATTTGGAAGAGCGTTGGAGATGCGGTTCGCGACGCGATCGCACGCGCCCGCGTTCCGGCCGCCGACTGTTTGGGAATCGGCATCACAAACCAGCGCGAGACGACCGTGCTTTGGGACCGAAACACCGGCAAAGCGGTCCACAAGGCCATCGTTTGGCAAGATCGCCGCACGGCCGACCGCTGCCAAGAGCTCAAGGACGCCGGGAAGGAGCAGATGTTCCGCCAGCGAACCGGCCTGGTCCTCGATCCGTACTTGGCGGGCACCAAGCTAGAATGGCTGCTCGACCACGTCGATGGCGCGCGGGCCCGTGCGGCAAAGGGCGAGCTTGCTTTTGGAACGATCGACTCCTGGCTGGTCTACCGCTTGTCCGGCGGGAAGGTCCATGTGACCGACGCAAGCAATGCGTCGCGCACGCTCTTCTACGACATCGGGAAGGAACAATGGGACGAGGAGCTGGCCGCGGTGCTCCGCGTGCCGATGGCGCTCTTGCCCGAAGTCCGCAGTTGCTCCGAAGTCTACGCGCACACCTCCGGGGTCCCCGGCCTGCCGGATGGGATTCCAATCGCTGGCATGGCGGGCGATCAACAAGCGGCCCTGTTTGGCCAGACCTGTTTCGAGGTAGGTGATGCGAAGTGCACGTACGGCACGGGCGCGTTTCTGCTGATGAACACCGGTACGAGCTTGGTGCACTCTGACAACGGACTCCTCACGACGATTGCCTGGCGGATCGGCGACCAGACCGTGTATGCGCTCGAAGGGAGCGCTTTCATTGCCGGTGCCGCCGTCCAGTGGCTGCGCGATGGGCTCGGACTGATTTCGTCTTCCGACGAGATCGAATCCAAAGCCATGGAGGTCGACGAAACGGGCGACGTGGTTTTCGTCCCGGCTTTGGCTGGTTTGGGGGCTCCTTACTGGGACCCGCATGCACGGGGCCTCATTTATGGGCTTAC
>CBESWY010000347.1:0-2849 GCA_965533395.1 uncultured Myxococcales bacterium
TCAAGCCGACCAAGTAGCCGATCAAGATGGTGAGCGCGGTTCGTCGGCGGCCGTAAACGATCGCAACTTGCGAGAGCCCTTTTAGAAAGCCGAAGGTGACGATGGCGGCGAGCAAGGTCAGTCCGATGTCGACCGGCTTGTTCATGTAGAGGGCGACGTAGCCCGGAACGACCATGCCGCCCGCTGCGAGCCCGAAAAGCTCACCGTAAAGAAGGCTGGCGGCGAGGCCGAGCCCTATCGACAGGGTCAACAACTCAATCTCTGGCATGATCCATTCCTCGGTTGGCGAAGTACTCGGCGAGCGCCAATCCCGGCCCTGCGATGTTCCCCAGACCCATCACCAGGGCAGAGGTCTCGGCAAGGCCAAGCAGAATCTCGAAAACATCGGCCGGATGCGTCTGGTCGACGAAAACCAAACGCGTTGGGTCGAGCCCGCTCCGCACCGCAGCGCGGGCAAAAATGTATTGCCCGCTTCCGAGCAGCACGACCTCGTCTGCCTGCGGCCATCGCCCGTACGACTCCGCGAGCTGCTCGGAGCGATCGGCGCGGTCCGAGCGGCAATTGAAGACCGCGATCCGCTTTTTGAGCTTGCGGTGCCGGCGGAGGGCCTGCTCCCAAATATAGCGTGTCGACGTCGGGTCGTTGGCGGCAAACCCGTTCACGAAGACGATGTGCCGACCGAAGAACTCGACCTGGGACTCGGTCATGGCGCCAGGGTCTGGCTTGGCTCTCCACATGCCACGAAGGGCGGTGTCGATGTCGACCCCCACCTCCTCGCAGACCGCAAGGGCGAGCTCGATGTTGTCCTGATGCTCGAGATACGGAAATGCGGCAACGTCTTCGGGCGTGAGCGGGCGGCTGATCTCTCGAGCGGCGCGGAAGCGTGAGCCGCGTTCCACAGCGACCTCTTCGAAGAAGGGCCGATGATGCTCCTCGGCGGTGAGGAACACGCCGTTGATGGGAACCGTCGCGGCCAGCGCACGAGCGACATCGTTTTCGGTGGGGCCCATGACATCGAGATGATCGGGCCGCGCATTGGTGATGACCCCATGGGTGGCGCGAACGAGCTTCGACTCGGAGAGCCATTGAAGCTGCGGTTGAAGCGCCATGCATTCCACGACGAGCGCTTCGGCGCGCTGGGCGGCGGCCATGGTCACCGCCTGCTTCTGCTCGATCACATTGGCGCCGCCCGGTCTGTAAACCGGTACCTCGCGACCGTTGGGCAGTATGAACCGGGGGACGGTGCCGGTGGTTTTGACCACGCAACGGACGCCGGCCTCCCGAAGGCCTGCGCCAATCAACCGGGTCACGCTGGTTTTTCCACGCGTGCCGTTCACGTGAATGCGAATTGGAATCCGCTTGAGCCGAATCCGGTGAAGGATCAGCTCGAACACGCCCAACACGATGAGCAGCCCACAGGCCGAAAGTAGGATGACAATCTCGATAGACACGCGACTCGCCCCCGACTGGATCGAAAGCCCCCTGACGCCTGCCTCTTTATCAGCTGGTGCACCTACAGCAAGTCCGCCGATCTGCGGCATTCGAACGCATCGCGGCCGCTTCCGAGCGCGTCCTTGCTGCGCCAAGCGCCAGCCCTGCGTAAACCCAAAGGATGAATAACAATGTAATGAACTGTCGAGATTCCTGGACCTCTACACCCGTAAGGGGTAATACGACTCCAACGGGAAACGAAACGCTAGCGGCCGGATGGCAAAAGGCGTCATTGGGGAGCCGTTGGACGGGCCGCGTCGGGGGATGTCGGCCCGTCCAACTCCGGCTCGACCCGAGCCAGCCGGCGTAGCGCACGACGACGGCGACTCGCGATGCTCTAGACCGCGCCAGTCGCTTCGAGGTGCTGGCAGGTGAGCTCGATGCCCTCTTCGACGGAGACGGCAGGAGTGTACCCGAGCTCTCGGCGCGCCTTCTCGATGCTGAAGTAGTGGTGGGTGCACATGTAGCGGATGGCGAAACGTGTGAGGCCGTCTTCCGCGTTGAGCGTGCCGCCTTTGAGCGTGTCGATGCCTTCTTTGACGGCCGCAATCGCATAGACGAGCGACTTGGGGGCCGTGTACTTCACAGGAGGAAAGCCGAGACGCGCGGCGACTTTGCGAATGAAATCCCAGAACGGCATCGGCTCGCCGTTGGTGATGAAGTAGGCCTGGCCCGCGGCGATGCTGCTCAATCCATCTTTGGCAAGCGCTTCGTCGGCAAGGAGGACCGCATCGGTCATGTTGGTCACATAGGTGTAGTCCGAAAGCCAGACGCCGCGCCCAATCTGGACCCGCAGTTGCCCGTTGCGGCCTTTTGCCAGCAGCGTCGGCATGAAGCGATTGTCGCCCGGGCCGAAAACCACGTGGGGCCGGAGGGCGCAGGTCGCCATGCCGCCCTTCCCGTTCTCTGCGAGCACCAGCTTCTCCGCCGCGATCTTGCTGTCCGCATAGGGCGCCTGGGAAACCGATGAGTAGGGGAGACTCTCGTCGCCGTTTTCGATGTCCTTGCCTTCGTAGACGACGCTGCCGGAGCTGATGTAAACGAAACGGCGGATACCGTTGTGCTGCGCCGCCTCGAGCATGTTCTCCGTGCCGCCCAAGTTGACGGCCCAGACCACGTCCTGCTTGTTCTGCTTGGTGTGAACGATGGAAGCGTTGTGGATGACCGTGTCGACGCCGCGGCAGGCCTCGATGACCCCGGCCTTGTCGGTGATGTCGACGCGCCGGTGGTCCACGCCCTCGACCGGACATTCCGGTGCCGAATCGAGAACGATGACCCGATCACCGCGGGCCTCGAGGGCGCGCGCAATCGCAGCGCCCACGAAGCCGCAGCCCCCTGTGACCAAACTGACTGTCATG
>CBESWY010000348.1:0-2845 GCA_965533395.1 uncultured Myxococcales bacterium
ACCCCAATGACGAACAGCTTCTTGAAGACCGTTTGTTCATAGCCAGGGTTGCGATAGCTCTGTGAGATGCTGGTCGTCGTTTTGCTGCAGGCGGCAAGCAGGCAGAGGGCCACGGCAAAGATGAACAGCTTGTTGAGTTGCATATTGGACACGCGGCGAGCGTACGGCAGTAGCCAGGCCGGTGCCACCACGTAAAGTCGATGCTGCGCATCGCCCACGTGGCCAGGCCCCCAGGAAAAGAAATCGTGCCGGCCGGCCGCGGTGTCGCTCAGTCGTCGCCGATGGTGCCCAGGTGGCCGAGACGGTCTTGTTTGGTTTTCAGATAGTCCCGGTTGTGCTCGTGGCTTTCGACTTCGTGGGGCTCGCGGCGCGTCACGCGAATGCCGTCGCTTTGTAGTCCATCGACCTTGCGAGGGTTGTTCGTCATCAAGGCGACGGAGCGAACGCCGAGGTCGCGGAGCATGTCGGCGGCGACTTTGTAGCCCCGCTGGTCGTCCTCGAAGCCGAGCGCAAGGTTTGCATCCACGGTGTCGAGTCCTTCGTCTTGTTTGGCGTAAGCGCGGATCTTGTTGCCCAGGCCGATGCCGCGCCCCTCTTGCCGGAGGTAGAGGATCGCGCCGTTGCCCGCGGTCTGAATGCGCTCCAGTGCCAAGTCGAGCTGATCGCGACAGTCGCAGCGAAGGGAGTGAAACGCTTCTCCGGTCAGGCACTCGCTGTGAACTCGAATCAGCAGGTCTTCCGCGCCCTCGACCGCGCCGGCGATCACGGCCAGGTGTTCCTTGTCCCCATCGAGCTCGCGATACACCAACACGCGGAACGGCCCGAAAAGCGTGGGCATTTCTGACTCGGCGTACCGCTCGACGGTGGGTTCGTGTTCGCTGGGTTCACTCATGCTGAGAAGGCTCGGTACCACAGGCAAGGGATGGGTTCCATCCGAGCTAGGACGGCACATGTGCATCCGATAGCTGCGCAAGTAGGGACGCGACCGACTCGGTGACGAGGTTCACCCGTTCTTCCACATCGCTGCTCTCGAGAATTCGCTGACGCTCCTCTGGACTCACGACGAGCTGATCGGCGACCACATCCGCCGCGCGAGCCGGGGTCAGCTCGGCCGAGACTTGCAGGGCGAAATCCGGCTGCCTCTCGCGAACCTTGGCCGCGACTCGCGTGGCGCATGCCATCATGGCGAGCATGTCCGAAGACGTTGCCGTGCCTGAATCCTGCATCGGAACTGCACGAGCGCAGCGATACGTCTGATCTTGGTTTGGAAGCTCGTAGAGCCGAACGCGGTTGAGGCCGTGCAGAATCACGTCGTGCGTGCCGTCTGGCCGGGCCTGGTGTGCGACGATGCGGCCAGCGCCAGCGACTTCGTGGATCGCTGGACTCTCGTCGTAGTGGTCCTCCCAACCAGGTGCGAGCAACGCGACGGCCATCGCAGTGCAGCCGCTGTCGAGGCAGTCCTCGATCATTTCGGTGTAACGCGGCTCGAAGAGATGCAGCGGCAGTGCGGTACCGGGAAAGAAGACGACGCGCGGCAGAGGAAACACGGGAAGCCTGGCCAGCTCCTCAGCCGACAACGGAGTGCTCGGTTGCCAATCCATCGGAGCCTCTCTCAGGACTCGTGCCAGAGCACCTGGAGTGCCCTTGGCAACTGTGGGCTGCTGAGCACGTCACAATTTTCGCACGCGAGCGGGAAGTTGCCCTCGTCGCAGGACTGGCACTCTGTCAGCACGGAAACCATCGCGGTCAGCTCCTCTCGCAGCTTCCGGAGCTTGGCAATCTTTTGCTGCATGCTGTCGATTTGCTCGGTCAACACGTGAGACATCCGTTGGCTGGCTTCTTCAGGGCAGGTACAGTCGGACTTGAGGCAAAACAGATCTTTGATGTTCTGCAGCGACAAGCCCGCCTCTCGGAGGTCTAGGGCCAGTTGCATTTTGAGCAACTCGCGACCTGAAAAGAGGCGATGACCGCAGGCGCTACGGCGCTCCGGCTCGATCAGGCCTTCCTGCTCATAGAAACGAACCGTGCGAAGCGTGCTCTCGCTGAGCCGCGCCATATCCCCCGTCGTGAGCAAGTCGCCACACCTGGGTTGCTCGACTACTGGTGTGTGTGAATCGGTCACTTGGAAAGCCCAAAA
Organism: uncultured Myxococcales bacterium; assembly: GCA_965533395.1. GTDB lineage: Bacteria > Myxococcota_A > Polyangia > Polyangiales > Houyiibacteriaceae > SG8-38. Next base: position 2,138 of record CBESWY010000348.1, read on the forward strand.
ACGTGTGTGTTTCCAGGAGCTTGACGAAATATGGAGGCCCGCTCGTCCATGTCAAGGCTTCGGGCCCATGCCCTCGGGATTATTCAGCAAACCCAGATATGCTTGCTCGATCGCTTCGAAACGCACTGTGAACGTGTAGTAGTCGCGATCACGAACGTCGCCGTACACCTCGAGTGCTTTTTTGCTCCGAAGCTGATCCTCAGGAGCGGTCTTCAGCTGGGCGCCCCACTCGGGCACGTCTTGACCCAGCAACACTTCGAGCGCGATCCCGATCGGATTGAAAGCCAAGGAGCAACGCTCGAAATGGAGGCGCCAGCCGGAGTAGTCGTCCGCGTCGGTGATCCAGTGCCCGTCCTCGAAGTGACGGCGGAGGAGCTCGCCAAAGTAGGCGCCGCTCATCGGGGCGAGCAAGGACACGATCTCCTCGCGCGGGGAGTCGAGAAGCTCCGCGTAGTGGTCCAGGATCGGGAGGGTGTCCTGAGTCATGTCGAGAACGATTCCCGTGGCATTCTTGACCGAGGTCACGCAGGCCACGGTGAGGTCTCTCATGGCGTCGTTGGTTTCCATCGTAGCCCCACAATAGCCTGCTTCGGCGAGCTGGCCATTGGTCGGTGAATGGGTTAGGCCCCAGGTCGGATCTCCGTTGACTCACCCCCCGTACAACGGCCCTTCCTCAGATGTTGAGCCTTCTACTTACGTTGGGCCTTC
>CBESWY010000349.1:0-2829 GCA_965533395.1 uncultured Myxococcales bacterium
CCCGTGCCGGCAAAGAGATCCAGGACGTGAGCGCCATCGAAGGCGCCCCGCGACTCGAGCGCCGAACCGAGGGCTTCACGCGCGCGGTCCGAAGTTGGCCTCGTGCCTCGTCCGTCCGGTGCGCCAAACCTGCGACCCGAAAGTCGGCCGCCGACTATGCGCATGACCTCAGAACTCGAGGCGAGCCGTCACGCCGCCGCGTCGCTTGCCTGCGATTGGCGTGAGGTGTAACCGTGCATGGTCCGAGCGCTTCTTGCTCTTGGACGCTTTCACGAGCAACCAAGTACCCACGCCTGCCGAAGCCAAACCCATGCTCAAGAACACCCACTGCAACGCCTCGTGTCGATCTGCTTTGGAGCACAGAGAGCCCAGCTCTTCAACTCCCAAGTTGCTGCCCGAGGCACAAACATCGTTCACGTCCGGGCCTGCGAGCAAGCGCGCACGCTGAAAGGCAGGGTCTTTCTCGACGTTCCGGATGGTGCTCCAGCTCCATGCTGAGAGCCCGAGAAACACGAGCGTTCCCGCGTAGCTGACTACAGCGGGCCAGGCGGGGAACTCCTTGGGCCGTTCGGTCAAAAGATCGAGCGTCGACTGTTGCAATCCGAGCTCGGCCTCTCGACTCAAGATCAGATTGAGAGCCTGCTCTTTGCCGAGCTCGTCGAGCGGCGCGTCAGCGAGCGCCTGTACTTCGATTTGCCCCATCACCGCAAGCTCTTGCGGCGTGCTCTGGGACTTCGGAAATCGGAGCGTCGACGTTTTCTCGATCTCGCCGGTCGACGCGTCGAAGTAGAAAAGCTCCGCCTCGAAGTCGTATCCATCTCCGTTCTCGGCGGGCACCCTGGACACTTTGCCCGAGATCAGACGATCCGCTGCGATGCCTTCTGCGATTTTCGAAAGGCAATCTCCGTTGGCGTCTTCGCAACCGTGAACCATCATGAACTGCTCGAGCGAAACCGCGGCGGTATGAAGCTGCCAGCCTTCGACGGCGCTGGCGCCCGCGCGAAGCCAACCGGTCAGCTCATTGGCGACGCCGTCGTCACCGTCGATCGCCCGGAGGCCGGGCACCGCGACGACGACCTCGTCGTGCTGATCCTGTGCGCCCGCAACTTGAGAGCAGCCGAGAACGGCAAGCAAGAGCGAGAATCCGCCACACCTTTCGGTCATTTGCCCCTAATTCCCACTCAAAAAGAATAGGCGGAACTGAAGCTCGGCGCCAAACGTGCGTCGGAGGGAGGAATTGTACTACCCATTGCCAGATGCTACGCCTCGCGAGACTTTAGGGAAGCTTACCGACATGCGGAAGATTTGCCTTCGCTGCGGTTCGAAGTTTGGGAGCCGATCAGAGTACTGCCCTCACGATGGCAGTCTGCTCGTCACCGACGCCGACATTGCCGATCCGTTGCTCGGCACCGTCTTGCTCGAGCAGTTTCGGATCGATGAGCAGATCGGCACCGGCGGCATGGGCACGGTCTATCGCGCCCACCAGACCACGGTCGACCGCGACGTCGCCATCAAGGTGTTGAAGCCCGAGCTCGCGCGCGACGAGCAGGCGGTCTTTCGGTTCGAGCGTGAGGCCAGGCTAGCCATCTCGCTCGACCATCCGAACCTAGTGCGCGTGTTTCTTTCTGGGCGCCTCGGAGATGGAAGGCTCTACATCGTGATGGAGCTGCTCGAAGGCCGGTCGCTAGCGGAGGAGCTCGAGCAGAACGGACCTCTGGCGCTCGAACGCGCTCTGATCCTGATCATGAAGCTCTGCGCAGGCCTCGGCGCCGTGCACGCCGCTGGCATCGTGCACAGGGACATCAAGCCTGAGAACGTGTACCTGGTGAAGCGCGGTCGCGACGATGATTTCGTGAAGCTCGTCGACTTCGGAATCGCGCGCGTTCTCGAGGCCGACGGGATCGGGCCGACGACCACGCAGAGTGGGCGCGTCTTTGGAACCGCGACCTACATTTCACCCGAAGCAGCCACAGGTGAAGAAACCGATCGGCGAAGCGACATCTACTCCCTGGGTGTCTTGGCCTATCAGCTGCTCACCGGCATGCTCCCGTTCGAAGGGAAGACCGCCGGAGCGGTTCTCATGCAGCACGTGCATCAGGAGCCGCCGCTGCTTCAGACCAAAGGACGGGGCGCCGAGGTTCCCGACGAGGTCGCGCGCGTAGTGATGCGCGCGCTGAGTAAGGACCCCGATGCGCGACAGCAAACGCTATCGGAGTTCCTCGACTCTCTTGCGGAGGCCGCCGGCAATGCCGGCTTGTTGCCCGATGCGCGGTCGCTGCTCATCGGCACGATATGGGGCGAGGAGCTGGCGGCGCCCGGCTCGTATTTGGGAGAGCTGCTCGGTTCGAATGCACCACCGCCGTCGCCGTTGACGGCAACCCTGCCGGCCGCCGCGACTCGCGATCCCGACGACGAAGCGTTTCTGTCGTCGGCCCCCACGCCGTTTGGAACCACCTCGCACGAGCTGCCGACTGTGACCCGGCCCAAACGGTGGAAATACGCCTGGCTTTGGGCTTCATTGGGCGTCTTGGCGTTCGTATTTGGGGTGATCGTAGCGGGTACTTGGTGGTCGCACCGTGCGCCAGGTGCTGTCGCCGACGAGGAGACGCCCGAGCCGGTCGTGGCGCCGCCGGCTCCGATCGAAGAAGACGCGACGGTCGCCGACGTCGGGACCGACGCCGTCCTCGGCGAGGCCCCGGCGGTCGAGGAACCCGTTCTGGAAGAGCCGCCGGTCGAGGCGGTGGAGCGGGAGGAAGCCACGCCGGAGCCGGTACCCGAGCCCAGCAAGCCGAAGCCGAAAAAGAAGCGCACGAAGCCGAAGAGGAAGAC
>CBESWY010000350.1:0-2822 GCA_965533395.1 uncultured Myxococcales bacterium
CGTGAAGGAGGCGCTGCGCGACATGCAGATCGACTGTCTGAATCACGCCCATGAGCACGGCGTCGACCGGGCCGCGGAACGCGATTGGACATGGCCGTGGTGACGCCATGACGACTCGCCGCGCACTCTCGCGCAGCAGCGCTTCGAGTTAATCGGAGAGCGGCCCCCGCCGTCGTTGAAAAAGAAGTAGCCCCACGAGAGCCAGGCCCAGCCACATCAGCAAGCCCCTCGGAGTCGCGCTGACCGAGCAACCCCCGGCGGGGGTGAGCCCCATGCTGTCGACGTTTGGCACGGTCGCGTTATGTTGCCGTAGCGCTTGATCGATCGCAGCGCTGTTGTCGGTCACGACTGTTCCCGGGCCGCGCGTCGACAGCTGCGCGACGATCGCATTGGCCGGAGGCGCGTCATCTCCGTCCGGGTTCCAGGGCCAAGTCCTGGCCTCCGGCGGCAGTCGAACGATCCTGCCGTCTTCGAGCTCGACGCGCGACGGTGCTTCGCGGAACGTGATCAAGGGATCGCATTCGATGACCCGCTCGGCGCCATGCACGTTGCTCACATCTGCGAGGTCAGGGTTGAAATCAAATAGGGGGTCGAGGTCCATTTCCGGCGCGGACAAGGTCGTGTAGAACCGCGTCACGTAGGGCCTCGACGCCAGGAGCTCGCTCGTTTCCAACATCGGCGCCACGACCTCCGTCGAAAGCGCATCCATGAACGCGTCGGTGTTGAACGGCGTCAGTGGGTTGCCGCACTGAGGACACTGGACAAACGCATCGAGCTCATCTGGAGGCAAGAAGCGCTCGAGCACGCCGAGATACCCATCCCACTGCGCGAACCGAGTGCTCCGATCCAGGACCTCTTCCGATGAAAGCACAAGGAGGTCGAGCTGGAGCTGCTCCCACTGCTCGCGCTCAAAGTCCCCCACAACGACATTCTCGTACGTGTCGCTCGGGCCGGCCCGTTCGGTTACGAACCCTTGACCGCCAGCCTCATTTCCAGCGGCCACGACGACTTGGTTGTAGTTCCTGCCGCCGGTGAGCCAGTCGACCAAGGCTTCGTTGAGCTCGAGCGAGCGGTAGTTGACCGGGACCGCGCGGCTTTCGCCCAGCACCCAGACCATCACGCCCATATCGTCATTGGCGGCTACCGCGGTTGGGCGAATCGGAATCATGGGCTGATCCGACACGTAAGTCATTCGAATTGGCCGAATCGTGCCTTGGTCATTGCCCTTGGTGAGCCGGAAGGCAATCAGGTTCATCCCGCTTTTGAGGTACGAGCCGAGCAGGTCGGAAATGTCGTCGGGATCGCCGCCGGGCGGAACTACATCGTATCCCTCGTCGGTGAGCCATTCGACCGCCACGTCACCGACCTGGTCGAAGACACCGTCGGGCTGGATGACCACGAAGTCGTAGGGACCGACGTTGCCGCGAGCCAGGACATTGATTCCGCCACCCCCGCCGCCACCTGCGCCGCCACCGCCGAACGCCCCATCGTTGTCGACACTGCCAGTCGGGGCGAATCTAGTGCCATCGTCCAGACACTCTCCCTCGATGCGGGTCGTCAGGTTGTACTGCGGGTTGCTCGCAAGTTGGAGTCTGGTGAACGCCAAATCCGACGAGACCTGGATGTCCGGAACTCCGGGGACCGGCAAGACCCATGCGAACTCTTCCGACGGCCCTTCGTATTGGATCTGAACGACGGCGGTGACCGTGCCATCCGCGTTCTTCGAAAAGATGATGCGTTCCGCAGCCTGATTCACCGGCGCCGCAGCGGAACAGAAAAGCCCGCCACAGGCCCGAGCCGGCGTCACCGGCGTCAGCAGCGAGAGGGCGAATAAGAAAACGAATCCAAGGCAGAACGGTTTTGCTGACATTTGCGTCACCTTTGCTAAGAAAGGACCACCGTGCATGATGGGAGGGCTTTCTGCCAATCAATTCGAAGTGCCAATCGCCATTGTGGTGAGCGCCCATGAAACGCGGCGCGCTCATCGTCGTTCTAGGCATGGTGAGCTTGGGCCTGTTTCTGTACGTCCAGCCGCTGCTCACGATTCGAGCCTTAGCCACAGCGCTCGACGAGTCCGATGTGGAAGCGATCCGAGAGCGAATGGACGCCGAGCGCGTGCGGCAGGGGCTGAAGGACGACTACTTGGCGCGGTTGAAGCCCAAAGCACGGAAGGAGAGCGATTCTGCAGCGGGTGTCGCGACCTTGACGCTGTTCGGTCGAGGCATCCAAATGCTGCTGTGGACCCTCGAATCGGACGAAGAAGCGGATTCGGGCCCGACGAGGATAGCCGAGTGGGGATACGAAACGCCTTTTCGATTCGTCGTCGTGCTCGAGCCGCAGACCGGGGCACCGATCACCCTCGTGCTTGAGAGCCTGGGTTCGGGTTGGCAGTTGACTCGCATGAAGCCATCGGAGGCCGCGTGGCGCGAGCTCGAGGTTCTAGGCGAAACACCAAGCGACTAAGCTGGGGTCTGTGATGATGCCAGCTTGGAGCGGTTGTCAGGAGATCAGCGCGCATCGAATCGAGATGCCGCAAGAGCTTACCGCGCTCCTCGACGGGAGATCTCGTCTAGGTGCTCGGCCCTGAGGGTTCGTCCCCCTCGCCGGGGCAGTAGGTGCTTGGCTCCGAGGGTTTGTCCCCATCACCGGGGCAGTAGGTGCTCGGCTCGGAGGGTTCATCCCCGCCGCCCGGGCAGTAGGTGCTTGGCTCTGGGGGTTTGTCCCCATCACCAGGGCAGTATGCAGATGCCTCAGCGCTTCCAACCGTCGCGAATGCGAAGACGGCAACGAGAGCGAGGGCGCGAATCAGTGTCTTTGCGAGC
>CBESWY010000351.1:0-2815 GCA_965533395.1 uncultured Myxococcales bacterium
TTGTGCCAGTCTGGCCACAGGCTGCAGAGGGCGACCCAGAATGCGCGGTCCGCTTGGGTCAGCCTGGGGCGTTTGGTCTTGCGCTGCACAATGGCCAGCTGTTGTCGCAAGGCGAGGTTCTCGAGCGCGAGCTCGCGCTGCGCCTTCAGGCTCGATCTGGCGGTTGCGAGCAGGACGTACAGCAAGGGAAGCATCGGGGTAGGCTAGCTTGACCCCGAGTACGGAAACACCAACGATTGCGCCATCGACGGGCTTCTGAGGAGGCACACGTACCTGGAGGCTTTCGAAGGTTGCCGAGGTGCTCGGTCTTTCACCGAGAACGCTGCAGCGCGAACTCGGGAAGACAGGGGAGACCTTCACCGATCTCGTCGACCGCGTCCGCACGCAGGAAGCCGCGCGACTACTTGAGCAGAGCGAGCTCTCCGTGACCGAGATTGGCTTCGCATGTGGATTCGCCGACACGGCGCATTTTTCCCGGAGATTCAAGGAGCGCTATGGAGCGCCCCCAAGCGTGTGGCGCAAGGGTGGGTAGGGCGAATAGCTGGCACCGAACGGACGGATCAGGGCTCGCCACTACCCAATCCATGCGAGCGATGACGCGATGACGTCTTTCGCGTCTTCAAGAATGATGGGGCTCTCTTAGCCCATCGGGCTCATGTGGAGGGCCCAATTGCGTGGTTGTCGTTCCTCAAAACGTTGTCCCTCGCGAGATATTCGTCGCGATGATCGCGAAGGCGACTTAGCGGACAGAGCTCGGACCCTGACGTGGGTTGCCGACGGCTCGACATGCGCGAGTCGCTTCGCGGCATCCACCTTAGCCCCGCGCAGTGCGCGCAGCTCACGCCCGACGTCGTGCGGGACCCAGACCTTCGCTAGCGAGCTCGCGCCGCGGCTTCAGGCTCGACCTGGCGGTCGCGAGCAGGGCGTACAGCAAGGGAAGCATCGAGGTAGGTTAGCTTCACCCCGAGCGCGGAAACGTCAACGATTGTGCGGTCGACGAGGTTCTGAGGAGGCACACTCGTTGCAGGGGGCCGGAAGGGAGCTGGCCGAAGCTCGACACGCGCCGGGGCATCTTCAATGGAGGCACGTATCGTCGTTCGTTGTTGCCAAATAGTTGACCGGTCGTATACTACCGAAATGGGACGCACTAGCGACGCCCGAGAACGGTTGATCGACTCCGCTCGCGAGCTAATCCACGACCAAGGCTACGAGGCCATCGGCGTTGGCGAAATCTGCAGGAACGCGGGCGTGAACAAGGGCAGCTTCTACTACTTTTTTAAATCGAAGCAGCTCCTCGGCTTAGCGGCCATCGACGAGCACTGGGCCCGGACACGGGGGAATTGGATCAGCATTCTTCAGGGTCCCGGTGGTCCACTCCGGCGCATTGAGCGGCTGTTTCAAGGGCTGTACCGGCGACACGACGAGGCCAAGAAGTCCTGCGGCCATGCCATCGGCTGTCTGCTCGGGAATATGTCACTTGAGCGGAGCACTCATGACCCGGAGATCAGACGTCGCTTGCGCGCGATTTTTGCGGAGCAGGAACTTCTGTTAGTTCCGGTGTTCAAGGAGGCGGCTGCTGCCGGCCAATTGGCGGATGGCCTCACTCCAAAGAAGGCCGCGTCCGCCGTCATCGCTTTCATGCAGGGCGTGGTCATGCAAGCCAAGCTCCACGACGACCCGCGGTTGATTCGTAGCGCGAGCAAACACGTCCTCCGCATGGTGGCTGCGTGATTTCGGCGAAGGAGAAGAGACGTGATGGAGAATGAAGCTGTCGTCGCGGTCGCGCAGGCGTCCGTCATTCTGTTCCTCAAGATGTGGTTGTGCGGTACGATCACTACCTACGTGCGCGGGAAAACGATGGAGAGCCCCAACAAGGAAGATGGCTTTGTCATGAACTTCTTCAATCGGGTCTTCTTCGTCCCGACCGGGGAACTCAAGACGCTGCCGGGGAATGACGAGCGAGACGCTCGCGTGAATCGGTGGATCAGAATTTGCGCCAATGACACGGCGAACATTCCGGTTGGACTCTTCGTGCTCTATCTCGCGGCCGTTTACGGTGCGCTTGCCCCGGGTACGCTCGTGGTTTTGACCTGGATCTTCGTAGGAGCTCGCCTCGCCCACACAGCTTTCTACGCGGCGGCCCTTCAGCCGTTTCGAACGGCGTCCTACGCAACCGGCTCCACGAGCGTGCTCGTCGCTGCGGGATACCTTTTCGCACTGACGGTCTCTTGATCTCGTCGGAGCGCAGCTCAGGTTGGCGCTTCGAAGGGAGAGCCTGAGACTGTCTCCATCAAGCCAATCCCGCGAACGCAGGTGCACGTCGCTCGAGCACCCCGTACCAGTAATCGAGCGTTGCACGGATCTGCGCAGCTCCGGAGGGGATGAGTTAGTACACGTGTCGGCAGTCAGGCGACGCCTCGAGTCGCCTTTTCCATTTCTGCCGCACTTGACGGTCGACGGAATAGTTCAGCTCCACGGACTTCGTCCGCTGCGCCTTGATCGATTCCGCTCCGTTCCAAGTCCAGCAGCTTTGCAAGGAAAGGCGTGCCAAGCCGGGCACGCCTTTTTGCCATCTGCTGCGAACTCGCGCTCCATGGAATCGTTCAGCTCCACGCACTACGTCCGTTCCGCTCTGAACGATTCCGCCTCCGGGGAAGTCCAGCCGCCGACCTAGGTGTCGTTCCTCAAAACGTTGTCCGCCCGCGAAATGTGAACCGCGACGATCGCGAAAGCGACCCAGCGGACAGAAGTCGGACCCTCGCGTGCGTTGCCGACGGTTCGACAAGCGCGAATCGAGCGCGGCATGCGCCTTGGC
>CBESWY010000352.1:0-2812 GCA_965533395.1 uncultured Myxococcales bacterium
ACCGAGGTCGGGGCGGCGCGAGATCTCCTGCGCGATCAGGACCCCGCCCTGACCCGCACCAACGAGCAAGGTCGGCACCCGGGGCTTCTCCTCGCGCCCGTGGTGCTTCGTCGCCACGCGCTCACCCAGCATTCGCCGAAGTGCGCGCACCCCCGAGAGCCCGATGAACGCCAAGACGAAGTCGCCCAGCAAGACGCCGAGCGGAACGATGCCGTAGCGTGCAATCGCAAAGCGGTCGATCAGCATCGGGCTTGCGAGGCGAAGCGCGACCAGCACCGCCGTCGCGGAGGAAATCGCGGCAAAAATCCGAACGGCGTCGCGAAGGCTGATGTAGCGCCACGAAAAGCGCGTGATTCCAAAGCCCGAAAGGAACCCGTACTGCAAAAGAACCACGTAGGGCAGCACGATCATGAGCTGTCGAAACATCGGGCCCGGCACGTCCCAGTCGAAACGGACGAGCATCGCAAGGAAAAAGGCGAGCATCAGCACCGTGATGTCGATCAAGAACTGCGACGTCCGCGTCCGAAGCCGGCCCATCATTTCCGAGCCTCCAACACGGAATCCCGATACCAATTCCAGAATTTTCTGACCCCCTGTTCGACGGTCACCGTAGGCTCGTAGCCGAGGAGCTCTTTGGCGCGGTCGATGTTTGCGTAGGTGTACTCCATGTCCGCTGCGGGCATCGGCCTGTCGATCAGGTTCGAGCGCTTGCCCGCCTGATCTTCGATGAGCCGCACGAAATCGGCAAGCAGCGTCGGTTTCCCTCTCCCAAGATTGATGACCTCGTAGCCAAGCGGTCGATCCGCCGCGGCGAGCACGCCCTGGACGATGTCGTCGACGTAGGTCCAATCGCGGTGCATCTGGCCGTTGTTGTAGAGAGGGACTTCGGCGCCCTTGAAGATGTTGTCCAAGACTTTGTAGGCCATCATGTCGGGACGGCCGCGCGGCCCGTAGACGGTAAAGAATCGAAGCGCGGTGAAGTCCTGTCCGAACAGGTGGAAGTACGAATGGCCGAGGAGCTCGGCGGCCCGTTTGCTCGCCGGGTACGGTGCGAGAGGATGGTCGGCTCGGTCGGTTTCGATGAAAGGAATCACCTTGGTCGGGCCATAGACCGAGGACGTGGACGCAAAGACGAGCGGAGGGTGCCCGTGGCGCCGTGCGGCCTCGAGCAAACTCAGCGTCCCCACGAGATTCACGTCGAGGTAGAGCTTCGGGTCGTCGATCGACGCCCGGACGCCCGCCATCGCGGCGAGGTGAATGATGACGTCGAAGCCATGCTTCGTGCAGAGCTCGTCGATTCCGGCTTCATCGCGGATGTCGATGCGGTGAAAATCGAACTTCTCGGGCTCGGGCGCCCTAGCGCGAACCTCTTCTAAGTTCGCGTGCTTACGGGCCGGGTCGTAGTAGTCGTTGAGGTTGTCGACCCCGACGACCATATCCCCGCGGCGAAGCAGCGCCGTTGCAGCGTTGCTCCCTATGAACCCGGCGGCCCCGGTCAGCAGGATCTTCTTCATCTCCCCTCGCGCCCGATGAGTATACGCCCTTGTCGACCCAAGTTGCTTGGTTCGATTGCGCACTGCGGAATACCATATCCCCGTGCAAGCCATGCTCTTAGCAGCCGGACTCGGGACGCGCCTCCGGCCGCTCACCGACCTTCGCCCCAAGCCGATCGTCCTTGTCGCCAATCGTCCTCTCGCAGGATTCGCGATGGAGCACCTGGCGCGAAGCGGGGTCCGAAGCATCGTGGCCAATACTCACCCACAGCCCGAGCTGGTGGAATCCACCCTGAAGACTTTCTGTCCGAAGGGCGTAGACCTCCGATTTTCCAGAGAAATCGCGCTTCTTGGCACCGGGGGCGGCCTCCGCAAAGCACGGCCCTCATTCGATGACGCACATAGCCCCGTGATCGTCATGAATGGCGACACGCTCTTCGCACCCGACCTCGCCCGGGCGCATGCGGCGCACCTTGCCCATGGCGCCGTTGCTACGATGATACTCCGCCCTACCAAGCAGCCTGAGCGCTTCGGGGCGATCGGAATCGACCAAAACGACTGGGTCAGAAGCCTGTTGGGCACGCCCATCGATCCGCGGGTTCGCCAGTCGCTGATGTTTACCGGGGTTCAAATCCTTTCCCCCGATGCGTTTTCGGCACTGCCGGAATCAGGCTGCGTGATCCGGAGCGCCTACCGGCACTGGGTCGACAGCGGGGCGCCCGTGCTCGCCGTCATCGACGCGTCGCCTTGGGCGGATCTCGGAACCGTACCGGAGTACCACCGCCTGAACCTCGAGCTCGCCTCAGGTTCGTTTCCTTGGCCTGGCGTCGATCCGCACGACGGATGCATCCTGCCTGGCTCGCTCGAGCCCTCGGCCTACGTTCGCCGGAGCGTCATCGGCCCCGAGGTCGACATCGCACCGGGGGTCCATCTCGACCGATGCGTCGTGTGGCCCGGCACCCGGGTCACACGCTCGGCGACCAACGCCGTCCTCACGCCCGAGCATCGAATCGAGCTCAGCTGAGAGTGAATGAGCGGTACTGCTCAGGTGTTCCTATGCTCAATCGGTTCGTGATCGCCCAGTCGCGCCAACTGCTAATCTGATCGAGGGTGCCGCGCTTTCGACTTCGATATGAATCTACACATCTCGAGCTGCCGCTCGGAGAGTTCTCCATCGGCCGTAGCTCGAGGTGCCACCTGTCCATTTCGGACGAATTGGCTTCTCGCAGACACGCGGTGCTTCACGTCGGGCCTACGGCGGTCTTCGTCGAGGACCTGAATAGCCGGAACGGCGTCGTTGTGAACGGCGGGGTCGTCCA
>CBESWY010000353.1:0-2794 GCA_965533395.1 uncultured Myxococcales bacterium
GCGCGGCTGATGGTGCTGTACAGGTCGACGTCGGAACGCCCGTCGTAGTCGAAAATTCCGTTTTGAATTCGGCCGCCACCGCCTGCCAACCAGTAGGTCATGTAGTCGACGTGGTGCTGGTTGTCGTTCGCGGTGCCGAGCTCGGTGCCGATGAGAACGACCGTATTGTCGAGGACCGTGCCACCGTCCGGGTCAGGCCAAGCGGGGTCGTCGAGCCCGGCAAGGAAGTACGCGACCTTGTCCATGAGCCAACGGACACAGATGTCGAATCCGTTTTCGTTCGCGCGCGTCCAGGGGTGAGCGAGGATGTGCGGGCTCTCGTCGATGCCCTGGGCACGGAGCTCTGGAATCGGGTAGCGATCGCCCCCACCGGAGCAGCCCATCGTGCCGAAGCGGGTCACGCCGCAGCGAAGTGCCATCGCGTACAGGTCCGAGTTGAGCTCCCAGACTTCGTTCCAGTTCGCGCCACCGGACCCGTAGTAGAAGCTGTTGTCCCCGGGGCACAGGGCGGCCGTGCAGGCTTGACTAGGGTTGAGGTCGGGCGGCGCTGCGGGTGCGTCGCAGGTTACAGGGGGCATCATCTCGTCGATTTCGAGGGAGCGCCGCTCGAGGGAGCGCACCAGGTCGAGGTGATCGGCGATGAGCGCGCGGACCCCGACACTGTAGGGGGATCTCTCGCTAGACAGTTCCTGGTACTGCTCGACCACCGAGTCGAGCACGCTGTTGCGGTAGCGAATCTCGCGCCGCTCCTCGGGGCTGAGGCCTCCCGTATCGGGAGGCATGAAGCTGCCAAAGATCGCGTCGAACACGTCGAGCGGCCGAAGGAGCTCATCGTTGGGCTGATTGACACCGCGCCAGCTGTGGAACCAGCGCGTTGCCGGGTTTCCGCCGGTCACCTGCGTGTGCATGTTGACGTTGAGCAGAAGCGAGCCGGGTGCATAGGTTTGGTGCGCCTTGCTGTCGAGCGACTCGCCACCAGCCGTGGACTCGCTCGGCGCGGGCATGCCTTTGCCAAACCGGGCCGTCCCCTTGTAGTGCAGGGCTGCGCCGCCACCTTCGTTGAGCTGCAAACCGCGAATCATCGCCAGCTTCGATTGAAACGGGGCAAGCGGCGCGATCACGTTTCCGCTGTAGCCATTTTGTACGAACTTCTTTGGCATCCCGTTGCCGAAGAACAGGGAAATGTAGCGAGGCGGAGTGACCCCCGGAGCCGCCGCAGCAAAGCGAGTCATCGTGGCCGCGAGCGGAAGGCCGATCGCCACACTGCCCGCGCCGTGAATGAAGTGCCGTCGCGTCAACCTGCTCATGGGGCCACCTCGACCAGCTGGAATTCCGGGTGTATCGCGATGGCTCGGATGAGCGCGCGGTAGCTACGGCCGCTCTCGACGAAAGCCGCGTAGACCTCGGAGAGCAGGTCAGCGTCGTTCGACCCCAGCGTGCGCCCGTACGCATGCTGCACGCTCTTCTCGACCGCACAACGGGCCACTGCCTCGCTGCCGCCGAGCGCCGTTGCGAACTCTTCGACGTTGCTGTAGTCGAAGCTCAGATCACCTAGCTCGACCCGGCCTCCGCCTGGAAGCGGATTGCCAACTTCGTCCTCGGTGATGTGCTGGCCTGCTGAACCGTACTGCTCGAACGCCAAGCCGAACGGATCAAATCGCGCGTGACAGCCGAGGCACAGCGGCTGCTCGCTTTGAATCGCAAAGCGCTCACGCTGGCTCAGCCCGCTGGTCTCCGGAACGGCGACGTCCGCGATGGCATCTTGCAACTCCGGGGTATCGGGTGCGGCGATGCTCTCACAAAAAAGGTCGTTCAAGACGAAAAGCCCGCGATCGATCATCGAGCTGCTCGGGTTGATCGTGCGGGCGGCAAGCACGCTCGCGTTGGTGAGAAAGCCGATGCGCTCAGACACGGCGCCGAGGTCATAGGTGCTAAATCCGTCCTCCGCGGGGGTGAGCCCGTAGAAACCAGCCAGCTCCCCAGATAGCTCTGCGCTTTTCGCGGTGAACGCTCGCATGAAATCGGCGTCTTCTTCCCATACGAGCCGCTCGAAGAGCCGATAGGTTTCCTCCTTCATGTCGGCACCAAGCTCGAACGAGTCCGGAATCGCATCGAGGTAGAGCCATTGCTCGAGGTACTGCCGGAACGCCCGGCGTGCGCGAGGATGTGCGAGCAGCCGTTGGACTTGGGCCTCGATGTTCGAGTTCAACTCACCGCTCGCGGCGAGATCCAACAGCGCTTGGTCCGGCGCGGCGTTCCACACCAGGAATGACAATCGGGTCGCGAGCTCGAAGGAATCGACCTGGCGCGCGTCTCCGGCGTTGCTTCCTGCTTGCGATTCGAGCCGATAGAGGAAGTGCGGCGACTGCAACATCGCTCGCATCACCAGCGTTGCGCCCGCTTGAAAGCCTTCGCCCTCTTCTTGGGCCACGGTGAACAGTCGCGAGTAGAGCTCGCGGTCGGCGTCGGTGACGGGACGTCGAAACAAGAGCACTCCGACACCATTCACGAAGCCGTCGTAGCAATCGTCGCGCATCTCGGTGCAGCTCGAGTAGCGTGACACGAGCTCTGCCACGTCGGCCTGAGCAACCGCGTCGTTCGCGATGGCGTCATAGGCGTTCACGCGCGCCGGGCTCAAAAGCAGATCCAACGACGAGTTCCGAAAGCCCTGCGGCACTCGCTCATCGCGCGGCAAGTCGTAGTCGTCGGCATCCACGGTGACCCCCGAGACCACCTCGACCGAGTTTACGTACTCTTCCCGATTGAGCCGCCGCCCTACCGCAGGCCCAAGGCT
>CBESWY010000354.1:0-2787 GCA_965533395.1 uncultured Myxococcales bacterium
TCGATGTCGAATCGATGCGGCCCCCGGAGGCGGCCCAGGTCGTCCAAGAGTTCCAGACGACCTACGGCATTCCGCCTATCCCGCCTCCGGACACGCCCGTGACCTCCATGGCGCAGGTGCTGGAGATCATCCGTGGCGACCGGTTGCCCGAGTACGAGGCGGCCCGGCGCTTTGCATCAGGGCGACAAGGCGCCGAAGCGCTGACCATTCGCGGCTATCTGGAGCTCTCTTACGCCGGCGCGCTGATGACGGCTGCATGGATTTTGGATCATCAGCGCCGCCAGGGACTCACCGAGCTGCGCCAGCTGAGCGTGAGTCGCCCGCTCGAAGACACCTCTGCAGCCGCGGCGGCGGACAAGTCACGCGCCGCGAAGCTGCAAGCCAAGACCGCGGACCTCCGAAAGGTGGTTCGCGCCTTACGGGTCCTGTCCGAAGAGCCGCTCGTTGCGGGGGCCGACTTGATCAAGCAAGCGATTAGCCAAGATCCGAAATCGCAGCTGGCCTATTTGGCCAACGCCAGCTACTTCCGCTTGCGCGGCAACTGGCTCGAGTACGACCGGATGATGGGATACGCCGACGAAGGCGCCGAAGACCCGCCCGTCCGAACGTACCTTCGCGCGATGGAAGCCAGCGAACGCTACGTCGACCCGGCCCGCTGCGAAACGCTCCTCAAGCAAACGATCGCCAAACGCCCGGACTTCGTCCGCGCCCAGGCCAACCTCGTCCTCATAAATGAGAACATCGAGGAAAAATACGCCGAGCTCCAGGCACTCAAACAAATGAGCCCCAACCACCTCGTCGTCCGGCTAGCCGGAACGATGATCGAAGAAGAATACAAAACCAGCCAAGAGCTAAAAGGCGTCCTCTCAAACTAACTGTCTTCGAAACGGCGATTGCGGTCTCTGATGGGTGCGGGTGGCGGCGCCGGCTACGGCGGAATCGGTCGAAGCTCGACGGTGATCGTGGTGACCCCGCGCGGGAGCTCGAGCTCCATGTCGTGCGGGAAATGGTCTTCGGCTTGGACCGTCATCAGGTGCACGCCGGGAGCGAGTGCTTTGGGCTCCTGGGCGAGGACCGTGGCACGACCAAAATAGTGGCCGTCGATGTAGACCGAAGCATTCGGTGGCGTCGAGATGATTCGGAGCCTCGCGGGCTCCGGCGCAACCGTGTTCTTGTTCGCGCAGCCCAACGCGACGAGCGCGAGCGCAACCGCGGCGACTCTCACTCCCATTCGATCGTCGACGGGGGCTTGGACGAGATGTCGTAGCAGACGCGGTTGCAGCCGCGAACCTCGTTGATGATTCGGGTCGAGACCCGAGCCAAAACTTCGTGCGGAATGCGCGACCAGTCGGCGGTCATGCCGTCTCTCGAGTCGACGGCGCGGATGGCGACGACGTAATCGTAGGTCCGCTCGTCACCCATGACACCCACGGTACGCACTGGAAGGATGATGCAAAACGCCTGCCAGATCTTATCGTACAGATCCGAGACGCGAAGCTCTTCCATGAAAATCGCGTCGGCCTCCCGAAGGATGTCGAGCTTCTCCCGCTCGATGGCGCCCGGACATCGAACCGCAAGGCCGGGACCCGGGAACGGGTGACGCCAGAGCAAGTCGTGCGGCATGCCCATCGCTTCGCCGACCTCGCGAACCTCGTCCTTGAACAGCAAACGAAGCGGCTCGACCAGCTCGAGGTGCAAGGAGTCCGGCAAGCCGCCAACGTTGTGGTGGCTCTTGATGACGGCGCTCGGCCCCTTGAACGAAAGGCTCTCGATGACGTCCGGATAGAGCGTGCCCTGCACGAGGTAGCCGACATCATCGAGCTTCTCGGCTTCGCGCTGGAAGACGTCGATGAACACGCGGCCAATGATCTTTCGCTTCTTCTCCGGATCGCTCACCCCGTGAAGCTGATCGAGGAACTCGTCCGCGGCGTCGACGTGAATCAGCTTGAGCCCAAAGTGATCGCGATAGGTGTGCACCACGCTTTCGGCTTCGTCTTTGCGAAGCAAGCCATTGTCGACAAAGATGCAAGTCAGGCGCTCGTTGATCGCTTTGGACACGAGCATCGCTGCGACCGAGGAGTCCACGCCACCGGACAGTCCACAGACCGCCGCGCGATCACCGACCTGACGACGAATCGACGCGACGCTCTGCTCCACGAACGACCCCGGAGTCCAGTTGGGCTTGCACCCCGCCACTTCGAACAAGAACGCCCGTAGCATCTCGACCCCGCGCGGCGTGTGGGCCACTTCCGGATGAAACTGTACGCCGAAGATGTTTCGCTCGAGGTTCGCCACCGCTGCAAACGGGCTATTGGGGGTTCGGGCAATGGTCTCGAAGCCGGCGGGAAGGCGCTCGACGCGATCGCCGTGGCTCATCCAGACGTCGACGTGCGAACCCGCCTGAAAACCGTGAAGCAGCCCCTCGGGCTTGAGGACCTCAAGGCGCGCCGGACCGTACTCCCGCTCATCCGCCCGCTCGACTTGGCCGCCGAGCAAATGGCTGGTGAGCTGCATGCCGTAGCAGATGCCTAGGACCGGGACCCCGAGGTCGAACACCCCCGGATCGACGGTCGGCGACCCCTCCGCGAACACGCTCGCCGGCCCGCCACTCAAAATGATTGCCCGAGGCGCAATGTCCCGAACCTCGGCGAGCGGATAGGTGCAGGGCTGAATCTCACAATAGACGTGCTGCTCGCGAATCCGCCGAGCGATGAGCTGGGTGTACTGCGACCCGAAATCGAGAATCAAAACCCCATCGACGATCATGGCGGCGGTCTAACATGGGGG
>CBESWY010000355.1:0-2768 GCA_965533395.1 uncultured Myxococcales bacterium
GCGACGGTCCGCCGGTGGACTTCATCCGGCCCGTCGGCGAGTCGCAAGGTTCTGCTTTGGGCCCAAGTCTCCGCCAGGCCGAAGTCGGTGGTGACCCCTCCGCCACCGTGTGCTTGAACGGCGTCGTCGAGAACCTTGAGTGCGGTAAGTGGCGCCTTCACTTTGATCATCGCGATCTCCGCGCGCGCCGCCTTGTTGCCGACCTTGTCCATCATGTCGGCGGCCTTGAGCGTCAGTAGCCGGGCACATTCGATGTCGATCCGGGCGTCCGCCACGCGCTCTTCCCAGATGGACTGCTCGTAAATCTTCTTGCCAAACGCGGTGCGGCTCATCAAGCGTAGGCACATTTTCTCGAGCGCCCGCTCGGCCACGCCGATCAGACGCATGCAGTGATGAATCCGCCCTGGTCCGAGACGCCCCTGCGCAATCTCGAAGCCGCGACCTTCGCCGAGGAGCATGTTAGTCGCGGGAACGCGGACGTTCTCGAAGAGCACCTCGCCGTGCCCGTGAGGCGCGTCGTCGAACCCGTAGACAGGAAGGTAGCGCTCGACCGTCACGCCCTTCGCGTCTCGAGGGACGAGGGTCATGCTCTGCTGAAGGTGGGACGAAGCGTTTGGATCGCTCTTGCCCATCACGATCATGATTTTGCAGCGCTTGTCCATGATCCCGGACGTCCACCACTTGCGGCCGTTGACCACATACTCGTCGCCCTCACGGCGAATCTCGGTGCAGATGTTGGTTGCATCCGACGAAGCCACTTCGGGCTCGGTCATGGCAAACGCCGAGCGAATGCGACCCTCGAGCAGGGGCTCCAACCATTCCTGTTTTTGCGCCTCCGTGCCGTAGCGGTCCAGCACTTCCATGTTGCCGGTATCTGGGGCAGCGCAGTTGAAGACCTCCGGTGCAAACGCGACGCGGCCCATGATTTCGCAAAGCGGCGCGTACTCCAAATTGCTGAGCCCGGCGCCGCGTTCACTCTCGGGCAAAAACAGATTCCACAGGCCCGCATCCTGCGCCTCTTTTTTCAACTCTTCGATGAGTGGCGGCGTGTCCCAGCGGTCCGGAAGCGAAGCGTGCTGTTCGCGAACGGCGGCCTCGTTTGGATAAATCTGCGACTCCATGAACGCCTGAAGGCGGGAGATCAGAGCTTGCGTCTTGTCGCTGTACGTAAAATCCATGACTGTCTCCTGACTAGTCGACTGACAAGACCACTTTTCCGCGGGCTCGTTTGGTTTCCATGTATCGGTGGGCTTCGGCGACGTCGGCGAGCGGGAAGGAACGGTCGACCACGACGCGGAGGCGGCCGGCGTCGATCTGTTGGCGCAGCCAGTCGAGCTGGTGACGCTTGGATTTCACGATCACCAGCTTCGCGCGCTTGCGGCGCACGAAGCTTCTGGCGACGTCTTTGAAAATGCGCGCGCTCGGAATCGTGTTGACGTACGTGCCCCGCGCCGTGAGTAGCTTCTTGAGCTTGTCGAAGCGATAGTTGCCGAACACATCGAAGATTACGTCGAACTGTTCGTCGAGATCGACGAGCTCGGTTTTCGTGTAGTCGATGACGCGATCAGCGCCGAGCTCGGTCACGAGATCGACGTTTCGGTGGCTGCACACGGCGGTGACCTGCGCGCCCAGAATCTTGGCGATCTGGACCGCGAACACCCCGACACCACCGGACGCGCCGTTGATCAAGACCGACTGGCCTGCCTTCAGATGCGCGTCGTCTCGCAGCGCCTGGAGGGCCGTTTGAGCAGCCAGCGGAACGGCGGCCGCCACGGCCAGCTCGATCGAGGCCGGAGCCTTGGCAAGCTGTTTGCAATCTACTGCGGCGTACTCTGCATAGGCACGGCCTGCGAAGTCGTTGATCATTCCGTAGACCTGGTCGCCCTTCGCCAAATCGGCGCCAAGCCCGACCTCGACGACCTCCCCGGCGATGTCGTGACCGACGATCAGCGGGAACTTCTTGCCCGTCGCAATTTGGAACTTCCCCTTGCGGACGATGACGTCTTTCGGGTTCACCCCGATGAAGCGCGTCCGGACCAGGACTTGGCCTCGCGTCGGAACGGGACGAGGGACCGTGGCGAGGCGCAGCACTTCCGGACCGCCGTACCGGTCGATGAGCACCGCGCGCATAGTCGCGCTCGGATCCAGGTGCTTGCCGTACTGCGGCAGCGCACTCATTTCTTGGTGAACCGGTACAGCGATAGGCCCGAAAGAATCTTGGGCTGAAAGAAGGTGCTCTTTTCGGGCATGACGACCTCCGGATCTTCGAGACCGGCGTCGGCCACCGCCATGAGCTCGTCGAGGCTCACCGGGTGCAGCGCGATCGCCATGTCGTAGTCGCCGCGGTCGACGGCGGCTTTCATTTCGTCGAGGGCAGACTCGGAGTAGTAGTCGAA
This sequence comes from uncultured Myxococcales bacterium, assembly GCA_965533395.1. Taxonomy (GTDB): domain Bacteria; phylum Myxococcota_A; class Polyangia; order Polyangiales; family Houyiibacteriaceae; genus SG8-38. The sequence goes on from CBESWY010000355.1 coordinate 2,397, forward strand.
GTGAGCGGGGTCGACGACCATGTCGTGGGTCAGCCCGAGCTTTGGGTAGAGCTCACGCTCGAGGATCGCGCAATCGAGGCGCCCGACAACGTCCTCTGGAACTTCTTGCGCATCGAGCTCGAAGCAGCCGTCCTTGGTGTAGATGCAGAAGCTGTGCTTTTTGGGAGTGCGGAATGAATCAACTGGCCGCAATGGCAGGTCGCCTGCGATTTCGGAGAAGGGAAGTACGCCGTTGATGACTCGATTGTACGCCTGAATCACGGCCTCTTCGGTGACGTAGCAGAGGAAGTGAGTCTGTTCGTTCAAGAGGCTCGCGTGGTACCGGTGGTGACCGTCGGCGATGTACAAAGGCTCGGTACCGAGCGCCGCCTG
>CBESWY010000356.1:0-2726 GCA_965533395.1 uncultured Myxococcales bacterium
ACGCAGCAGCGCAAATTACAACAGCTTTCGGCGTGTCGAGAACACGATTCACGTCAAGGTGGGATCCGGTCCAAATGCACTCGACAGGATCGTCGACTTGACCGAGCTCGGGAAGGCGAGGAATAGGAAACGATCGCGTTGAGGGATCCGGTGCTTCGAGTCGAAGTACTGGGCGACGTAACGGAGCACGAAGGGTCCCAGGTCAACGGAAGAGAGTGGAGGCAGTATGAAAAAGTCCATTTTCGGGCGTAGCAAAACGATCGAGCGCAAGATCGATGAATTCCTCGACAAGGTCTCGGAAACGGCCCTGGTCGTGGTGACCGTGCTCGAACACTCTCTCGATTCCGAAACGACCGAGCACGACGAGTCGGAACGGCGACGCACCGAACAGATCCTGGAACTGAAAAAGGAGTGCAGCCGCCTGCGGCGCGAGATCGAGTCCGAGCTCTACACCGAGAGGCTGATTCCGGATCTGCTCGGTGACGTGGCCGGCCTGATCGAGTCGCTTCACCAACTGGTGGAGGCGATGCACCACGCGATGATCTTCAGCTACCACGGGCGCCTCGATCCGCCAGCGCCCATTCGCGCCGATGGCAAGGAGTTGGCTGCCGCCACGGGCCAGGCGGTCGAGCATCTCGTGCAAGCCGCTCGCGCATTCTTTCGGGATTTCACCCACGTACGCGACTTCGTCCACAAGGTGGGCTTCTACGAGTCGGAGAGCGACGCCGTGCGAGACCGGATGTTGCAGAAGATCTACGCAACGGATCTCGGCTTGGCCGAGAAGGACCACATGGCGCGGGCGGTCAGGGAGATCGACGGCGTCGCCGATCGCGCCGAGAGCATCGCCGACGCACTCACCATCTACGCGATCAAGCGGTCGGAGTAGGCGCGCCGTCTCGGCGCGTGAACGCGGCGGAGAGTCCCGATGGATCTGGCAACCCTGATTTTCTTCTCGAGTGGTCTGTTCCTAGGTTTCTCACTCGGCGCGAACGACTCGGCGAACGTCTTCGGGACGGCCGTCGCATCGCGGATGATCCGCTTCGGTACGGCCGCCATTCTGGCCAGCATCTTCATCCTGCTGGGCGCCGTCCTCAGCGGTGCCGGAGCAGCTCACGGCCTGGGCGAGCTCGGAGCGATCAACGCGCTGCCCGGGGCCTTCACGGTCGCGCTATGCGCAGCGATCACCGTCTACGTGATGACCAAATCGGGCCTTCCCGTGTCCACGACGCAGGCGGTCGTGGGGGCCATCGTCGGCTGGAACATCTTCAGCGGCTCGGTCACGGATCTCTCGGTGCTCGGCAAGATCGCGGGAACCTGGATCGCTGCACCCGTCCTTGGAGCCATCACGGCGACCATCCTGTATGCCTGTGTGCGTCGGTTCATCCGGATGGGTCGGATCCATCTGTTGGCCCTCGACAAATACACGCGATGGGGCCTGATCTTCGCCGGGATCCTGGGCTCCTACAGTCTGGGTGCGAACAACATCGGCAACGTGATGGGTGTGTTTCTGTCCTCGTCTCCCTTCACGGACTTCAAGCTCGGCGAACTGACCATCACCGGCGTCCAGCAACTGTTCTTCGTGGGCGCCATCGCCATCGCGATCGGTGTGATCACCTTCTCGAAGCCGGTCATGATGACAGTCGGCAAGGGCATCCTACCGCTCACGCCCGTGGCCGCGTTTGTCACCGTGGTCGCCCACGCGGTGGTGCTTTTCCTTTTCTCCTCCGTCGGGCTTCAGCACTTCCTGGTAAGCAACGGCCTCCCCCCCATCCCGCTGATTCCGGTATCGAGCTCCCAGGCCATCGTGGGCGCGGTGGTCGGTATCGCGTCACTAGACGGCATGCGGGGCCTTCGCCAAATTCGCTGGAATCAGGTCGGCGGCATCGTCGCAGGTTGGGTGGCCACACCCTTGGTGGCCGGGCTCCTGTGCATCGTGTCGCTGTTCTTCATGCAGAACGTGTTCACCCAGACGGTCTTCGTGCCCGTCGAGTACGAACTCCGGGCCCCCGAGCTCGAGCGGCTGAAGGCGTTGGGTCTGCAGGCAGAGCCACTCGAGCCCATGCTCGGGCGGCGCATCGCTTCGGGCGAGGTCTTCCTGTATCAGGTCGCAAAGAGCGCCACCCTCGACCCCGGCCAAGAGAAGCTACTGCTCGCCACTGCCGAGATCGTCGAGGTGTCGATCGACAAACACGTGATCGTGGAAGTCGACGTCGACTATCTCGGCAAAGACCGCGTGGCTGCCCTGCGCGCGCTCATCGGGCAGAGCTTCGACCGACGCTGGATGCTCGAAGACGCGCTGATGCGTCGCAGCCCGGCCTGGCAACCCCGCGAAGCCACGCCCATCAACCAGATCTACAACCAGGACCGCCGCGCGCAGCTCGGCTACGTGATCGAGGCGTTCACGGTGCGACCCGAAGAGGAAGAACCCGGGCTTGATTGAGCGGTGATCGCGCGCCCCGTGATTCCAGTCGACTCGAGCGCTGCGCTGGATGCGGGTCTATTTCAACAGCAAGAGACACAGCCACACGAGGACCGTTGGCACCAGGGCCGCCGACAACAGCTTGATCGGCGAGACCCCATTTTCGAAGAAGCGTTTGAGGATCGCCTGTCCTGCAGGATTCGGCCTGCTGCGTCCGGGAACATTCTGGCGTTACGGCGGCGTTGATAACACTCATGGATTGTTGAGTGAATGGTGGTCCGCACACGCGACAGGACTCACCTCGGTT
>CBESWY010000357.1:0-2694 GCA_965533395.1 uncultured Myxococcales bacterium
GCTCGAAGGAATGTACCCACTGTCGATCGTGACTCACGGACAAGCGTTGAACATCACCGTCACGAGCTGTGGCGAAAGCTTGGATTTCGGCATCGTCGCGTGCCGGCGTTCGGTGCCCAGCGCCCAGAGGCTGATCGACCATCTCGACGAGGCGCTCGTGGAGCTCGAGCGCAAGGCGTCGCTTGGGTGAATCAGAGCGCAGTCACTCGAAGCACTCCCAGGAATCTGCGCCGAAGTCCACGCACCGAAGCGGAACGTCGGTCAAGGCGATAGCCTCATCGAGCCAGCCGATTTTCGGCCCGATCAGGGTGCCGTAGAAGATCGCTCGGATGACGGCTTTTCCGCTGAAAACCGCAAACGCATGGGGAGTGCCTTCCCGGTCGAACATGATGGGTGCGCCCGAATCGCCGCCACAGAGTGCGTCTTCGCGCCCATACAGCTCGACTTCTCTGGGCTCGTCGACGAGGGGCCCCAAAACCCGGCGAAAGACGAAACCATCATACCGCTTCTTCGAACCAAGGACGTCGCTGCAAAGGCCGGTGTCTGGGTCCGGTTCCTGCCCATAGCCAACCGCGTAGAGATTCCCCTGCACCTGCGCCTCATCCACACACGAGCAGTCTTGGCCGGCAAGGCGCGCTCGTTCGTCGGCGTCGACAGCGCCGTCTCGGAGGCCCACCAGTGCGATGTCATGCCATCGGTGCGTCGGGCCCGCGCTGCCGTCATAGTCGGGATGAAGAATGAGCTCCGCCGCGCCGTCGTAGAGCACCCTGCGGTCACCAGGCACTTGTGTGCTCACCTTGACGTTCTGGTCGGGCAGCGCTTCTTCGACGCAATGTCCGGCGGTGAGCAGCCAATGCTCGCTCAGCACAAAACCGGTGCAGTAGTGCCCACCTTCGAAGACGATGCGCACGACCCAATCGATGTCCTCCGTGAGCCGAGGCGGTGCCTGTCCGGCGTCTCCACCGCATCCCAGAAGCGACCCAACGACCAAAACTGCGATTGTAAAACGGTTGTTCATCTCGGACTCCCGGTACGATGCTTGAGCAAGAAGCGGACCAATCGAAAGTCCTCAAAATGCGCGCGATTTGGCGCCATCCAAATCGAGGGTGTGACGGATTGTCACACCGTGTGGCGCCCAAGCCACTCAGCGCGCCAGGAGGTCACCGAGCGTGTGGATGCCGCGGCGTTGAGCTTTTTTGAGTAGCCTTTGAAACAACAGCGCCGTGGCCAGCGCATCCCCCGCGGCGGTGTGCCGTTCCGCGACGTCGATGCCATAGCGTTCGACCAGGCTGTCGAGTCGGTACGCCGCGCGCTGGTCCGCACCGGTCGCATGATTCGAGCTCATCGGCCCGACCTCCACGCGTTCTGCAAGCTGTGCCGTGTCGATGGCTTGGTTCCAGACTTTTGCGCCTCGGTGCAAGGCGATGGCCTTGCGGAGCATTTGGATATCGAATGCAGCGTGATGCGCAACGAGCACAGCATCGCCCGCAAAGGCCAAGAAGCGGGCCGCCGCCTCGTCTTCGGGCAGCCCGCCGGCGAGGTCGTTGGAAACCAGGCCGTGAATGACGGCGGCGTTCGCGCCACCCACGTCGCGTTGGACCACCAGGGCTTCGAAGGCATCGTCGAGCTGCACTTCGGGCCCCAACATCGCCACGCCGGCAATTGAAAGGAGCCGGTTCTTCGCCAAATCGAGACCGGATGTCTCGCTGTCGAAGACGACGAAGCGAACATCGCCGATCGGAGTGCTCCTGGGAAGGCGGCTCTTGGTCGCCATGTAGTCGCGTAGAGCTCGCGGCCAGGCGTTGGCGGCCGCCGGAAGAGGCCGGTTCGAGATCAGGTTCTTCAGGAACTTTGGAAGCAAGCGCACCTCAGCGCAGGAAATCGGTTCGGTACCTCGACGTCAACATCAACTGCACGTCTTTGACAACCGAAAACGTATTTCGGAGCGTTTGGCGCTCTAGCTTGTTGAGCTCCTTGATGTGCACGTAGCGGCCCGAAGTGCCTCGGTTGAGCCCTTCGAGGGCCCGAATGCGCATCAGAATCTCGTAGGCCATCCCGGCTTCCCCCGCCAGTCTCGCAAGATGCTCGTGGGTCTCGCCAATCCGCTGCCATCGCTCGGCTGTGCTTCCGTAGATGTCGATGCCGAGGTCATACACCAGAACACGGGCCGCATCGGCGAGCGGCATCATCGCACGGGCCTTGATGTCGAACGCGTCGCGATGCTCACCGCTGCGCTCGATGATCATGTTGCGAAAAAAGCTGAGTGGCGGTGGATTGCGCGTAGCGTTCAGCGCAAAGAACGAGAGAAACGCGCGGTCGACCTTGATGCTTTCGAAGATGTGGCCTTTGAGCTCGGCGGCGAGGGCGTTCTCACCGTACACGGGACGAAAATCGAAAAAGATGTTGGTGTGCATCACCGCGACGTTCTCGGGCTCCCGAATCCACTGCGAGAAGCAGCGCTTCCAATCCGAGAGCGGCTGGTTCCACTTCGGGTTGCTTGCCATGATGTCGCCCGGACAGCGCTTGAAGCCCGCTTCGACGAGAATGTCGACGACCAGCCGGCCAAGCTCGAGAAAGAAGTGCTCTGCCGCGCCGTCGTCTTCACCGGGGTCGGCATAGAGAATCGCGTTGTCCTGATCGGTGCGCAGAAGCTGCTCCTCGCGCCCTTCGCTGCCGAGCGCCAGCCAGCAAAAC
>CBESWY010000358.1:0-2660 GCA_965533395.1 uncultured Myxococcales bacterium
ATCCTCGTGAAGCCCCAGACCGTGATCGGCTGGCATCGCAAGGGCTTCAAGCTCTGCTGGACCTGGAAGAGCCGACACCGAGGCGGACGTCCACCGATCGATGCGGAGCTCCGAACGCTCATCCGTCGAATCGCCACCGAGAACCCGACGTGGGGAGCACCTCGCATTCACGGTGAGTTGCTCATGCTCGGCTTCGAGGTCGGAGAAGCCACAGTGTCGCGCTACATGCGGCGTCGGCGAAAGCCGCCGTCGCAGACCTGGCGTTCGTTTCTCCGGAATCACACCCATGATCTCGTTTCCATCGACTTCTTTGTCGTTCCCACAGCCACGTTTCGCATCCTGTACGTGTTCCTCGTGCTCGAGCACGAGCGCCGCCGCATCGTGCACTTCAACGTCACCGATGGTCCGTCCGCACAGTGGACAGGCCAGCAATTGGTCAACGCCTTCCCCGACGACTCGGCGCCCGAGTACCTCATCCGGGACCGAGACAAGATCTATGGCGCGCACTTCGTTCGTCGAGTGCGTGCGATGGGGATCGAGCAGGTCCTCACCGCGCCGCAGTCCCCGTGGCAGAATCCGTACTGCGAGCGCGTGATCGGGACCCTTCGGCGGGACTGCCTCGACCACCTCATCGTGGTCGGAGAGCAGCACCTGCGGCGCATCCTGCGAAAGTACCTCGAGTACTATCATGGGTTCCGGACCCACCTCGCGCTCGACAAGGATGCCCCCGAACCGCGTGAGTGCGAGTCCAACGGTGGGGGGAACGTCGTCGCCCTCCCGATGGTCGGCGGGCTGCATCATCGCTACACACGACCCGCAGCCTGAGCGAGAGTCTCGGTCCCACGCGTCGTCGGGCGTGAGGGTCAGCTTTGCGCGGGGCGAAGGCGGATGCCGCGCTCGACTCGCGTATGTCGAGCCGTCGGCGCACGTGAGGGTCCGAGTTCGGTCCGCATGATCACCCTCACGATCATCGCGACGAAGCATCTCGCAACGGACAACGTTCTGAGGAACGACAGGCGGGCCAGTCAGCCCCCTACCGGCACCACATAGAAGACGCACCAACCCTCACCGCTCCAAGTGCTGATCGAAAAACCGCGCGATCACGTCGAATAGGTGACGGGATTCCGGCAAACCGGTATCCGCGAAGAAGTAGTGATTGAGGCCGTCGTAGACAAAGAGCTGTGAGGTGACACCGGCCTCGTCGAGGCGCTGGTGGGTGACGATCGCGGAGCTCAAGGCGAGATCTCGCGTGCTCGTGATGATGAGCGATGGCGGGAAGCGGCCCAACAACTCGCGGTGATCGATAGGAGCGACGAGCGGGTCGTTCCACTCCGCGCCGTCGAAGTATTCCATCTTCTGCCCCTCGCCGAAGTTCGTGCCGAAGGCTTTGGTGATCACCCGCGCATCACCCGTACTGAACTGACCCGCGCCGGCGCAGAAGATGCCAATCGCCCCCGGCTGCGGGAGCTCATGCGCGTCGAACCAGGCGACGGATTGTGCCGTGAGCAGACCCCCGGCCGAGCAGCCGAAGATGCCGATCTGACCCGGCTCGTGATCTTCGAGGAGTCGGCGATACACGGCGGCCACGTCTTCACTGGCCGCCGGGAAACGATGCTCGGGGCCCTGACGGTAGTCGACGCTCACGACGCGCATTCCGGCGACGCTGGCGACTGGAATCGACTCGAGCCGGCCTTGCGTTCGCGCGCCCATCGAGAAGGCACCTCCATGCAAATTGATCAGGACCCGACCGGCGTTTTCCGGGGGAACGCCACCTTGGGGCGTGAACACTTCCGTGTAGACTCCGTCGATGTCGAGGACTTCTTCGCGAACCGGGTAGATCTTCCGCGCCAGTTCGATCCGCGGTCCGTAGAAGTGCTCATCGAGGATCGCGCGCTTCTCGTCCATGTCGCCCGTCGCGAGCGCAACGACATGCGGAACCATCTCCTCACGCAACTCGGCCGCGGCCTGATTGGCGGCGTCGCTCACGAACTCGGAATTTGGCACTCCTTCCGTGAGCCGCTGCGCGAACATGACCACCATAACGACGAGGCCACCTGCAACGAACGATACGAGCATTCGAATCATTGGATCACCAAAGCACTTCTAGCCTTCTTCGCAGTGATAGGCGCTGAACCAATACCACGCGAACACCAGGAAAGGCGGTCCTTCGAGAAACGACAATCCGCCTGAATTGTGGGCGTCTGGTATGACTCCCATGGGTATGGCAAAGGTCCCGTCGTCGATGATGATCCCCGTCACGCGCCCGACGGCGAGCAACCCGTTCACCAACATCCACATGAGCACGTTACTGCGGAGATGGCCAGCGGGCTTCACGGTTCCGGCCATCGCGAAGAGCGCCCGTGACCCAACCCGCTCGGCGTACTCAAGGATTCGCTTCTTTCGATGAATCTCTCGCTGGTCGTGGGTCATTCGGATCTCCTTGGCCGTCCACTACTCGGAGATGGCACAATGGTCCGACTGGATCTGGAATTTCACAGAGGCGGGAGAGGCCGGCGGCGACGGCATTGCGGCGGGTCTCGCTGAGTTGAAATCTTCATCCGCGCACGGTTGGTATTGTGACCACAGCAAAGGCAGACGACCCGCTACCTGTGCCTCCTCAGAACCCCGTCGAGGGCGCAATCGTTGACGTTTTCAAGCTC
>CBESWY010000359.1:0-2626 GCA_965533395.1 uncultured Myxococcales bacterium
ATCTAGTACCGCGCAATTGGGCGTTTACGATGAGCCCGATGGGCTAAGAGAGCGGTGTGAATCGTGTCCCCCAGGGAAGCATCACATCGCCGCGCGATACCGTGTTGGCTCCGTGCTCCTCTGCCGGCAGACCGGTGAAGAAGCTCGCGTGGCTCGGAAGGGTCCACGACGCTGGTGAGTAAGCCTGGCAGGTCGCGAAATCGGCGTTCGAGAAGAGCTCTTCTGCGAATGGTGAAGTGGGACGCGCATAGCCACATGCCGAAAGATGGTCCGCCCGAACCGTGTCGAGAATCACCAAGACCACGCTTCCGGCCGTGCGCGTCGGCCGGCCGGGAGTCGATTCATCTTCAGTCCCCTGCGACAGCGCCAAGCCGGCGAGCACAACGCTCGCCAACGAGATCAGCAACCACTTCTTCAAAACAATCCCCCCTGCTTGGAGCAGCCGGTCAGGATCCTGTCAGCGACACCGTCACTCCGTCAATCTCTTTGCCGGTGGCTTCGAAGACGCCCTCGTCGGTGATCACAATCACCAGCAGACCACGGTCCGGCCTCGCCCGCTCACCCTCTTCGGATGCAATGCCGACCGCCACTTGGTCTCCACTGCGCATCGCCGAAAACCTGCTGAGCAGGTAGTCGCCCCGCTGGTATCCAAAGCCGTCTCCCTGATCCTCATACAGCGCCCCTTCGGCGGTGCCCTCGGCGTCGAGTGAAACGATCAGCGTCAATGGTGACAGCAAGGTTTCAGTGGTGTTCTGTACGACGCGGCCGCTCGGGATGATCGCACCTCCCTTCGCGTAGAGAGTTGGTAGTGCGGCGGCGAGCTCGAGGTTTTCGTTCGGTAGCACGAAGGGGCGCCAAATCCCTCTGGGCCTCGAGAAATCGCGCGACGCGTCCTCGGTCATGATCGGCTCGACTAGCAGGTCGGGCCCCAGCAGGAATGCCTGGTCCTCCTCGCGCAAGCCCGGGTCCACCGGGTCAGCGAAGAACAGCGGCCGAACGATGGGCATGCCGGTCATCGAGGCCTCGCGAAACAGGGTATACATGTACGGAAGCAGCCGGTAGCGTCGCTCGATCGCGGCCCGGGCGATCGCCTCCACCTCTTCGCCAAATGACCAAGGTTCTTGGTCGCCCTGGGTGACGATGCCCTCGCTGTGGGTCCGCGCAAACGGCAGCAATGCGCCCATGCCGATCCAGCGCGCGTAAAGCTCCGGAGATGGCGTGCCGAAGAAGCCCCCGATGTCCGGGCCTACGAAAGGCTGGCCGGAGAGGCCCATGTTGAGCGCCATGGAAACCGACCAACGCAAGTGATCCCAGGTGGCCGAGTTGTCCCCGGTCCAAGCCGCTGCGTATCGCTGGCCCCCAATGTAATTCGATCGGGACAACACGAACGGGCGTTCCTCCGGTCGTGTCTCGATGAGCGCTTTGCGGGTCTCCCTTGCGTCCAAGAACCCGTACACGTTGTGGTAGCGGTCATGGGTGCCCTCAGGCAGTGGTCCTCCGCCCCGATGGATCAGATCGGTGGGGAACTGACCAAAGGGAATAATCGCCGGTTCGTTGAGGTCGACCCAGATGCCGTCCATTCCGTAGCCAAGAAACTCGCCGATCAGCTCTCTCCACCATGCCTGCGTGTCGGGACGTGTGTAGTCGGGCCAGTGGGAGTCGCCCGCCTTGGGCCAGCTCGACGCGGTGAATCGGCTGCCGTCTGCTCGCAGCACGAAGTGATCGCCGGCGATGCCCTCCTGGTATCCGAAGTAGGCGTCGTCGATTGAGAACGCAGGGTCGACGATGTAGACCGAGCGAAACCCAATCCCGCGAAGGTAGTCGTTGAGCCCTACCGGGTCGGGGAACCCCAGCGGGTCGAAGGTGAAGCTTCGGTAGCGATCCATATAGTCGCCATCGACCCAGATCACGTCGGCCGGGATGCTTCTAGCCCGGAACTCGTCTGCAACTTCACGCACGCGCTCCTGGGGATAGTAGGAAAACCGGCATTGTTGATAGCCGAGTGCCCAGAGCGGAGGCAGCTCGATAGTACCCGTGAGCTGGCCTAGTCGCGTCACGACGTCCTGCGGCGAAGCTCCTTCGATGACGATGATCGGAAACGGTTCCGTGCCGCTGAAGCTGATGCCCTCGCGCAAGTCGATCGTAAGCCGGTAGGTGCTGTCCGCGAGCACACCAAAAGCCGTGCCATCAGGCCGCAGGGCGAGAACCCATGGATGTGCCTGGTAGAGGTTCTGAGTTTCATCGTCGTACTCGAAAGGGGGGAGCGCTTCGCCAGCAAACGGTGGGTCGGCGCGGAAGGGTTGCGCCGTCCAGACCTCGGTCACCTTGCCGTTGCGCAGAAGCGGCCCCGCGATCTCTCCCGTTCCGTATAGGCTCGTTCCGCGTTCGGTGCTGATAGTCGCAACATGCAGCTCGCCGCGCCGAGAAAATAATGGGCGTGCTGCCCAGTCACCGGGTACTTCGCCACTTGCGAGCCGCGTTTCCACCAAGGCCATCGACTTCGGCAGGCCTTGGCACGCTCCAGGCTCAGCGAGCTCGTCCGCCAAGAAGCGCGCTACGTCGGGAGCAATCAGTCCAGCACCCTGGGCACAGGATGACGAGTCGTTCTTGCAGCTTGCCCCAAGCA
>CBESWY010000360.1:0-2618 GCA_965533395.1 uncultured Myxococcales bacterium
ATCCACTGCTGGGCCTGTGGGCTCCCGAGCAGGGCCGTGAATGCAGGCCAGGTCGCCTCGGCCAAGGCGTCGAGCGGCGGACGTGCCTCGATGCCTTGGAGATGGAGGGCCTCGCCGAGGCTCATGTCTGCTGCGTACTCGATCGCCCGATCAATCCATGCATGGACGTCCGCTCGCACGTCCGGCATGTCTGCGACGTGTCGCGCGGTCAGCTCCGCGACTGCGCCGATGTCGTCGAGCAGCACGTCGTCCGCGGCCCCGACGAGAAAGGCAGGGGATTTGGAAAGCACGAAGTTGACCAGGTTGGCGCGGAACTCGATCGAGGCGGGGTCGTCGAGCTTCGCGACGGTGAAATCCGCCGCACGCTCCAGGATCTGCTCCGAACGGTCGGCGAGAAACGACTTGATCTCGGGTTCGAGCCGCCTTTCCAAGTCCTCGATCAGCTTCTCGGCAAAGGCACCTGCGCTTCCGAGAACTCCGAGGCGCCCCATCGGTGAAACCTTGACCATCAAGCGTGGTAGCAAGGTGGAGAAGTCTTTCAGCGCGCGATAGAGGGCGTCGTTGAGCACGGCCTCGGCGGCCTCCCCGCGAAACATGGCCCGAACCCAATCGGGGTGAACCAGGCCAGGTCGAGCGATCGCTTCTTGGAGCTTGGCCTGAGCGTCTCGCGGCAAGAAACGTTGGAGCGGACGCTCGTCCTTTCTGAGCTCTTGAATGACCACGGGTGCGATGGCCGCCACAATGGGACGCGAAATCTCCGTGACGAGCTCCGCGTTCATGAGCGCATCGGCAGCGGCCTTCGCCGTCTTGGCGTTGACCAGGTCGCGAACCGGCGTCAGCAGAAGGTAGTCCCAGGTGGCCTCCAAGAGCTGGCGCCACTCCTCTTTGGGTTGCTCCCCTTCGGTCAGCCGCCCACGAAGCCATTGCTTCAGCGCAACGCGCTTGTCTTTTTCGGCGCCCATTCGATCGAGACTAGCCCGGGCCACGAAGAGAACAAGCCAAGCGCGCAAGCCCGGGAAAAAGTCGGCCGGCGAACGCTACCCTTGTTGTAGGCTCCGGCACGATGAGCACACCATGGATGAGTTGAGCTATCGATCTGCTTCGGAGTGTCTCGCGGCGCTGCGAAACCGAGAGCTCAGCTCTCTGGAGCTCGTCGACGCTTGCATTGCGCGCATCGAGGCCTTGAACCCCCAGCTGAACGCGGTTGTTGCAACGGATTACAACCGTGCCCGAGAGACGGCACGCGTAGCCGACGCCGCCCGCGCGAACGGAAATGCATTGGGCGCGCTCCACGGCCTACCGATGACGATCAAAGACTCGCTCGAAACCGCAGGCCTCGTCACGACCTCCGGTGCACCCGAGCTTCGCGATTACCTGCCACAAGAAGATGCCGTAGCGGTTCAGCGTTTAATCGAAGCCGGCGCGATCGTTCTCGGAAAAACCAACCTCCCCGTCTACGCGGGCGACTGGCAGACCTACAACGCGGTCTACGGGCGCACCAACAACCCCTGGGACGTCACACGTACGGTGGGCGGCTCATCGGGTGGCGCGGCCGCATCGGTCGCTGCGGGCTTCGTGCCATTGGAAATCGGCAGCGACATCGGCGGCTCGATTCGAACGCCTGCCCACTACTGCGGCGTTTACGGGCACAAGCCTTCGCACGGGATTGTTCCGGGGCGGGGGCACATTCCCGGGCCGCCAGGAACGAAGAGCGAGGCCGATCTCGCTGTGGTCGGACCGCTCGCACGAACAGCGGGCGACTTGCAGCTGGCGCTCGATGTGATTGCGGGCCCCGACACGCTCATGCGAGACGGATGGTCGCTGGACCTGCCGGCGTCACGGGCCGATCGTCTGAGCGATTTTCGGGTCGGGTTCTGGCTCGACGACCCGCTCTGCCCTGTTGACGACAGCGTTCGGGACCAGCTGGAGGCCACAATCGAGGCGCTTCGGCCGCACGTCAAGCTCGTGGACATCGGCACGCCGCTTCAGCTCGATCGAATCGTGTCGCTGTACGTTCAGTTGCTGCTCGGCGTCATCGGAGGAGACATGCCGATGCCGCTGCGAGCGATGGCGCGCATGCTGTTACCCTACTACGCACTCTCCGACCGCCTTGGGATCGTAGCCGATCTCGTCAACAAGAATGCCGCGCGCGGCATGCTGCAGTCACATTCCGATTGGAACCGTGCGAACGAAGGGCGTACGAAGCTACGGTGGCAATGCCGCGAGCTCTTCCAAGACGTCGATGTGCTGCTCACGCCGATCGTCCCGGTCACGGCCTTTCCCCACCAGACCGGAGGCAATCATTTGTCGAGAAGGCTCACGGTCAACGGAGAGAAGCGCCCGTACATGGACCATGTGTGTTGGGTGGCACTCGCGAGCGCCGCATTCCTGCCAGCAACGAGCGCCCCCGTTGGCGTCACGCCCGACGGCCTCCCGGTCAACGTCCAAATCGTGGGCCCGTTTCTGGGGGATAAAACGACGATCCGATTTGCGGAGCTTCTGGCGGAGGTGCGAGGTGGCTTCCGGCCCCCGCCCGCGCTCCCCCGCTGACACCCCGTAAAGCGACGCCGTCGCCACGGGGCTTCGCTGGCGCTGACACTGTAGCTGCCCTATGACAC
>CBESWY010000361.1:0-2550 GCA_965533395.1 uncultured Myxococcales bacterium
CATCGCAGGCAAGTCGCGTCAAGACTGCGAAGAGCCCTCAACCACCTGCGCATACCCTCCTAGCCTATTGGAGCCAATGGGGACGTGCGAATTGCGCGGCGCTAGACCCTGTGTCGACTTCCGGCGCACCTGAGACGGCCTCTGTTTTGGCTATCCGCGCGGACCGACTCTTCAACGTTTGATAACAATACGCAGCTAGGTCTCACTTCTTCGCCAAAGCGCGCTTCACCTTGCCGGCTGCAACTCTCCCGGACTGCATGCACGGCAGCACGCCGCCACCCAGAACGCCGGCTCCCGCCAAGAACAAATTGGGTGAGAAGGTCGAGGTCGGGAAACGGAAGAACATCGATTGCTCGGGGGTCTGGGCCGGGCCGTAGAGACCGCCGTCGACCGCGGCGACCCAGGACTCCAATGCAAGCGGCGTTGCGAAGTCCACGAGCTCGATGTGGTCGACGACGCCGGGCAGCCGTAGATCGAGCTCGGCGAGCAGCTCATTCTGCAGCCGGTCCTTGAGCTGGTGGAAGTCGTCGCCGCGCTTCCCGGGCGCCATGTCGGCCCAGGCTCCAAACAAGGAATGAGGCGCGAGCGTGTTCACCTCGAGCGTTGTGCATCCCCTGGGTGCCATCTGGCCCGTTGGATCTTTGAGGGAGTTGGGCGAGATGAAGAAGAAAGGCGTTTCGGGAAGGCGGCCATGAAAAATGGGTTCCCAGAGCGCATCGATGTCGACGCCGGGGTAATCCCAGATGTTGAAGGCACCGAGGCCGATCTCGCGCAAGTCGCGTTTGACGCCGAGGTTCAACCCCAAGAGCGAAAGTGACGACTCGAGACCGCGCACGCGTTCCAGAAGCTTCTTCGGCACTGCGTCTTGTGCGATGAGGCCACCGAACACGTACCGGGGGTCGATTGCCGCGACGACCGCGTCCGCCTCGATCTGCTCGCCGTTGCAAAGCGTGACGGAGCGCACCCGCTCGCCCTCGACTTCGATGTGCTCAACCTCGGCCTCGGTACGGAACGTCGCGCCCGCCTGGGTGGCGACGTGCAGGATGGCGTCGCGAAACTTACCGCTTCCCCCTCGCGGGAAGTGAGCCCCGTCCAAGTAGTGGTGAAGCACCATCAAACCGACGAATGCCGATGCTCGCGAGGGTGGAAGCCCGTAGTCGCCGCATGCCCCTGCAAAGACCGCCTTGAGCTGGGGGTTGGTGACCGCATGATCGAGAAACTCACCGTAGGTCGCTTTGACGTAGCGGAAGAGGGGCGCCGACTTGATGCCGTCCCAGAGATCGGAGAGTTGGAGCTTGCCGGGCGGCTGTAGGTGCTCGAGCACGCGGCTAAGGCTATCGACCTCACGGACCGCGTCGAACACCTTGTCGATCCCCTGCACATCATTGGGGAACTGAGACGCCAATCGATCGCGATACGCTTCGGCACCGCGGCACATCCGAACCTCGAAATCCGGAAAGCGGTAGACGTCGAAGCCGTCGGGATCCATTTCCGCGAGAAGCTCCGCCGAGCTGAGACCGAGCGCCTCGAGCATGCGATCCATGGCTAGACCTGGACCGCATTGGCCGAGGTAGTGAACGCCTGGATCAAACGTGTAGCCTTCGTTGGAATAGGAGTTGAGAAACCCTCCGATGTGCATCGATCGCTCAAGCGCGATGACTTCGAACCCCTCTTTCGCGAGAAACGCGCTTGCGGTGAGCCCACCTGCGCCCGTTCCGATGACGACGACCCGATGCTTGCTCATGACAACCTCCCGGTCTGGCGCAGGACGCCCGTAGGTGCGGTTAGGCAGTTGCATCAGGCGTGCCAGACGGAAGCCGGGTTTTTCCGGGCGATTCGGGTACAGTGACGCGAAGGTTTTGCGTTTGGGACGGGGCGGTGCAGCGGGTGCGCGCAAGCAATCATTGTCCGAACTTCACCCAGGACATGGCGGCGCCCGCTCGTCCAGCTCTGCATCGCCGTACGTGGCGAGCGCGGTGCATACCTCATCGAACGCGGCTCGGCTCACATGAGACTCGATGAAGTCGAAGAACTCACGGACGACTTGCTGATGAAGCGCGGCGTGCTCTTTGCCGTATCCCTGTGGGTCTTTCTTCGATAGTGGCATCGATCACATGTTCGGGGCTGCCGGGAACGCACACTTGGCGGGTTGTGAGAGATGCAGAACCATTTCTCAGAAAAGGGGTGTGGATCTCGCTGTGCGCAGCTAAATCACGGCCAAGCGATCGAGATCACGGGGGAAAGGGCGGAGTAGGGGCCCCCCAACTTGGTGGGAAGGTCTCGGGCGAGATTCCGGTTAATGTATCGGTGAGGAACCTCGACGAACCCTGCCTTCGCTTTTCCTTTCGGGGTATTGCGCGCGAAGCGCTGGTCCGTAGGGGCCGCGCTGTTGGGGACTATGGTCGCGATCATGTTTCCCGTGCGCGCTGAGGCAATCTCATGTCTGCGGCCGGAGCAGTTCTATGATGATGGTCATGGCGAGCGCCGGGATGCCAGGTCGTCGATCGGGGCATTCGTCGGTCGCGCCGGAACACCACGCGCGTGTACCCG
>CBESWY010000362.1:0-2544 GCA_965533395.1 uncultured Myxococcales bacterium
GCCGCTGCTTCGGCTTCCAAGCGTGCGGCTTCCGCCTGGGCGACCGCGACGCTCTCGAGCATCTTCACCTCGATTGGTGGCCACTCCGTATCGACGAACGCGGCGACCGCCGCTTTGAGCGCCTGAGCCCTCGCCGCGCCGAGCCCGGATTTGATCGCAAGTCGATCGGCATCCTCTTCGCCCGCGATGGCAGCGACCGAGGAGTAGCTGTTCTGCTCGAGCTTATCGGCAACCCGGCTGTTGACCCCGCGCACGAGGAGCAGCTTGTCGCGCTCGCTCGGCGCCTCGGTCGATTCCGCCATCGCAGCCAAGCGCTCCTTGCGGAGCTCTTCCATCGCGGTTGCGGCGTCCTCGCGAAGCTTCGCGACATCCTCCGCCGAGACTCCGGGCACGGACGCAAGCTCCCCTTCGCTGGCTTCGACGACTTCGTCGAGGCTCCGAAAGCCCATTCGATAGAGCGACCGAGAGAGCTCCTCGTTGGTGCTGAGCCGTGATAGCGCAGCAATCGCTTCTTCCTCGATCTGCTGGAAGCGGGACTCGCTCACGATGTCGAGCCGCCAGCCGCTGAGCTGCGAGGCGAGACGTACGTTCTGGCCGCGTCGCCCAATGGCTAGCGACAGCTTCGCGTCCGGCACGACGAGCTCCATGTTGGAGTTGCCCTCGTCGATTACGACGCGGACGACCTCTGCCGGCGCGATCGCGTTACAAACAAATCGCGCCGGGTCACGGTCCCAGGGCACGATGTCTATCTTTTCACCGCGGAGCTCCTGAACCACCGCCTGCACGCGCGAGCCCTTCATGCCCACGCAGGCACCAACGGGGTCGACGTCGGAGTCGCGGCTGCTCACCGCGATCTTCGAGCGAGCGCCGGGCTCTCTGGCCGCGGCCACGATCCGCACGATGCCTTCGTAGATCTCGGGAACCTCCATTTCGAAGAGCTTCACGAGAATTCCAACGTCGGTCCGCGATAGAATGATTTGAGGACCCCGTGCTTCGCGGTCGATGTCCTTGAGTAGCGCGACGATGCGATCCCCGGGTCGGTAGCTCTCGCGCGGGGTTTGCTCGCGGGGTGGCAGCACGGCTTCGACGCCACGGCCGAGGTCGACGATGATGTTCGAGCCACGCTCGAAGCGGCGCACCACTCCGGTGATAATCTCGCCCTGGCGACCCTTGTACTCCAGGAACACCCGCTCGCGCTCGGCGTCGCGGACGCGCTGGATGATCACCTGCTTCGCCGTCTGCGCAGCGATGCGTCCGAAGCGACTCCGGCTCTGCTCGAGGCCTAGCAGCTCCCCGAACTGCTTGTCCTGCTCGCGCGCCTTTTCGCGATCTTCTGGAAGGTAGAAGATCTGAAAGCCCAGCTCTTCGCCGATTTCCGCCTCGAGTCCGTGGGTCTCGGCTTCTTCGACCGTGATCTCCTGCTCGCTGTTCTCTACGTCTTTCACGACGGTCATGTACTGAAAGAGATCGACCGCACCGGAGTCCGGATTGAACCTGGCCTCGAGCTCGCGATCGGGGCCGAAGGTTTTCTTTGCCGCCGTCAAGATCGCCTGCTCGGTCGCCTCCACCAGAATTTTGGCGTCGATGCCCTTTTCTTGGCTGACCTGTTCAATCACATGCTGAAGCGAGAGCGCGCTTTGCTGCATAGCCATCTACCCACCTAGTTCGAGAATCTGTACACGATGTTCGCCCGAGCGATCTCCGCGTGTGGAATCAAAAGGACCTTGCCGTCTTGGTCGAGCTCGATGTTTTGATCGACGACCCTCAGCAGCGTTCCGCGGAAGCGGCGCTGTCTTTCGATTGGGGTCTGGGTCTTCACTTTGACCTCATGACCTGAAAATCGTTCGAAGTCCGAGAGCTTCACCAGCGGTCGCTCCAGCCCCGGCGAGCTCACCTCGAGGCGGAACGCGCCGGAAGGAATCACGTCTTCGTGGACGTCCAAGCTGGTCGACACATCTCGGCTGACCGCGGTGCAATCCTCCAGCGACACCCCGCTGCCAACCTCCAAGCCCGGGACGTCGCGGTCGATGATGACCCGAATCACAGCCCCCTTGGGCTCCCGCAAATAGCGCACTTCGACCAGCTCAACACCGTGGGCGAGGCAAATTGGTTCGATTAGGTGCTGCAATGCCTGGACGAGCTCTTGGGGGGCCTGAGTCAATTGTCGCTCTGGGTCGCTAAACGAAAAACGGGCGGGCCGTGGCGGCCCACCCAGTAGAGGCAAACCAAATTTTCACGCCGGCACCTACCACAGCGCCCCACCCCCTGCAAGCAAACCGACGCCCTAACGCTTTGCGTCGTTGACAGCGTGAAAGGCATCTTGGTATTCCCCGCCAGTAGCCCCGGTCGATCGGAGCGGGAGCAGGAGGAAAGCATGATGCGTTCGTTGAAGATCGGGCACTGGTTTGCCCTTGTAAGTCTGGCCGCCTTGGTAGCCAGTTGTGGGTCGACCCGTGAGTCCGCGTGGGACACCAGCGCGGGTGCGGTTCAACTCGATGACGCCGGTCGGGCGCAGGTCGCCCAACTCATGGCCGCTGCGGAAGC
>CBESWY010000363.1:0-2538 GCA_965533395.1 uncultured Myxococcales bacterium
ATGCACGAGCGCGAGGAGGTCTTGATGCTGGGCCGTGCCCTCTGGCGCGGGTGCGACAGCGGGCGCCGGCACGGCCGACCGTTTGAGGCGCGTGCGCTTGGGTTCCTCCTCCGGGGCCTGCTCCAGCGGCTCAACCGGGACCGCCGCATCCTGGTCACAGGTATATCCCTGAAGACAAAGCAGGATGACTAGAGCGCATCGGCTCATCTTTTGACTTCCCCACATGCGCGTTCGGCTACCACGGCTCGGCGAGGGGAGCAACGGAGACGGGGCGACCCCCGAGCCTAGGGATGTGCTAGTGCTCTGGCCTCATGGATGGGAACGGCGAGCCTCGCGTTTGGAGCGTCAAGAAGAGCAGCAAGCTCTACCAGATTAAAGGCTGGGGAGACCCGTACTTCCGCATCAACGAGCAGGGGCATGTCGACGTCAGGCCCGATCCCACCCAGGACCGATCGATCGATCTCTACGAGCTCACGAAGCAACTGACCGAGCGCGGGCTCGATCTGCCATTGCTGATTCGGTTTCCGAACATCCTTCAAGATCGAATCCGGCTTCTGAACGATGGCTTTCAGCGCGCAATCCGCGAGTACGGTTACGACGGAACCTACCGCGGCGTGTTTCCGATCAAGGTCAATCAGCAACGGCATCTGGTCGATGAGATTGTCGAGTCCGGAAGGCCTTGGCGTTTCGGCTTGGAGGCGGGGTCGAAGCCCGAGCTTTTGATCACACTCGCAGCGATGGAAGACGAAGACGGCTTCATCATCTGCAACGGGTACAAGGACCTCGCGTACATGGAGACCGCGCTCGTGGCGCAGCGCTTCGACAACACTGTGGTGGTGGTGCTCGAACGCATCGAGGAGCTAGAGCTCGCCTTCCGCGCATCTGAGAAGCTCGAGATTCGTCCGTGTCTCGGGGTGCGTGCGAAGCTCAGCAGCAAAGGAATGGGGCGCTGGGCGGACTCTGCAGGTGACCGCGCGAAGTTCGGCCTGTCGATGTCCGAAATCGTTCACGTCGTCGACGAGCTCGAAAAGCGAGGGATGCTCG
Source organism: uncultured Myxococcales bacterium (assembly GCA_965533395.1). Lineage (GTDB taxonomy): Bacteria > Myxococcota_A > Polyangia > Polyangiales > Houyiibacteriaceae > SG8-38. The sequence continues at coordinate 1,045 of CBESWY010000363.1, forward strand.
ATTGCCTCAAGCTCCTCCACTTCCATCTGGGTAGCCAGGTCTCGAGCATCATCCCGGTGAAGAACGCCATGCGTGAAGCGGGGCAGATCTACGTCGAGCTGACGAAGATGGGTTGCGAGATGGGCTTCCTCGACGTCGGCGGCGGCTTGGCGGTCGACTACGACGGGTCGAAAACCGACTTCCGCGGATCGATGAACTACGACCTGCAAGAGTACGCATACGACGTCGTGGCGGGCATCCAAGAGGCTTGCGAGAAGGCGAGCGTGAAGCCGCCCACCATCGTCAGTGAGAGCGGCCGCTCAATTGCAGCGTACCAGTCGGTGCTGGTGTTCGATGCACTGGGCGTCGACCGCGTCGATTTCGAAGAGCCACCAGAACCTTCGTCCGAAGACCATCGGATCCTCGACGAGTTCTACGAGACCTGGAAGGGCATCCAGCCCAAGAACGTCCAAGAGAGCTGGCACGATGCGCAGCAGGCGCTCGAAGAAGCCCGGAGCCTGTTCAAGTTCGGCTACCTCGGCATGCGCCAGCTGGCGCGCGCAGAGCATCTGTTCTGGAGCTGCTGCGAGAAAATCCTTCGCAGCATGCGTCGACTGAAGTACGTGCCCGAAGAGCTCCAAGCGGTCGAAGACCTCATGGGTGCAATTTACTACTGCAATTTTTCGCTGTTCCAATCGGCGCCTGACATCTGGGCTATGGATCAGCTGTTCCCATTCATGCCGATTCATCGCCTCGACGAGGAGCCGACCGTTCGGGCGAGGCTAGCGGACCTGACCTGCGACTCGGACGGCATCGTCGACCACTTCATCGACGTCGAGGAAGTGCAACGCTCGCTCGACCTTCATGCCGTGAAAGACGGAGACGAATACCTCCTTGGCATGTTCCTCGGCGGCGCCTATCAAGAGATTCTCGGCGACCTTCACAATCTGTTCGGCGATACGAACGCCGTCCACGTACGGCTCGAAGACTACGGCTACAGCGTGACCAACGTCATCAAGGGCGACTCGATCGACGAGGTGCTTCGCTACTTGCAGTACGATCCCGAGGAAATGGTCGAGCGCGTGCGCAAGCAAGCCGAGCGTGCGCTCAATCAGGGGCGCATGAGCTTGCCTCAGCTGCGCACGTTCATGCTCCACTATGAAGAGAGCCTCCGCGGCTACACCTATCTCAAGGGCGACGCCTAGATTCGGGCGATTTTCGGTCCGGTTTCGACACGGCGCCGCCCAAGCTTTACCTTGAAACTGTGGATCTAGCGGAGTTCCAAGAGGCGCTGCTCCAGCAGATGGAGCGAAAGATGCACTGGGCCTGGCCGGCTTTCACCCACGGGCTGGTCCCGAGACAGAAGCTACACATCCACCTCGAACAGGAGTGGGAAGTGTACGTGCGCGACTTCCCAATCATGGTGGGCCGCGCCTACGTGCAATGTCCGATCGCCGAAGTGCGGCGCGAGCTGGCGGAGAACCTCTACGAAGAAGAGACAGGGGGATTGGCGGC
>CBESWY010000364.1:0-2530 GCA_965533395.1 uncultured Myxococcales bacterium
CGGGGCGGGCTTTGCCTATTGACTGGGGCGCTGATAAGCCGAGCGTTCGATGAGCGCCGATCCTTCGAGTCAAAAGGAGCCTAGCGGGCTGCGGCCGCTGCCATCGGTGAAGATGGCGCTGCTGCCCAACGAGCTTCGGGCGCGCCGCACCCGCCGACTGGTTCTCGGGGCTGTCATCGGGGCCATCGTCCTCGGCGCGCTGCTTTTCTGGATCGCGCGCAGCGTGATCCCAAACGCCTGGGCATGGATGGAAGAAGCCCTCGGGCGGCAGGATGCTCAGCTTGCGGCCGACCTCGGGGTCACCGACGGCCTCCTGCCCTCGGACCTGGACGGCGGAGTCGAAGAAGCGCTAAGCGAAGAGGACGCCCTCGCTTTGGCCCGATCGCGGCCGAACGCGCGCTACGAGACGCCGTTCGGGGGCGTGCCGAGCTTTCGTGGCGCGCTTCTAAACGCTGGGCTCGAACCCGACGAGTGCACCGCGATCGAACGAGCGCTTCAGCACATCGTCGACTTTCGGCGCTGCCGCCCCGAGCACAGACTCATCGTCGAGCGGGACGAGAACGCAGACCTCGAACGTTTCGAGTACCATCCTTCGGCGACTGAGTTCGTCGAAGTCACACGCGGCGACGATGGCGTATTCCGCGCAGAACAAATCAGGGTCAAGGTCGAGCGAACGCCGATCGCGCGGGCTGGCTCGGTGGAAATTTCGATCGGCGATGGCCTGCTCGAGCTCGGTCTCCCGGCCGGGCTGGCGACGTTTTTCGTCGAGGCGTTCGAGGGTCAGATCAACTTTGCTTTGCAGGCGCGAAAAGGCGACGTTTTTCGAATCGTCGTCGACGAAGAACGCGTGGACGGCGAATTCCTTCGATACGGCCGCGTCCATGCGCTCGAATACGACGGGCAGCGCACCGGCAAGGTGCAAGCGTTCTACTATGAAGCAGGCGGCACGGTCGGCCAGTTCTACGATGAAAGCGGGCGCGCAATGCAAGGCGGCTGGCTGCGCACTCCGCTCCGATACGACCGACTCTCGTCTCGATACAACCCGCGACGTTTTCATCCGATTCTCAAACGCACGATTCCCCATCTCGGGGTCGACTACGCGGCCTCCACCGGCACGCCGGTCTGGGCCGCGGCGGACGGACGCGTGACCTTCGCCGGACGCAGGGGACCGAACGGAAACCTGGTGGTGATTCGTCACAGCGGCGGCTTTGAAACCGCCTATGCGCATTTGCACCGAATCAAAAGCGGCGTTCGCCCAGGCACTTACGTCAAGCAGCGCGAGCTCATCGGGTTCGTGGGATCGACCGGACGCTCCACCGGGCCGCACCTGCACTTCGGTCTCAAGAAGTACACGAGGTCGATCGACCCGCTCACCGAGCTCAACGGCCCGGGTCTACGTATGGCCTCCCGTGATTTGACTTCATACAAGAGCGCGCTGGCGGAATGGCAGGCGCTTCTGGGAGGCATCGAAAACGTGCCGGTGGTCGTTGCGGGTGCAGATGAGCCGCTCGTCGAACAAGTCGACGAAATCATGGACTGAGGCCCGAGCCAAGGTTACGCTCGCCGCGGTGTTGGACCGGTCCGCCGCGCTCGATCGATTGGTGCTTGCGGTCGTCTTCCTGCTGACCGTTTGGGGAATCTGGTCGTTTGGAATCTGGGACCCCTGGGAACTGGACGCCGCCCACGCCGCGCGTGTGCTCTCCGAAACCGGTTACCCTCCTTCCCTTCGCACTCCCTTTTCGACCCGTCTGGTCGCCGTAGCGTTCGACATCTTTGGTATTCGCGAATGGTCGGGGCGGCTTCCCGGTGTGCTCGCCGCTCTGCTCAGCTGCGCATTGACGTTCGTGGTGCTGCGCAGGGACTACGGACGGCGCGCCGGCGCGATCGGGGTCGCCGTAATCGCATCGACGCCGCTATTCTTGCTCAATGCGCGGCTGCTCATGGGAGCCGCAGTGGAGGTCTTCGCCCAGGCCTGGGTCGGGCTGGCCGCGCTCGCCGTTTGTTCTTCGCCACGGAGCAGCGGGCGAGCGCTCGGGAGCTACGTACTGCTCGCGCTTGGGCTTGCGCTGAGCACCGATGCGAGCGGGGTGCTCCTCGGCCCTCTGCCACCGATCCTCGCGGTCGCGGCCCTGGGCCTGCTCTCCGACGACACCGGTCGCGGAAATCGGCTGGCTCGCTGGCTCGTTCCGGCCATCGCGGCAGTCCTGCTGCTCGGCGTGGTGCACGCGGTTTCCCTGGACGACCCCGCGTTCAGCATCTGGCTCGGAGGAGGCGCCGTGGGGGGCAACCCACCGACCTTCGACAAGGCTCTCGAGCTGATCTTCCATGGATTCGCGCCCTGGAGCGCCGCCCTCCCCGTCGCCGCGATCTGGGTGCTCGCACCCCGGTCCCGCAGAAGCGGGAGCGCGCAGAACCTGGCCTGGGTGCTGCTGCTCTGGTCCGCGTTTGAGCTCGCGTCGTGGACCGTCGTCGCGTCACGGTACGGAACACCGCCTTACCTCGCGCTGGTTCCCCTTGCGGGACTGGTCGC
>CBESWY010000365.1:0-2509 GCA_965533395.1 uncultured Myxococcales bacterium
CTGCTCTTCCTGTTGGGCTGGGGCGCGATCATGGTCGCGGGTTGGCGACTCGGGGACGGGAGCTAGCGCTGCTGCTGTCCTTGCTGTGCTCGGATCTGCTCGCGCAGTTGCTCCATGACTTCCGGCGGAAGCTGAGGCTGTTGCTGGCCTCCCGCCGCCGGCCCTGCGGGTGGCCGTGCGGGCGACCCGGGAGGAGGCGCGCTGGGCGGCTGGAACGCCGCGGCGTCCGGCTGTAGTCGGTCCGCGAGGTAACGCGAGATCACATAGACCGTGGGCGCGCCCCTGCGCCTCATGTAGAGCTCATCGCCTTGCTCGGTGCTAGCGCCGAGCTCGAGTACGATCGGCTCCGGGTTCCCGGTCGAGGTCAAGGTCACCGTTGCACGCGGCTCGGTCAGCCCCGCCCTCGCCTCGGAGATGTCTGGCGCCGCGAAATCGGATGCGACGAGCCGTGCGGTCGTCGAAACCGTACCGCTCACCTGTTTCGGGTCGAAGTTGCCGAGGGCTTTTTTTCCTTTGCGGGCGGTCCAAGCCTCTCCGTCGCGCTCGAAAGCGAATGTCCCCTTCGGCCCTTTGAATCCGATCGATTGCACGTCTTCAGGTTTCACGTTCACGACCTTTCGATCGCGCCAGGCCTTGAGCTCACGGTCAAACGCGTAGCGAAGCGAGCCCTTCGCTCCGAAGACCTCGCTGCGTTCGTCGATTCGAACCATGGTCATCCCGTTGCCGTACTTGCCGACCAACAGCTCGCTGAGGGTTTCGTCGCCGGCCTTCACCGTGACTCGAACAGCGCTCGCCTCGTCGACGTGTAGCCGTGCGTAGTGGTCCGACTTCGTCGCTACAATTCGGCTAATCTCCAGGTCGGCGAGCCGCTTGAGCGCAGAGTCGACGTTGTTCTGATCTGCCGTGGCCTCGATGGGCTCTATCACCCGCCATCCGTCGTCAACCTTGGCCAGGACGACTCGCCCATCTTCTGGCCGCGTGATCTCGAGCGCGGTGATTGCAGCCTCGTCGAGCTCGACCGCAGGAATCTCTCCGGCGCTCGTCGGTTGACGGTTCCTACTGTTCACCGCCCAGGCCGTCAGGCCGAGCAGCACGAACAACACCAAGGCTCCAATCGCAATTCGGTTCTTTCGCCATTCCACTGCGAGCATTCCCCCTGCTTAGAGTTTGAGCGTCCTCTTCTTGCTCAAGCGTTGCCGCCAGCGCAAGAGTCCGAAAAGCGCGACCAGGAACGGAATTCCGAGCGTGTTCAGCCAGCGATAGCCGAGCTTCTTGGAATCCCAGGATTCGATCGCAGCCCTGCGCTCTGCCAGTGCTGCCTCGACGCCGCCTTCGTCGCCCTGTTCAGCGGCGGCAAGCGCAGTGCTTTCCGCGACGAGCACCGAATCCGGAATATCGAGTGCGGGCTCCTCGGTCGTCTTGGCGCGAATCGCAATCAAGTCCGAGTCGGCAGCCAGCCAATCGATCGCGTTCAGCGCCAGAGCCAGCGCGGCGTTCATCTGAACTTCGCCTTGCTGTGGAAGTGGCGGCATGAAGGCGTCTTCGAGAAACGAGCCAGTCCCCACTACCAGTACGCGGACGTCCTTTTCGGCAACGGGTGGCGCGAGGATGGCGTTGGCACCTTCCTCATTGATCGGGGCCGCAAACGCCGACGGCAGCTTGCCTTCGATAGCGACCATGAGGTCGAAGGGGCCGGCGTCCGCGCTCATCTGCCAGTCCCTCGGGTTGCGCGGCGCGAGTGAAATCGTCTCTCCAGACATCGTCCAGGAGTCTTGCGACGAGCTTGCGAGCACGGTGAGCTTGGTGTCCGCGGGCGACTCGTCGAGCTCGAGCGGTGAAACGAATGGAAGCATTGGCGACGCTAGTCGGAACAGGACCGGGTGCTCACGCTGCGCTTCTTGGAGTTGAAGCACGGGGATGGGCGGGTACGGCACGAGCACCTGTAGGCCCAAGGGGCCAGCCATCGGCGCGCGGCTGCACTGTGCATCGGCCACGAGCTTCGAACTGATGCGAACGCCCCAAGCCCCCAGCAGGCCATCCATGCGCACGCTCAGCGCCCGAGCCGAAGGACCAGCCTGCCCCGCGAGGTCGACCGCCATCGCGCCTCCGAACACGCCAAGCGAGCCGCCGCGCATCACGAATTGATCGATGCGCCTGAGCTCCTGGTCGCTGAACGGTTCCTGGGGCCCGATGACCAAGAGCGCAGCAAGCCCAGGATCGATTTCTTGCGTGGCGTCGATCTCGCGGACTTCGTAGAGCGAGAGCACGGACCTGAGGCTCGTAAGCCCTTGCTCGAGGCTCGGGCCGCCGTGGCCGCCGACGACCCCGATCGGCTTGCGCTCGCCAACCAGCTCCTTGATCGCAGAGGTGATGATGTATTCGAGCCCTGTGGTGTCCTGAATGACCGGGATCGCACGAGTCTGATCGAGATAGCGGAGCACCATGCCCCGGTAACCTTCGACGACGGCAACCTGGTCCTCCTCGATTTTCTGATGGGCGACCCTTTGTA
>CBESWY010000366.1:0-2505 GCA_965533395.1 uncultured Myxococcales bacterium
TCTCGAAGCCTTCGAGCCATTTCTGCAGCGCCCCATGGCGCGCCTCATAGTCACCCTGGACGTCTGTACGACCAAGTTGGGCGACCGCCTCGATGACATCGTGCTCGAGAACCTGCACCAAGGCGTCATGTCTCTCGCTTTTGGGGAACAGCTCGGGCGCTCCGGTTCTCGCCCGAATTCGAGTCGCCTTCAGTCCGCCCGCGACACTCTCCGAGCTGATGGCGGCGCTGTCCTCCTCAGGCGTCTCTGCGCCTCTTTCGCAGATTGCTACAAGATGCCGCACGAGGTTCCCTTCGGCCGAAAGGTGTTCTTGTGTTCGTTCGACCATGGGTCCTATCGTATCCTCTCCTGCTCGAGGGCCAGTAGGAAGCGCTTGGTCTCGAGACCGCCGGCAAATCCGGTGAGCGAACCATCGGCGCCGATCACGCGGTGACATGGAACAAAAATGCTCAGCGGATTTCGTCCGTTCGCAGCGCCCACCGCGCGGGGAGCTCTGGGCCGACCGATCGCCGCTGCCTGCTCGCCGTAGGTCCGTGTCTCGCCGTATGGAATCTCCCGCAGCTCCAACCAGGCGCTGCGTTGAAACGGCGTGCCAACTGGATCGAGCGGCACGTCAAACGCATGTCGTTGGCCGGCAAAGTATTCCGTGAGTTGCCGCTCGGCCCGCACGAGTACCGGATGGTCGGCCCGCTCGACTGGTTCGCTTTCGAGCTTCAAGCGCTTTTCGTCGTTTTGGGGCCAGAGCACCGCTCGCAAGCCTTCGTCGGCTGCGAAGATGCGCAGCGTGCCGATCGGACTCTCTACCGTCGTCTTGAAGATCATCCTGTCGTCCTTTCTGCCGCGCGATCGCGCGATTTCACCGGATCTCGTCGGCGGGTCGTCGGTGCCGACAGGGAATTCCAGAGATACGCCATGGCCGCCGTGCGATGAGGCCTCCAGCGCTCGGCCAGTTCTCCGAGCTCGAGCGTCGACAGCGGCGCGCTACGACCAAGCAGGCGCGCTGCCCCTTTTCGCAATCCGAGGTCACTCGAAGCAAATGCATCGGGATGCCCCATCGCGCGCGCGGCGATGAGGTTTGATGTCCATGGGCCCACGCCTGGCAGAGCTTCGAGCTCCGCACACAGATCTTCGAGCGGGGCGACCCGCGAGAGATCGAGCTCCCCCATTGCAACAACCTGCGCAAATCCAACGATCGTGCGAGCTCTCGCGGACGGCATGCCGATGTCGCGCAGATCGGCGCACGCCAGGGCATCAGGGGACGGAAACAGATAGCGCAGCCCGCCGGGAAGAGCGACGTCGACCGTTTCACCGAAACGGGCTGCGAGTCGCCCCGAAACAGTCGAGGCGCCCGCCACGCTGACCTGCTGGCCGACGATGATCCGCACCGACGTCTCGAAGCGATCCCAGGCCCCGGCAAGCCTGAGTCCCGCAGAGCGACGAATGAGGGGCCCGATCATGGTGTCGCATCGGAGCGCGCGCTCGGCATCGACAGACGCGCGGTGGATACCAAAGAGCGATCGCACTCGCTCGACTTGATCGACGATCGAGCCGAAGGTAGCCAGGTGCATGCTGACAGCAAGGTGCCGTCCGTCGCACGGATCCCGTACCTCGACGACGCCAGGGTAACCACAGGTGACCATCGTTCGACGGTAGGTATCGCCCTCCACCGACTCCACTCCGGGAATCGCCCGTGCGCCGAGGTACCGAGCAAGGCGCTGTCCATCGAGATGACCTGTGTACGGTAACCGGAGCCGCAGCCCCCCATCGAGTGGGTCGAGCGGATCGCCACGCCGGCGCTTTTGTCGAAGCGCGGACGGGCTGAAGCCAAACAGGGCCTGCATCACGCGGTTCATCTGGCGAATGCTCGCGAATCCTGCTGCAAATGCGATCTTGCTGATCGACAAATCAGACTCATCGAGAAGGCGTCTTGCAAGATGCGCGCGCCTCGAGCGAGCGACGAAGTCAGGTGTTGCGCCGATGTTCTCCTGAAACAGACGCACGAGGTGGCGCTCGCTATACCCGATCCGCTCTGCGAGTTGTTCCGTACTTGCTGAATCGAGAAACCCCTCGGCGATCAAACGCACGGCGTGCGCGATCTCGGCGGCGGGTTGCTCGATTCCGAAGCCCGGCATGCGATCCGGACGGCAGAGAAGGCAAGGGCGAAAGCCGGCAGCCTGCGCTTCAACCGCATTGCGCAACTGGCGAACGTTCTGCGGCGAAGGCCGCGCCGTGCAGCCAGCGCGGCAGTAGATCCCAGTCGTGGTGACGGCCCTGACTGCCATGCGACGCATCCTGAACCCAATCCAGCCCAAGTCCCAGACACATTCGGACATCGAAGGCCCGGCGGCACCCAGCAGAAAACGCGTGAATCTGGTCGCGAAAAACTTGCTGCGCTTGCAGCTCCGTTTCGCGAGGCCGTTTTTCGATACGGCCCAGGCCCAATTCGGTGGAGCTCTTTATCGCCAGGTGTCGACGGTGGCATGCATGGCGTCGATGACCCGTCCG
>CBESWY010000367.1:0-2470 GCA_965533395.1 uncultured Myxococcales bacterium
CACCCACAAGGTGTTCGTGCGTTCCGCACGAGAGGCGCGCGACCGCTTCTAGGGTGGTTGCGATCGTGCCTAAGCAATCGACTACCCTCGGTGGTGCTCACGCCCCTGGATGCGGTGGAGGACACGGTCAAGGGCCCAGGCATCAGCACCCGAGCGTTTGCCTTCCTCTAGAAGTGCCTGGTGGTCCTCACCGGCCTCGCTGCGAACCAACGCCAGATACGCAGCCGCGATGCCGCGATGATTACCCATCTCTCCACTGCTGTGGGCCAGTTCCAGGTCGGGTCGGGCGCCCTCGAGATCTCCTTGCTCCGAGCGTACCAAGCCTCGTGTCAAACGTAGGGTGGTTCGCTCTGGATACAGAGCGACTGCCTGGGTTATGCACTCGTCCGCGAGTTCAAGCCATTCGGGTGTTCCATTGAAGACCCCGCGCGACGCAACCAAATCAAACGCCTTTGCACGAAAAGCATCCGGGCGTGGGCTTCTCAAGAAGTCGCGCAAGTGCTCGGATGCTTGCGTCGGTTCCGTGTCTAGCAAGCCGCGGTACAGGCAATTCAACGCCATCGAATGACGAAGGAACCCCTCGTGCTCGTCGGGAAGGCGTAGCGCGTTCAAGATCCAGAAGCCGTCCGTGTGAGCCTCGAAGCCAGGCATGCGCGCGCGCTGCGGAATCGCGTTGAGGACAAGGGTCACCAGGAGCCCGACGAAACAGAGGGCAACGACAACCCATGCTAGACGTGCAAGTGGGACCGTCGTCGCGGGTTCGAAAAGAGCACCGCACAGTCCGGCAAGCACGCAAAGGGCTCCGCCACTTACGATCATACCGCCGCTGGAGAGCAAGAGAAGCCGCCAACGCCACCACTTGCGGCCAAGGCGATCGATCCCGACCCAGCCGTGCGTTGGCAGGAGCCCCCAATAGAGTTCGATTCCGCCTAGACGCCTCGACAGCTGCGGCCCCCCGCCAACCACGATGAGCCGCGGACGCATCCTGAGAGCCAACGCACAAATCAAATGCCCGAGCTCGTGCGACCAGATCAGAATCTGGGCGACGACCAAGACTCCGAGACCGACGACGACGAGTCCGACGAAGCCATCGATCGCATACCCGACGGCAAAGACGGCGCCCCAGACAAGGTAGGCCCCCCACATCGTGGCCCGACGTTCGGCCTCGCCCGTCGGAGCAAGGATCGCATCAGGACCATAGAACTGCGCCGTCAGTAGCTGTCGCAGTTCTACCTTGTCTACCCGCATCCAGTAGCCGGCGACGAACAATATGATGCCCAGCAATCCGAGCCCGAGAGTCCCGAGCCAGTTTTGGGTCTCGAAGTGTCGATCGGCTCCGACCGAAGCATAGATGAGCCCCAGCAGCGAAAAGCCTCCGATGGCCGCAGCAATGGTTCCAAGGAGAGCGACAAGGGTCCCGGCTGCTTTCCACACAGCACCAGACTAACACGTGGGCGCCCGGCGCCGTCGACGTTTGGCGGGACGGTGTGCCTCCTCAAAACCCCGTCGATGGCGCAATCGTTGATGTTTCCGTGCTCGGGGTCAAGCTAGCTTACCCCGATGCTTGACTTGCTGTACGTCCTGTTCGCGACCGCCCGATCGAGCTTGAAGCCGCAGCGCGAACTCGCGCTCGAGAACCTCGCCTTGCGACAGCAACTCGCCATTGTGCAACGCAAGACCAAACGCCCGAAACTGTCCAAGGCTGACCGCGCATTCTGGGTCGCGCTGTACCGTCTATGGCCAGACTGGCACAACGCCCTCCTCATCGTGAAGCCCCAGACCGTGATCGGCTGGCATCGCAAGGGCTTCAAGCTCTACTGGACCTGGAAGAGCCGGAAGAGAACCGGACGTCCACCGATCGATGCGGAGATCCGGACGCTCATCCGTCGAATCGCCAGCGAGAACCCGACTTGGGGAGCGCCTCGCATTCACGGCGAGTTGCTCATGCTCGGCTTCGAGGTCGGAGAAGCCACGGTGTCGCGATACATGCCGCTTCGGCGAAAGCCGCCGTCGCAGACCTGGCGTTCGTTTCTCCGGAATCACACCCATGATCTCGTTTCCATCGACTTCTTTGTCGTGCCCACAGCCACGTTTCGCGTCCTGTACGTGTTCCTCGTGCTCGAACACGAGCGCCGCCGCATCGTGCACTTCAACGTCACCGAGGGTCCGTCCGCACAGTGGACAGGCCAGCAATTGGTCAACGCCTTCCCCGACGACTCGGCGCCCGAGTACCTCATCCGGGACCGAGACAAGATCTATGGCGCGCACTTCGTTCGTCGAGTGCGTGCGATGGGGATCGAGCAGGTCCTCACCGCGCCGCGGTCCCCGTGGCAGAATCCATACTGTGAGCGCGTGATCGGTACCCTTCGGCGGGACTGCCTCGACCACGTCATCGTTCTCTCAGAGCAGCACCTGCGGCGCATCCTTCGGAAGCACCTCGAGTACTATCACGGATCCCGGACCCACCTCG
>CBESWY010000368.1:0-2450 GCA_965533395.1 uncultured Myxococcales bacterium
AGGCCGCAGAGCCTCGAGCCGTAGAGCCATCCACGGTCCAAGTGCCCGTCGTCGCTTCGCGGCGTTCCCGCCCGACCCTCGAAGCAGGTCAATCTGTCCCTCCAAAGCCCACTGCCGCCTCGCCCGCGCCCGCAGAATCCGAGCTGCTGCTCGCGCTCGATCCGAGCTCCGCGGCGCGCGCTTTCCTCGTCTCGCAAGAAGTCGCGCCCAGCGAAGCGTCAGACGCCGAGCAGGAGGGGACTCGAGCCACCGATGCAGGGCCACGGAACTACTTCGAAGGCGTCGGCAAAAAGCAGTACCTCTCGGTGCGTGACCCCCCAAAGCTCCGTCGGCACAAAGATGGCACCCATCATTTCAAGGGTCACGCATTCAAGGCCGTCGTCGAGCAAGATGGCTCGGTCACCTTCGACGATGGATACAGTCAGGGCGTCACCGTCCGTTTCGACATCACCGATGCCATCATGCGGCGTCGCGGCGAAGACCCGTACCGCGTAGAAAAGAACTGGTTCCTCGAGGGCACAGAGGAGTTTCGCCAGGAGCTCTTCGAACGCTGGCAAGCCAAGCAAACGCTCGTCGCGATCCGAAAGCTGCGCATCCGGCTTTTTCGCATTTCCGAAAACGAAGCCCTGAGCGGCAGCGAAAAAGCGGCCCGCGTCATCGCTCTGTTCCAAGACACCTCCGACGACGAAGCGGGCGACTCGGCGCGCAACGCCATCACCGAATTCGTGGCGGACAGAATGCCCAGCGTCGAATTGCCGCGTTAAAATGATCGCAGCAATTGGGGTCTTTTGTTGCACACACGGCCATGCGTTGCCGTTGCAATCGACCTCCGTGGCTGTGTATGCTGAGCGCTCAGTGGGTGCGATCGAAATTCGAGCAATCTTTCTAGGCAGCGCCATTTCGATCTGCGCGGCCTGTGGCTCCGCGCAATCGCCGAGCAGCACCACCGTCACCAGCGGTGGTGCCAACGTCGCCGAAAAGGTGATTGTCGAGCCAGAACCCGGAGTCGACAGCGAAGCCCTGGAGGTGGATGTCGACGAAGCCGATGAGCTCAGCGATGAGGCAAATTCTTCCAGTCGACGGCGCGAGCGCCGCGACGTCAAGATGACGTCCTACGAGGAGGCTATGGCACGTCCCGTGGACGTCGGTGATGCAACGGCCGACGGTGGCGAAGCCCAATTGAGTGGGGAAGAGGTTGCGAGCTTCATGGACGACCATCTCGATGAGATGTACGAACTGTGCATCGAAAAAGAAATCCGGCGCGAAAACGCGCTAGGTACCGTCACGATCGACCTCGCCATTCGTGGCAAAGACGGGATTGTCCTCGGGACGACAATCGATCCCGGCCGTCGACGCTTCAAGAAATGCCTCGAGGACTATCTCGAAGCCGTGCGATTCCCGACCTTTGCTTCACCTAGAATGGGCGCCCGCTACCGATTCCACGCTGGATGAATAGCAACGACCTGTCCGGGGACGAGCCTGTCCCCCATCGATTGATCACCCTGGCTTTCTCTCACTACTGGGTTGCGTTCCAGCGCGGCGTGATGTGGGCCGAGCAAGCGGGCCGCCCTGACCTCGGCCGACCCCTCTACGAAGAGGCACTTCGCTACCTCCCAGGGCACATCCTTGCGAACGTTCACCTGGCCGAGCTCGACGCAAGCGAGGGCAACGTAGACGCGGCCATCCGCCGAATGCACCAGATCGGCGAAACCCAAAACCCGGAGCCGCTCCAGCTGCTCGCGGCCATCGAACCGTCGGTCGAAGAGGCCAATCGATACGCCGACCAAGCCAAGGCGGCCTACGAACGCCTCATCAAACGCTTCCCAGCAGCGTTCGCACACCACCATCCGTCGAATTTTTGATGGTGGACAGAAGGGGTCCGCATTCGGTATCACCACACTGCGGCGACGCCGCCGGCAGACACCAACCAAGGATTCCTGCAATGAAGCACACAGCCATCCTCATCTTGCTCACGCTCCTTTCTTCCACCGCCAGCGCGGACGACGTGTGCCCCGAGTTTGCCAACATGATCAGCGCCATCAGCGAGAACGGCGCTTCAGGCAACGAGCTCAGTATGGAGAAAGCCGTAGCCAAGCAGAAGAAGAAAGGCATCTATAGAGGCTACGACAACAGTGTTCGTCTCGAACAGCCTACGGCGAGCGTCACCGTGAAGTCGTCTCAGTCGTTTGCGTTCAAACCATTCAGTGCCCAGTTTCACCCGAATCAACAGATCAAGCTGTACCCGTTTTCGACCAAGAAGAAGTACCGCGAGCTCGTCGTCGGCGGCACGACCAACTGGGGTGGCAGCAAGGACAGAAAATCCACCGACAATTCGATCCCCTTGAAGTTCAAGAAGATCAGCGACGGTTGCTACAAGGTCACGCCCGGAGTCACATTGCCCAAAGGAGAGTACGCGTTCAGCCTCGCCTCCGTCGGAATGGGGACTTCGG
>CBESWY010000369.1:0-2395 GCA_965533395.1 uncultured Myxococcales bacterium
CAGCCAGGCCATCAGCTGCGCAACACCATCAGGCGACGAGCCGATGCTGCATCCCGATGAGCTCCCGGAGGGCGTATCGCCGGGGGTTCCTCCGGAGCCCGCTGATCCTCCCGATCCTCCGATGCCGCCACCGGCTCCACCCGTACCCGGGTCGCTGGACGGGGTAGATGCCTTTGGCGTCTCCGCGAGCTCCCAGCCAGGGTTGCCGTCTGCGGAGAACAGATACGCGCCGATGTCCGCGACGCCCGAGCGAGGCGTTCCATTGAAGTCGTCCGCTACGACGTAGACCGGACTTCCGGCTGCCACCAAAGCACCTCCCGGTGCGGGAAAGACGCTGATCGGAGGCCCGCCGCCGAAGCTCGCGCCAAGGAAGTCCACGTCGATGTCCCCTGCTAGCATCTCGAGCGCACCATCGGACACTCCGCCTACCCCGGCGTTACCCGTAAACACGAGCTCGGAGGTGCCACCGTTGACGAAGAACGCCCAACCATCCTGCGCGTAAAGCGCGTTGTTGGCGACGACGACGGACCCGGAGATGCCACGTAGGCTGACGGCGTCGCCACCCGCATTGAGCACGGTATTGTGCACGACCGTGAGCTGCGACGGGCTGCCCGATTGGTGCGGTTGCATCGCAATCCCGTCCGCGCTCGCACCCAGGATGATGTTGTTGCGAATCACCGCATCCGCGGCGGATTGAATGCCGTGGTCACCGCAGTTCCACATCACGTTTCGTTCGATGATGTTCGCCGCTCCGTTCGACGCGTAAGTGAGAATGCAGGGGTAGTTCGTGTCGTGAATCACGTTGTCGCGGATCACATTTCCTGAGCTGCCCTCTTTGAGCTCGATGCCATCGCCTTGGCTGACCGAAGGCTGGTTCGTATGGTGAATGTAGTTCCCTTCGATAACGCTGCCGATGACCTCGCAGCCGGCATTGTTGCAGCCGAGGTACATTCCCTCACCGGTGTTGTTCGTGTGGTGGATGTGGTTGCCGACGACGCGGAGCGACTCGTAGGTGACACCCGAATCGTTTGCCCTGATGGCGACATCGCCGGTGTCGTGCACTTCGCAGTTCTCGATCGTCAGGAAACGTGCGTCACTAATCCGAATGCCCGCGGAGCCGCCAGAAAACTCGATGCCCCGAATCGTGACGAACACCGCTTGGTCGATGTCGATGATATTCTCGTTGGCACTCGGTCGATGAAGATGGGGTGTCTCGCCGTCGGCCGCGCGGATGGTGATCGGCGCGTTTTCGGTGCCCGCGATTGCGATCGAAAAGCGCTCGGACAAGGTGTACATGCCCCCCGACAGGATGAGCTCGTCACCCGGCTCCAACGCGTTGATCAGCGCCTCGATGTCATCGCTCGGACCGGCCGACAAAACCTCGGCTGCGGCGATCGATGGCATCGCAAAGCCAATCCAGACGAGCAGCGCCGCGGCCGAGACGACTCGGAAAACCCCCAAAATCATGACTTCACGTTAGCGAGCAGCCACCCACATGGCAAAACCGTTCGCGTTCGCATCGAGTTTTGCTGGTAGCGTCTCGCTCGCTCCGGCACCATGCGCCGGGATGTAGCCATGCGACGTCTGATCCCACTTTTATTGGCGAGTTTGCTGGCCTGCATGTCTTGCAGCAAGAAGGCCAACACGATCGAAAAGGAGCCGACTATGACGAACACTGCGCGCGGCCCGGAGGTTCGCGGCGAGGAAGTTTCCTACAGCGCCGGCGACACCACGCTCAAAGGCTACCTCGCCTGGGATGCGAGCAAACCCGGACCACTCCCCGGGGTCATCGTGGTGCACGAGTGGTGGGGCCACAACGATTACGTCCGCCGGCGCGCCCGGATGCTTGCCGAGGAAGGCTATGTGGCGCTGGCGCTCGACATGTACGGCAACGGCAAGAACACCCAGCATCCAGAGGACGCCCAGAAGTTCGTCATGGAAGCAGTGAGCAACGCGGCCGTCGCCAAGGAGCGATTCCTGGCGGCGTACGATCTGTTGAAGCAGCACGACGCGACCGATCCAAACAAGATAGCGGCGATCGGCTACTGTTTCGGCGGCGCGGTCGTCCTGCAGATGGCCCGACTCGGGGCCGACCTCGATGGCGTGGCTAGCTTTCACGGGACCTTGTCGCCGCAGGGCCCGCCCGCCCAGCCAGGCGTATTCAAAGCCAAGGTCTTGGTACTCCATGGCGCGGACGACGCCCTGGTTCCTCCACCGCAGGTCGCTGCGTTCAAGAAGGAAATGAACGCGGCCGACGTCGACTACACGTTCATCTCCTACCCCGGCGCCCAGCACGCCTTCACCAATCCCGCGGCGACCGAGCGAGGCAAGGCGCTCGACATGCCGCTCGCCTACGATGAATCCGCCGACACGCAGAGTTGGGCGGAGCTTCAGA
>CBESWY010000370.1:0-2394 GCA_965533395.1 uncultured Myxococcales bacterium
ACGGGAGTACGTGATAAGCTCCGGGCTCGGTGGCGATTTCATTGCCCATGCTCAAGAAGGAGATCGCCCACTGCGAGATTTGCAGCGAGCACCTGCCACTTGGTCCGCGGCCGGTGGTTCAGTTCTCGTCGAAGAGCCGAATTGTGATCGTCGGACAGGCCCCCGGTACCAAAGTGCACGAAACGGGGATCCCTTGGGACGACCCCTCTGGCGACCACCTTCGCGAGTGGATGCGTGTAACCCGCGAAGATTTCTACGACTCAGACTCCTTCGCCCTGGTTCCGATGGGATTTTGCTATCCCGGCAAGGCGAAGAGCGGCGATGCACCACCGCGGCCCGAGTGTGCGCCCCAGTGGCACCAACGGGTGCTGGACGCCATCGCGCCGGACCCGCTGTTGCTACTGTGCGGGCAATACGCACAAGCGAAGTATCTCGGCTCTTCCCGAAAGAAGACACTGACGGAAACCGTTCGCTGTTTCACCGAGTACGGCCCGCGAACGATTCCGCTTCCGCATCCAAGCTGGCGCTCACGCATTTGGATGAAGAAGAACCCGTGGTTCGAAGCCAAGCTGCTCCCAGTGCTAAGGCGGAAAATCAAAAAGCAGCTTCGCGGCTAGTTGTCCGCGCCTCGAACGGCCGCTCGGTTTTTCTTCTTTTCGCTTTGGCGGCGCTTGTCTTGGAGCCGGCGGCGCCTTTGAGACTTGGATGGCTTCGTTGAGACGCGACGCTTCGGAACGACCAGCGATTTCAGAATCAATCGACGCAGGCTTGCGCGCGCGCGTTCGAGGTTTTGGCTCTGTGAGCGCTCGGCCTGCGCGCTGATCAGAATTCCGCCTTGGGCGTCGAGGCGGCGACCTGCGAGCTTTCGCAAGCGTCGCTTCTGGGCTTGTGTCAACGCAGCCGTTCCGTCGAGGTCGAAGCGAAGGATGACCTTGGTCGCGACCTTGTTCACGTTCTGGCCACCCGGACCGGACGAGCGGGCGGCACTCCATGAGATGTCACGGCCGGGAATGCTCAGCTGGTCATGGATCTCGAGGCCCTTCATGTGTGCCCCGCTGGGTATGCCTCGCGGCGCTCAGGGTCGCCAGCTCAGGGCAATCTGGTTCGGCACCTGCGCAAGGGTGTTGTACGCGTCTCGGTAGAGCTTCAAGTCACGAGCCGGCGAGGCGTGTGCATCGATCTGAAGGCCAAACCCGGGCGGGGTTGCGCGTGAACAAGCGCCGGGCGTCGCTACCCACACGAGGGTGCCGCGCAGATGAACGGTCGCCGTCGTGCCCGGCGGCCTGAGCTCGAGCCAGAGCGTCGCGTTCTTCGGGGGCGGGTCGAGCGTTCGCACGTAGATCCCAGTCTGGCTCATGTTGTAGGTCAGGCCGTACTCCGGGGAAAACTCCCCCTCCGTTCGAAAGCTGCAAATCGTATCGAACAAGTATCGAGGTGACTGTCGTCCTTGACGGCAACCGTCTCGCAGCAAGTCGTTGGCCAAGAAGAGCAGGTGGTCGTGAGGCGCGTTTTCCGAAATGGTGGCAGAGTGCGGGAACTCGGCGTCCAGCATGATTCGGGTCGAAGCCGAGGCGGAGACCACGACAAAACGAGTCTTGGGCGCGTTGGCGGCTCGCCTTGCGTGCTCGATCTTGGCGACGGGAAGGAGTTGGTTGGACACGACGACTAGATCGGGCTCCAGCTCCGATGCCATCGCAGCGATGATTTCGCCCGCATCGACCGCGAAGTGCACTTCGAAGCAGGCCTGGCGAAGCACACGTCCCAGAAGCCGTCGGTACTCGTCGACATGATGACTGATCACAACACGACCCCTAGAGACCGGCGGACGTGCAGCAGGATCGAAATCCTGAAGGTTCGCAATACGGCGGGTCACGCCCCCGACGTTCGAACGCAGGATCACGTCGTCAGCTCCCTTTCGGTACGCTTGAACGAAGGAGGCATCGCGAAGGTCCGACACCATGGCGATCACCGGGGTGGCGAATAGGTGGGGATCCTCGCGAATCCACGTCGTGGTCGTGGCAAGCTCCCCCGTGTCTCCGTCGACGAAAATACACTTCGGGCGCAGCTCGGAGAGATCGTCCTGCGAGCCCAAGATGGTGCTCGACACATAGACACCCGAGTCTGCCCGCTCGACCGCCCTTCGAAGCAGCGCTCCCTGCGCACGATCGAACGGTCCGATCAACGCAGGGCTTCCGAAGTCTCGCGCTTCCATACCCTCAGACTAACGGAGCCGTCACCCCCCCTCCAAACGAACGCCCGAGGGCGGCGGCCCAGCATCCAGACACGAAACAGGGCCAACGGCGCTTTGGTCGATTTTCGTAACGAAATCGACCAAAGCCACACGGCACCCTGGCTGAAGGGAGCTCCCGGACCGAGGCCGCGGTCGTCACTTGG
>CBESWY010000371.1:0-2393 GCA_965533395.1 uncultured Myxococcales bacterium
CGCTTGGTGCCGCGGCCCACTACCCGCCCAGCACCTTCTCCATCCGCCGAAACACATCCTCGATCACCTTCGCTTCCGGCAAAACCGTCATGCGAAAGTAGTTACGGTAGTCGACATTGAAGCTAGAGCCCGGGGTCACGAGGACATGCTGTGTTTCGAGCAGCTCCATTGCGAAGTCTAGGTCGTCGAAATCGGGCAGCTTGTCCGTGTCGGCGCCGACGAACGCATACATCGCACCACCGGGCGGAAGCAGGTGCAGGTACTCACTTGCCTCGACACCGCGGATCAAAGCTTGGCGGGATTCGTACAGGCGCCCGCCCGGCCGAACCAGCTCCTTCAAGCTCTGATAGCCGCCGAGCGCCGTCTGCACGCCCCACTGCCCCGGCACATTGCTGCACAAACGCAGCGACGCCAACAAATCCAATCCCTGCAGGTAATCCTTCGCGAGCTCATTGGTGCCGTTGAACACGACCCAACCCACACGAAAACCGCAGGCCCGGTAGATCTTGGACAAGCCGCTGAACGTGCCGCACAGCGTTTCCTTCACCAGCGGCGCAACCGGGACGAACTCGGCGTCGTCGTACACCATGCCGTCGTAGATCTCATCGCTGAAGACTACGAGCTTGTGCCGTTCGGCAAGCGCCACCATCCCTTCGAGCACTTCCCGACTGTAGACCGCGCCGGTAGGATTGTTCGGGTTGATGATGACGATCGCACGCGTTCGATTGGTAATCAGACCGGCCAGCGCGTCGAGGTCAGGCTGAAACTGCGTTTCCGGCGTGCACGGATAATGCACGGCCTTGCCACCGTTCAGCGTGACCGACGCGGTCCACAGCGGATAGTCGGGGCTCGGTATCAGCACTTCGTCGCCGTCGTTGAGCAACGCACGCAGCGTCAAGTCAATCAGCTCGCTGACCCCGTTGCCGACGAACACATGCTCCGCCGTCACGTTCATGACGCCGCGTTCCTGCTGCTGTAGCACCACGGCCTCGCGCGCCGGGAAGATGCCCTTTTGGTGGCAATAGGCCTCGCTCTCGGGGAGGTTTTCGATCATGGCCATCCGCATCGTTTCGGGCGTGCGGAATCCAAACAGACCCGGATTCCCAATGTTCAGCGAGATGATCTCGTATCCCCGGCGCTCCATTTCGTGGGCGCGCTGCGCCAGCTTTCCGCGGATTTCGTAGCGAACATCGTGGAGGTTGTCACTGCTTTTAATTTCAGTATTCATCGATTCGAGCCAGTCCAATTCTGACTCATGGTAGACGCCCCCGGCTTTGTCGAGCACGCATTTTCTGGACCCGGGCTCCCGGTTCTTGGGCCCTGCCGTTCAGCCGTTTGGGGCGAAAAGTCTGATTGTGCCCACGTTCCCCGACAAGCCCGTTTGCCGTTTGGTTTCTCACACCACTATTCTAAATTCATGGGAGAGAGACGGGGATTCGCCCTTCTTTGGGCGTGCACGGCCGCATTTCTGGTCGGCATGGTATTTGCGACGACGGCGTCCGCCGAAAGCATTGCGGACGACGCCGCGGCTAGGGAGTATTTCGAAGCCGGCCGAGTAGCCTTTGACCAGGCCGATTACGAAAGCGCGTTGACCTACTTTCGACACGCGTATCGGACAAGCGACAGAGGAGAGCTTCTTTACAACATTGCGATTGCAGCCGATCGTTTGCAGCGCGACCCAGAGGCGCTCGAAGCCTTCGAACAGTACCTCGATAGAACCGAGAAACCAGTGCGCGAATCGGAGGTCCGCATACGGATCGAGGCGCTGCGAAAATCAATCGCGGAAAAGGAAGCCACCGAGCGGGCCCTCATGGAAGCCAAGCTTCGCTATGAACAGATCGCGCCACGGAGAAGAGGCGCAACACTTGATCCCGCGCCTGTTCCAACTTCCGCAAGCATCGGCACGACCGAGTCGCGTCCTGGGGGCGTAACCTTTCAGATGCCCAAATACGCCGCGCCGGTCGATCAGCCGACCACCAAGAAGAAGAAAAAGTGGCCATGGATCGTCGCCGCTGCGGCGGTCGTCGTCGCAGGGGGCGTTACCGCCGGCATCGTTGTTTCCCAACGTTCCAGTCAAAGTCAGCCGTCATCCGGCGGTTTCGCGGTGAACTGGTGAATCGCATCACCCAAAGCCCGAGCGTCGTCGCCACGCTGCTTGGCCTGGTCGTATCTCTTGCTGCCGGCTGTGGCGGCGCGACGAGCACCGAAGGCCTCAACATGGAGGCTTCGTTCGCGTCAGGGGTCCCTCGATCGGCGCGCGACGAAGCGGTCAGGGTCGAAGGCTACCTCGTCGATTCCTGCGATTCGGTGGACATGCCCGAGCGGCCAAACGACGAGATCGGTAGCACGTTCATGCTGCGCGATGGCAGCGAAGGGGCGCCCATCGCGGCTCC
>CBESWY010000372.1:0-2355 GCA_965533395.1 uncultured Myxococcales bacterium
GATTCGATTGTGTCGCTCATCGGTCACTCCCAACGTTCAGCGCGCGAAACACGCTGCGGTTCCTTCTAAAGGCGCGGACGAACTGCACAAACATCTCGTCGTAGCGCGCGGCGAGCTCGCGCCGCGGCTCGTAGACCCGGGCCACGGGGATACACGCTTTGATTTCCTCGAGTGAGAGCTCGCCGAGGTGATGAAAGGCGAGTAGTGCGAGGCCGCGGCTCGCGGCGTACTCTGAGTCTCGGAGCTGCTCTACGGGAAGCTGCAAGATGTCGGCGAAGATCTGCGCCCAAGCGGACGAGAGCGCCCCGCCTCCGTAAAACTTGATTCCGGGGATGTCCCGCTTGGCGAAGCGCGCGACCCGTCCGTGCACCCAGCGGAGGTTGAAGGCCACGCCTTCGAGGACGGCCCGGCCGAGATGCTCGCGGGTCGTTTGAAGCGAAAGGTTCAAGAAGCCACCGCGCACTTTGCCGTCTTCAGCGGGTGTCACAGAACCGGTCAACCAGGGCAAAAACAAGACACCGTCGCTGCCTGGTTCGACCCTGGCGATGGCGCGTTCCAGGGCGGAGAACCGATCGGCGAGGCTGTGATCTCCGAAGCCGTCACGGGCGAAGACCAGGCGCTCGAGGAAGTAGTCGAGGGCACCGCCACCGATTCCCGCTTCCGCCATCACGAAGTATTGGCCGGGGATCGGGGACGGCATGCTGACCAGCGAGTTGCGAATGTCGGTCTTCTTGAAGTCGACGTGGGTGACGCACACCCCGGTCGTGCCGATCGAGATGCCGGCGTGGTCGCCGGCGAATGCGGCGGCGCCGACTCCACCCGCTTGCGTGTCGTTGATTGCGGGGAAAACGAGCGTTTCCGCCGCGAGCCCAAGGCGTTCGGCGACCTCGGGGAGCACCGGCCCGAGTGGCTGGTGTACTGGGACGAGCTCCGGGAGCTTTTCGGCGTCGAGCCCGGACCATCTGAGCAAGGTCGGGTGATAGACAGCGTCGGGACATCGGTTGTCGGTGAGCAGCATGAGGAAGCTCGAGCAGCGGTTGGTGACCGGGCGGCCGGACAAACGCATCGCCACGTAGTCCATCGGCTCGAGAAACGTCGCGGTCCGCTCGTAGACCTCTGGGCGCCCGAGCTTGAGCCAGCGCATATGGGCGAGCGAGTCTGCGCCAGAGTCGAGCGGAGGGATTCCGTGAATCTGCACCCAGCGCCCCATCTGATACAGGTTCGGCTTCATGCGCTGCCCGCCGGGCAGTTTTCTCAAGCGGGCTGGTGCGCCTCGCTGATCCATCCAAGTGACCATGTTGCCGGTGGGACGACCATCGCTGTCGACCGGGACGATCGATGAGTATTGGCTGGCGCAGGCGATGCCGCGCACTTCATGCCGGTTTGGCAATGCGGCTAGGGCCTCGTCAGCAGCAGACAGGACCGCCTGCCAAACGCGCTCGGCATCCTGCTCGGCGCCGCCATCCGGAGTGAGAATCGTCTCGATCGACCCGCGACCGGTGCCGATGAGGCTTCCGTCGCGCCGGACGACGGCGGCCTTCACATTCGATGTACCGAGATCGATTGCGAGAATTGGCAAAGGCTTCTACCTCATGGGGTCGGGACCATGCTCGGATCCGTCGTGGCGTTGCAAAATACCACATAGGATGGGTTAGAGTGCGCACCTAGCTAGGTTGTCCAACCAAGGAGGCTTCTAAATGGCGGTCAAGGCGATTCCAGATGGTTTTCACTCGGTCACGCCGTATGTGATCGTCGAAGACGGCGCGAGATTCATAGAGTTCACGCAGGAGGCGTTCGGTGCGGAGCAAACGGAACGCATGGAGAACCCCGACGGTGGCATTCGGCACGCGCAGGTGAAGATCGGCGACTCGTTCGTGATGCTCGGCGAACCTCAGGGCGAGCCGATGCCCGCTTCGTTGTACCTCTACGTGCCTGACTGCGATGCCGTGTACGAGCGGGCGCTTGCGGCGGGCGCTACTTCGATCATGGAACCGGCTGACCAGTTCTACGGCGACCGTGGAGCCGGGGTGACCGACCCGTGCGGCAATATCTGGTGGATCGGCACCCACATCGAGGACGTATCTTCCGAAGAGCTAGCGCGGCGCGCGGCCGAATCGCAGTAGAGTGCTTTGCACTACTGCTCGATGCAGTAGAGGCCCAACTGCGTGAAGCAGGCCGGGGTGATGTTTTCGGTCCAGGTCGCGGTCGTCGAGTTGGTCGCGCCACACAGGGCGACGCCGGTCGCGCCATTGGTGAATCCTGCGCAATCGTCGGTGGGATACGACGTTCCATCCTGCAGCGTTCCGGTCCACACTTCACCGGCACGCTCCACGCCGTTCGCGTCGAGATTGATCG
>CBESWY010000373.1:0-2353 GCA_965533395.1 uncultured Myxococcales bacterium
ATCGCCGTCGTCGTCGCAGGCGACCCCGACGAGACCCTCCGGCAAACGGCGGCCTTCATCGAAACCGAGGCGACGCGGGCCGGGCTCCGGGTCCCGACCGATCCCGCGCTTCGCGCCGCCATGCGCGGCGAGCCCGCAACTAAAGACGATGGGCTCGAAGGGCTTCGCGCTATTCGTCGCGGGCTTGGCTTCGACCCTCGCAAAGACCTCGGCTCGTACAAGCGCATCGGCATCATCGCCGGCGCGGATGCGTTGCTGGTCGTGCATCGCGAAGGCGCCATCGTGTTGGAAGTCTTCGACGTCAGTGCGGCGCAGTTCTACGAAGGCGCACTCGCATTCGACGACAGCAGCGCAGCGCAACGGCTGAAGTTCATCGAGAGCCGCGCATCGCAAGCGCAGCTACGTTGGTCCGAACCGCCTCCGCCGCCTCCAACAAGCGCTCCTGTAAAAGTGAACGAGCCCAAACAGCCCGCGGACGAATCCAGGGCGAAACGCAGGATCAAAAAGGCCTGGCCGTATTTGGTCGCCGGGGCGCTCCTCGCCGGAGGTGTAACCTACCTCATCATTGATCGACGTCGCACTAACGAGCCGGGACCGCCGCTGCTAAGGTTTACACCCGGTGAAGAGTAGACCCCATCTAACTTCGTTCGCGGCACTCCTTTGCGCACTCGCCATCACTTCGATGTCGGTCGGCGCCGCGGCTCAGTTTGCGCCCCAGGCAGCGCCCACGCTTTCGCTGCCCTCGCCGCTCGACGGCTACGAGACCGAGCAGGTCGGACCGGTGACCTGGACCTTCCCCGAGTCCGAACGCGGTCGCGTCGACGCGCTCATGGATGGCTTCGAGGAGCACTGGGCGGAGTTGGTCGACAACTTTGGCGTCCCCATCGACGACGCGCTGATCGTCCGCGTCGCGCGAAACCCGCGCGAGATGAGGGCGATGGCCCCCTATGGCTATCCGCCGCCCGAGTACGCGACCGGCGTCGCCTACTCGCAGTGGGGCGTCATCCTCTTGACGATGTCTGCCCCGGAGACCTGGCAACCCCCGGATCTCGAGGTGGTCCTCATCCACGAGCTCTCGCACGTTGCGCTCTACCGCGCGGTTGTCGGCAATTCGGTGCCCCGCTGGTTCAACGAAGGCGTCGCGATTCACCAATCCGAGGTGCGCTTGCTCCCACGCATGGAGTCGCTGCTACGGGCGGCGGCCCAGCGCTCCATGCTGCGACTCTCCGATCTCGACGACCGCTTTCCCAATCGCCCGCATGAAGTGAACGTCGCCTATGCTCAGAGTGCGGACGTCGTCGGTTTCCTGCGCCGCACCGACAACGACGAGCGCCGCTTCCATCGAATGATTCAGTCTCTCCGCGAAGGCGAAACGTTCGATACGGCGCTCGCAGCCGCCTACGGTTGGACTCGAGTCGGCCTCGAGCGCCAGTGGCGGGAAAGCCTTCGGACGAGGTACCGAATCCTGCCCGCCCTTTTTGCCGGCTCCACGATTTGGGTCGCGGCTGCGTTCCTCGTCGTGTTCGCGTACCGCCGTCGGCGCCGCTACCACCACACGAAGCTGCAACAAATGGCCCATCGCGAAGAGCTCGAAGCGCTGCGCCTCACGAGCGAGCCGCCCCCTGCCCCGCTCGCGCCAACGGACATGGCGGCGGATACGGGCATCCCGATCGTCGAACACGACGGCGAGTCGCACACCCTGCACTGACCCCGTAAAGCCGACGGTGCGCGGCGCTCACGCCTTGGCGGCGGGCGCCTTGTCCGGATCGAGCGGGAACTTCGGGGTCGTCCCGAGCTTCGCCAGCTTCTTTTTCCGGTCCTTGCCCTGAGCGGCGACCTTGCGGCGCCGTTTCGCTCTTGTTTCACCTGTATTCGACATTCAACTCGTCCTGGCAGCTGCGTGTACTGCGCCTCGGCCGGGCGGTCAAACCCCCGCCCCTGTCGCCAGGGCCACGGCCCGCAAATAGCCCAAGTGGAGGCGTTTTGTGACCGGGCCTGGCACCCCAGACCCGATCGTTCGCCCGTCGGCGGAGACCACCGGCATCACCTCTCGGATGCTGCTGGTCAGAAAGGCCTCGTCGGCGTCGTAGAGATCCCCGGGGCGGACTTCACCCTCTTCGACCTCGAGGCCTTCTTGGGCGGCCGCGGCCATGACCGTCGCCCGGGTGATGCCGACCAAGATTCCCGGCTGTGGCTCGGGGGTGCGCACCTTGCCATCCTTCACGATGAAGAGGTTGCTCGATGCGCCTTCGAGGATCTGGCCGTCGCGTCCGAGCATGAGCGCCTCTTGCGCACCCGTTTGCTTGGCCTCGTGGACCGCGAGCAGGTTTGCCAGATAGTTCGACGCCTTGGC
>CBESWY010000374.1:0-2333 GCA_965533395.1 uncultured Myxococcales bacterium
GTGATGCGCCGTAGCTCATCGAGCGAGTGCTCGCGTGGGTTGAACTTGATCCCGCCTTTGCCGCCGCCGAATGGCACGCCGAGCAGCGCGCATTTCCAGGTCATCTGCGTGGCAAGCGCCTTGAGCTCGTTGAGCGTGACCTGCTCGTGGTACCGCATTCCGCCCTTGTATGGGCCCATGACGTTGTTGTGCTGAACCCGATATCCCTTGAACACCCGCATTTCGCCGCTGTCCATTCGCACTGGGAAATGGACGATGAGCTCGTTCTTCGGTTCCGCGAGGATCGCCTTCACGTGAGACGGAAGGCCGGTGAGCGCCGCTGCCTGCTCGATGTAGCCCTGGACGACTTCGAAGAACCGATACTCGTTTGACTCAGCGGACATCCGAGAGATGCTACCGCGTCCGCGTCTCGCTCGGCAAATATCGGCGCAAAAAATTCGCGTGATCGCCGCAAAACGAAAGATGCGCGCGACCTATAGAAAACGGTTCTCAAGAGCGATGCAAACCTTGTTTTTCGGTGCCTCGCGGGGATAGAGTCGCGTTACATAGGCGGCTGATAAAATTAGTGCCGCGTCCTTTGCTCTGCAACAGCGAGGAGGATCCGATGGATGAACCGGGAAATGACTTCCGGCGGGAACTAGAGGCGCGCGGCGTGTCACGTCGCGAGTTCATGGGCTTCTGCTCTGCGATGGCGGTGATGTTTGGTTTACCGAAGGGCGCGACCGCGATGATCGCCGACGCCCTCGAGAACAAACCCAAGCCAACCCTCGTGTGGCTCAACTTTCAGGACTGTGCGGGGAACACCGAATCATTCCTTCGCGCGAGTAAGCCGACGGCAGCCGAGGTGATCCTCGATCTGATCTCGATCGACTACCACGAGGTGATCATGGCGGCCGCCGGTCATCAGGCGGAGGAGAACCTTCACAACGTCGTGACGAACCAAAAGGGCGCCTACCTCGCGGTCGTCGAGGGCTCGATCCCGACCGGGGCGAACGGCGCGTACTGTACGATTGGCGGGAAGGCCGCGATCGACATTGCCAACGAGGTGTGCGGGAGCGCGCTGGCGACGATTGCAGTTGGAACCTGCGCATCGTTTGGCGGCATCCCAGCGGCATCGCCGAACCCGACCGGCGCGCTCGGCGTCTCCGATGCGGTGCCCGGTGTGAAGAACCTGATCAACCTGTCGGCCTGTCCGGTGAACGCCCAGAACCTCACCGCAACCCTGGTGTACTTCCTGACGTACGGCAGGTTCCCGGCGCTGGACAAGCTGAATCGCCCGCTTTTCGCGTATGGAAAGTCGATTCACGACAACTGCGAGCGGCGCGCGCACTACGACACCGGACAGTATGTCGAGCAATGGGGCGACGAAGCCCACCGCGACGGACACTGCCTCTACAAGATGGGCTGCAAGGGCCCCGTTTCGTTCCAGAACTGTCCTAACGTCGGTTGGAACGACAACACGAGCTGGCCGATCGCATGCGGCCACGGTTGCATCGGCTGCGCCGAACCGGACTTCTGGGACAAGATGACGCCGTTCTACGCGCACCTTCCAGGCTTCCCCGGCTTCGGCAAAGGCTCGAACATCGACAAGATCGGCTTCTGGGCAAGCATCGGTGTCACCACCGCGTTTGCCGGGCACACCTTGGTACACCTCGGAAAGAAGCTCGTTGGAACGGGCGCGGATCACCCACCCGAGGGCCCGCCCGCACGGACCGATGAAGGAGGCGCAGAATGACTCATATCGTTGTCGACCCCGTGACCCGCATCGAAGGTCACTTGCGCATCGAAGCGGAGATCAACGACGGCAAAGTCTCCGACGCTTGGTCTTCTTCGACCATGTTCCGAGGCATCGAGATCATCTTGCAGGGCCGCGACCCACGTGATGCCTGGGCCTTCACTCAGCGCATCTGCGGCGTGTGCACGACGGTGCACGCGATCGCCTCGATCCGCGCCGTAGAGGACGCGATCGGTGCCAAGCCGCCACCCAATGCGCGGATCCTCCGAAACCTGATCATCGCGTCCCAGTGCATCCAGGACCACGTGATCCACTTCTACCACCTGCACGCGCTCGACTGGGTCGACATCGTGTCCGCACTCGAAGCGGATCCGGCCGAAACGTCCGCGCTTGCCCAGTCGATTTCGGATTGGGGGAAGTCCAGTACGACCTACTTCAAGGGCATCCAGGATCGGGTCAAAGGGCTGGTCGAGCGAGGCCAGCTCGGGCCGTTCGCGAACGCCTATTGGGGCCATTCGGCGTACAAGCTTCCGCCGGCAGCGAACCTGATGGCGGTCGCGCACTATCTCGAAGCGCTCGAGTGGCAGCGTGAGTTCAT
>CBESWY010000375.1:0-2330 GCA_965533395.1 uncultured Myxococcales bacterium
GCGTGATTGCGCGCCGCCTCAAACTCTGCCACCGCTAAGGGTCGTGAAGCTTTCAGCGGATTCATTGGCCCCCGCCTCAAACCCCGTCGCGCGATTGCCCGCCGAGTGGGAGGACTGCGTCATCGCCTGGGGCGAGCCTCGGTACCGCGGCAAGCAGATCTTCGATTGGATCCATCGCCAAGGGGTTCTCGATCCTGACGAGATGAGCAATGTTCCGAAGCGTCTTCGAGAGCGCTTGAAAGAGGAAGGGCTCGGCTGGCCCATCCAAATCGTTTCGACCCACGAGTCGGCGGACGGGACCAAGAAGTTCCTCGTCGGCATGCCCGACGGCGAAAAGGTCGAGACGGTGCTCCTTCCTCAACTCGGCGACGAGCGTGTCGTGACCCAGTGCATTTCGAGCCAGGTGGGTTGCGCCATGGGATGCGTGTTCTGCGCGTCGGGCGTGGCCGGATTGAAACGGCAAATGACAGACGCGGAAATCGTCGCGCAGGTGTTGCTCGGTCGGCGCGAGCTGGGCCCCGACCAGCGCATTCGCAACGTCGTCTTCATGGGGATGGGCGAGCCGCTTCACAACTACGATGCCGTCGCACGCGCCCTCGTCTTGCTGACGCACTCGGACGGACTCGATCTTTCCAAACGGCGTGTGACGGTGTCCACCAGCGGCTTGGTCAAGCAAATCGATCGGCTCGGCCGAGACTTCGACGGCCAAGTGCAGCTCGCGATTTCGCTCCATGCGGTGCGCGACGAGGAGCGGAGTAAGATCATGCCAGTGAACCGCAAACACGGGCTCGGCGAGCTCACCGAGGCGCTGCGACGCTACCCGCTTTCGAAGCGACAGCGAATCACCATCGAGTACACGTTAATCCAAGGCGTCAATGACTCGGTGCGAGACGCGAATGGCTTGGTCGAGCTGCTCCGTGGCATTCCCATCAAGGTCAACCTGATCCCGATGAACCCGATTTCTGCGTCGGATCTTCGCGCACCGGATACGAATCACGTCACGCGATTTCAAGAGCAGCTGACGCGGCGTGGGCTTTCGGTGTTCATCCGGAAGACACGCGGAGATGACGTCGCGGCCGCCTGCGGGCAGCTCGCGTTCCACGGCTCACCGCGAAGCATCGGGCGCCGCGCCCCTAACAACGCCCCGGACTAAAGGCTGCCGCGCGCCTTGAGCGCTTTGACGATGTCGGGGCGTTCCATGTCCATGTCGTCCGGGGTTTTGATCGGCTGAAAGCGGGCATCCGGCCCGTGTCGTTCGACCCGAAGAAAGGCCGAATCGAGAAAAGAGGTCAGCTCGCCGACCAGGCGTTCGAACTGCACGGCGGGCTTGCCGTCCACCGTCTTGTTGACGGCGAACCAGGTCAATGGAAACTCTGCGTCGATGGCGGCAGCATCGAGCACGAAGGTATTGGTATTGAAGACGGGGATACGCTCTTGGTCGAACCCTTCCGGGAAGCGAAACGCTTCGACGATTTGAGCGCGCCCGTCGACCCGTGCGGGAGCGCCGCCTTTGTCGCCCGGCTCTTTGGGCGCCATTTCGGCCGTCAGCGCTGCGCCGAACGCCAAGTGGGCGCCGATGATGGCCGGGTCGAGCGTTGCCGTGAGATTGTCGACGTTCGACATCATGAGCACCCGGCCGCCGCGGTCGCGGAACGCCTTCAGAATGCCGGAGCGCCGAAGCGCAAACGTCAGGTCTCCGTGCCCGGGAGCGTGTGGCGAGAGCGCCTCGGAACCGTCTCGAAAGAGCTCTCCGTCGGGTGCGATGCGAAGCGAGATGAACTGCGAGAAGGTCTCGATCGGAACGCGATCCGTGCTGAGCGGCGCGGCCATCGTGCGAATCGCTTCGTCCGTGGCGAAGCTCGACATCAGGTAGACCGGGATTGTAGCGTCGGCGCGCTCCGCTACGGCTGCGATGTCCTGGAGCTTGAGCTCGAGAAAGGACTTCCCGTCGAGGACCTCGACGGCTGCTTTGACGACGCCCCCGAAGCGAGTGGCCATCCCCCCTGCGAGAATCACCGCCGCGACTTCACCGCGACGCATCGCTTCCTGGCCGCGCTCGGTCAGGGCCCGGCGGAGGTCGCTCCCGAGCGGGGGCAGGGCTTGGAGGTCG
Source organism: uncultured Myxococcales bacterium (assembly GCA_965533395.1). GTDB lineage: Bacteria > Myxococcota_A > Polyangia > Polyangiales > Houyiibacteriaceae > SG8-38. The sequence goes on from CBESWY010000375.1 coordinate 2,111, forward strand.
CCTGCCTCGGGCGGCTCCACCTTGCCCGTGATCCGGTTTTGGTCCTCTCCGAGCTCGCCTTGCAGCATCTGCTGTTTCAGCTTTTCGAAGGGGATATCCTCGAATCCATACCGTTGAAGAAGTTGGGCGGTTGCGGCGTCTATTTCTCGTGAGTTCATCAGAATTGCCAAAACCCAAGCACTTTCCACCCCATCTGTCGAGCGGGCCGCGCCTGCTCCGT
>CBESWY010000376.1:0-2327 GCA_965533395.1 uncultured Myxococcales bacterium
GCCTGGGCCATGAAAGACATCGCCTTCCTTCCGCAGTATCTCGACGACCTCTGGCTTCCTGCGTTTCCAAACGCCGACGTCCTGCGCCTGCCCGACGCCGGGCACTACCTGCAAGAAGACGCGCACGAGCGAATCGTCCCGAAGCTGGTGGCACATTTGGGAAGGGTGTTTGAGTCCGGGTCGCGGGCCGATGGGGCGATGGGGCGATGACGACTAGCTGATCGAGGATCCAGCGATCGCTGGAGAGCACAGGAGCGTCAGCGGCGACAGTTGTCGCAGATGCCGCATTTCGGCGGACGGGGTTCGCCAAAATAGCGGCGAATGAACACGCTGCGACAGCCTTCGGTTTCGGCGTACGCCGCGATGGTCTGAAGGTGGCGCGCGTCTTGGACTCGGCGAGTCTCCAAGCGTGCTGCCAGGTCGGACGCGCCGGCACGGATTCGCCGCGTAGTGGCGCGACCGGTGTACTCCCCGCGCTTCACCATTTGGATGAGGCCAAGCTCTTCGAGCTGCGCGCACACGGAGCGTGCGGCGGTGACCGGAACGCGCGCGGACACGGCAAGCTCCTTGGGCTTGACCGGCTTGCCTTCGTCAAACCAGGCAACGAGGGCATCGACCGCGCGTCGCGCTTGCGCCGGGTTCGACCGGCCCTTCTCCTGGAGGTGCTCTTGGATGCGAAGGTCGTTGGGATCGAAGAGCAAAACGCATTCCGAACGCTTGCCGTCTCGGCCCGCGCGGCCTGCCTCTTGTACGTATTGCTCGAGCGAGCCGGGGACCTGGTAGTGAACGATATAGCGGATGTTGGGCTTGTCGATGCCCATGCCGAAGGCGCTGGTAGCGACCATGACCAGACGTCGGGTCGGCCTCATGAACCTGCGCTGCGTCGAGGCGCGGTCGGCGGCTTTCATTTTGCCGTGGTAGCGCGCGGAAGGGATTCGGGCGCGGGCAAGCGCGTTCGCGACTTGGTCGACGGCCTTCGTGGTCGAGCAGTAGACGATGCCCGGGCGCTGCAATCGACGAATCAATCGCGCAGCGCTGGAGATCTTGTCGTCACCCCAGACGATGTTTGCCGACAGGCGAAGGTTCTTGCGGTGGGGCGGTGCGATGACCTCGACCGGATCTTTCATCTTCAGACGGTCGGCGATGTCTTTTTGCACGGCTGGTGTCGCCGTTGCGGTGAGGGCCAGCACGACGGGTTTGCCAAGCGGCTTTCGAAGCGCGCCAAGACGCAGGTACGACGGGCGAAAATCATGCCCCCACTCTGAAATGCAATGCGCTTCGTCGACACACAGCATTGCCGGCTTGACCTCGGCGAGCGTCGACCCCGCAAGCGACTCGAGGGTCTCGGGCGTGGTCAGGACGATCAGCGCGCCGCCCTTGCCGATGCGGGCCAATACTTGGCGTCGGGTGGTCGCGCGAAGCGTGCTGTCGATGCGCACGACCGGCGCGCCGCGCTCACGAAGCTTTCGCTCCTGGTCACGCATCAGAGAAATCAGGGGCGAGACGACGATGGTCGGTCGGTCGAACAAGAGCGCCGTAGACTGATAGATCAGGGATTTCCCGTAGCCCGTTGGCAGCACGACCAGCGTGTCCCGCCCGGTCAGGAGCGCCTCAATCGCGCGAGCTTGCTCCGGGTGGAGCTTCTGGATGCCAAAGCGCTCCTTGGCGACCCGCCGTGCGGCGTTCAGGTTTGCGGAGGCTGCTTTGCGTCCCCTAGCCACGGGCGCAGTCTACGCGTGGCCGCAGGCAAAGGCGATTTCTCCCCCGTACCTGGTTCACCGGTGTTCGGTCGAGCGAATATTGACGTCATTCGTTCCGTCGCAGCAGGAGGAGGTGGTTCATGCTTCGTGCCCTGCTCGCTGTCTTGCTGATCGCTGCAAATGCCTGCGGCTACTACACGTACGTATCGACCGTGCAGCGTGACGCTTCGGGTGGAACGATCGCCGTCGCCAATGATCAGAGCTCACGCGATGAAGCGCGACGCCGGATGGAAGCGCACTGTGGCGGTGCCTACACCATCGTCGACGAGCGGCGGGTCGTAGTTGGGCAAAAGACTACGACGCAAGATGACGGCGGCACGGTTGTAACGAAGGACGTCCACGAAGTGCATCTCAGCTACGAATGCGTTCCGCGCTAGCGTCGGGAAGCGAGCTGGTCAGTCGCAGATGCCTGGGCCGTTTTCTCGGCTGCCGATGTCGGGGCTGCTCCCGTTGAAGTTGCCGGGTGCAGCGCCGTTGAGGTCGTAGGTGAAGAGAGCGTCGCCGCCGTCGATGAGCACCGAGGACGCCCCGAGACAGTAAAGGTTCGGGTCACCGACCGTGATGCTC
>CBESWY010000377.1:0-2325 GCA_965533395.1 uncultured Myxococcales bacterium
GATTCGCGTCGATTCGGGGTAGCGTCGTGCTCACAAGCCGTCGGTGAGCGCAATCTTCGGGCCCGTCGCGCCCAGGACGGTGAGATCGATGCCGTCGGCCTCGGCGTGCGTGGCGAAGTCTTCGATGACCTCGCGCACGTCGTGATCGAGAATCCGGGTGGCCGACATGTCGATTGTGACCGAGCAAGCGCCGGGAATCTCTCGAAGAAGGCGCTTGAGCGACGCCTTGTTGAGGAACGTCATGTGCTCGGTGAGCCGAATGGTAAAGGAGCCAGCGCTCGTCTCCTCCCGATAGAAGTTGAGCTGGTAGTTGTAGATCAGAATCTCGAAAAACGCGACGGCCATGCCAAGCAGGATGCCCGTGAGCAAGTCGGTGAAGACCAGACCGACGATCGTCACGACGAAGGGTACGAACTGCCAGAAGCCCTCCCTCCACATCGCTTTGAACAGGGACACGCGAGCCAACTTGTATCCAATCACCAGCAAGATGGCCGCCAGACTGGCAAGCGGAATCTCGTTGAGGAGCTGTGGAATCGCAGCGACGCAGATCAGGAGCAGAACGCCGTGAATGAACGAAGCGAGGCGCGTCTTGCCGCCCGATTCGATGTTCGCCGTGCTCCGCACGATGACCTGCGTGACCGGAATGCCGCCGAGCAGCCCAGAAACGATGTTGCCGAGCCCTTGCGCCTTGAGCTCTTGATTGGTGGGGGTGACTCGCTTTTCGGGGTCGAGATTGTCGGTGGCTTCGACCGAAAGCAGGGTCTCGATGCTGGCGATGAGCGCCAGGGTCAGTCCAATGACGTAGACCTCGGGGTTCGTGATCTGTGAGAAATCGGGCCGTATGAAGTTGGAGAAGAACTCCCCCAGCGAAGAAGAGAGCGGAACGCTGACGAGGTGCTCCGCGGAAATCGAAAGCTCGGGCCGGACCGCGCCGAAGAGGTGATTGAGCCCGACCCCAAGAAGCACGACGAGGAGTGGTGCAGGAAGCGCTTTCGCGAGGCGGGTTTGCTTGAACCTTGGACCCTGCCACAGAAGCAGGATTGCCAGGGACAGCACGGTGACGATGATGGCGCCCGGACTCAGTGCCTGCAGCGCATAGCCGATTTCACTGAAGGTGTTGTGGCCGTCGCGTTGGAAGAACTCGAGCTCGCCCTCCCAGGAGTGATCGTACCCGAACGCATGGGGGATCTGTTTGAGGATTAGGATGATCCCGATGCCTGCCAGCATCCCTTTGATGACGCTCGATGGAAAGTAGTGCGCGATGACGCCGGCTCGAAGAAAGGCAGCTGCCACCTGAACCACGCCGCAGACGATCACCGCCAGGAGGTACGCCTCGATTCCGAGGGTTTCGATTCCTGCGGCCACCATCACCGCGAGCCCGGCCGCCGGCCCACTCACCCCGTGTCGTGACTTGCTGACGACCGTGACGACGAGCCCGCCCGCGATCCCCGAGATGAGTCCGCTGAAAAGGGGCGCGCCCGACGCGAGTGCAATCCCGAGGCACAGGGGCAGCGCCACGAGGAACACTACGATTCCTGCGCGGAAGTCGTCCGCCAAGTATCGCCTGTCGTAGGTCATAACTGGGGTGTATGGGGCGCGGAAGACCCGCGGCTAGAGCCGGAGCTTAACTTTAATCGTCTTTGGAGCGCCAGTGTACGAAAATAGGGCGGCCTCGTACTTCGGAGGGCCGAATCGCTCCGGCGGGACGTTGTTCGAGACACCCCACCATTCCTTCGGGCGCCCTACCATGCTGGTCTCGAGCTCGCCGTCCTTATCTTCGTCGTGCATGACAGAGACCGCGTATTTGCCAGCCTTCAGGCTTTTGAACACGCAGGCTGCCTTGCCGGCCTTGGACTTGACGAACATCACGGCATCCGCCTTTTTGGTCTTCGAGGGGAAGCCCTCTTCTTTTGAATACAACGAACAGCCGATCTGCCCTTTGTCGTTTTGGATGTTCGAAATCTCGACCGTCAAACCCGCAGGAGGGCTCGGCGCCTCCCCTTCGGCCGCGGCGGTTGCGGACAATGCGAATGCCGCCAGCGCCACGATGAGAGTCTGAAGTCTGCTGCGTCTTGTCATTCTCAACCCCTGGATCCCATGAGCCTCGCTTTTTACTCGAAGCGCTCGATTACGCCAAGGGGGCTGCGCGAGCGCTCGAAAGTACGAGCCGCATAGTGCCCCGTCCCTCTCGAGCGACGTTCGACAAACGCCATCTCCTGCTGCTATTGGGCGAAGAATCATGGGGATCAAACGTATTGCGCTCGCATCGGCGGTGATTTCGGGCGCGGTGATGATCGCTGTGGCCATCGCCTGGGCGGGAGGCCA
>CBESWY010000378.1:0-2295 GCA_965533395.1 uncultured Myxococcales bacterium
CGGTCCGGCCGATCGACGAGCACCTGGCGATCGAAGCGACCGGCACGTAGCAGGGCGGGATCCAAGATCTCGGGGCGGTTCGTGGCGGCAAGGAGCACGATGCCCGTCGACGAATCGAAGCCGTCGAGCTCGACTAGCAACTGATTGAGTGTTTGCTCCTTCTCATCCGTGCCTCCGGAGAAGGGCTGCGCGTTTCTCGCCCGGCCGAGGGCATCGAGCTCATCGATGAAGATGATGCATGGTGCTTGTTGCCGGGCCTGGTCAAATAGATCTCGAACGCGCGCCGCGCCAACCCCCACGAACATCTCCACGAACTCCGACCCGCTGATCGAAAAGAAAGGTACTGCGGACTCCCCGGCTACGGCGCGGGCCAAGAGCGTTTTGCCGGTGCCGGGTGCGCCCACCAGCAAGATCCCTCTGGGCATACGCGCCCCAAGCCGCCCATAGGACTCCGGGTCTTTGAGAAAGGCGACGACCTCCTGCAGCTCTTGCTTGGCTTCATCGACGCCTGCGACGTCCGAGAAGGTCACCCGAGTATCGGTCTGCATGTAGACCTTCGCCTTGCTCTTGCCGACTGACATCAGTCCCGCGCCGGGGCCGCCCATCCCTGCCATCCGCCGGCTCAAGAAGAACCAGAACCCCAACAAGAGCAGCAGAGGCAACAACCAGGACGCGAGACCTCGTACAATCGTGCTTTGCTGCTCCTTCGAATACTCAACCCCGTGCGCTTCGAGGCTTTGTGCCAGTTCGGGGTCGACCCGATTGGTCACGAAGGCCGTCTTTCCATCGATGGGTTCGGTCAGCTCACCCCGTAGGGCGTCGTCGGTTACGACGACCTCTTTGACCTTTCCGTTTTCGAGCAATTTCTCGAACTCACTGTATGGGATCGGCGCAACCGTCTGGTACGTTTGCCACATCTGTAGCAACAGCGACGCTCCGACAACGGCAGCAAGAAGATACAGAATGCCGAGGCGTGGCCTGGGTCTCGTGGGTTTGGCCTGCGGGTCTTGGTTTGGCATTGGACTTCGCCGGACCTTAGCACTCGAAGTGGCTTGCCGCGGAGCCTCGTGTATGTTGGCGAGGCGATCGCGATTGTGACTTCGAGCAAGATGATTTCGACACCCAATGCCGTCCAACAGGCCAGCGAGCTCATGATGCGATTCGCAGAGCGAACCGGACTCACCTCTGACCTACCAAAACGGCGCTATCTATGGACTGACGCCTTCGCGGTCTGCAACTTCCTCGGCTTGGAACAGGCGACGGGCGAAAAACAGTACACAGATCTCGCGCTACGTTTGGTCGACCAAGTCCATCACGTGCTTGGAGTCCATCGTGCCGATGATCCGCGAACCGGATGGATCAGCGGACTCAGTGAGCAGGAAGGCGAGACTCACCCGACTCGAGGCGGGTTGCGAATCGGCAAGGAGCTCCCCGAGCGAGGCGTCGCCGAGCCCTTTGACGAGCAACTGGAGTGGCGCCGGGACGGCCAATACTTCCACTACCTGACCAAATGGATGCACGCCCTGGACCAGGTCTACCGGTGGACAGGGCGATCGCGGTTCGACACTTGGGCGCGGGAGCTCGCGAAGGTGGCCCACGATGCCTTCGCCTATACGGATCGAAGCGGTCGACGGATGGTTTGGAAGATGAGCATTGATCTTTCGCGCCCACTCGTCCCCTCCATGGGCCAGCACGATCCGCTAGATGGTTTCATTACCTGCACACAGCTCCAGACGACAAAGTCGGTGCGGTCGAGCACCCGAAATGGGCCGAGCTTGAAGGAGGAGGTGGCGGACTTCGCGACCATGATCGCGGGCCAAGACTGGGCGACCACGGACCCCTTGGGCCTGGGCGGCCTGCTGACGGATGCCTCACGGGTTGCGCAGTTGACACATCTCGGAGCATTTGCAGGGGATGATCTACTGGACAGGTTGCTCGCAGCAGCGCTGCGAGGTCTTGCGGACTATGCGCGGCAGCATGACCCGACGGATCCGGCTTCGCGGCGCCTGGCTTTTCGGGAGCTCGGCCTCGCAATCGGGCTTTCCGCAGTCGAGCTGATCGAAAAGGAAACCGGAACAGAGCATCGGCCGTTCTCGCAAAGTGCGGAAATACAGGAGCCGATCGAAGGACTGGCGCCTTACGTCGCGCTCGGTTCGGAGATCAAGTCCTTCTGGCTCGATCCCCAGCATCGAGAAACTCGCACCTGGTCGGAGCACCGCGACATCAACGAGGTCATGCTAGCCACCAGCCTCGTTCCTGCCGGTTTTCTGTTCATCCCCTTGGCAAACCCAGGCT
>CBESWY010000379.1:0-2290 GCA_965533395.1 uncultured Myxococcales bacterium
TTATCCCGAAAGTCCGCTGCCCCCCGCGAGGTACCACCGTAATAATCGGACTCTGCAAGGTCGTCGAACCTGGTGTACTCGTTGAAGAACCGCACCCGGCACGTGCCGGTCGGGCCAGCGCGCTGCTTGCCGATGATGATCTCGGCAATGCCCCGGTCATCGCTCTCGCGATTGTAAACCTCGTCCCGGTAGATGAACCAAATCGTGTCGGCGTCCTGCTCGATGGCGCCGGATTCACGAAGGTCGGACAGCTGGGGCCGCTTGTCTTTGACGCCGCGAGATTCGACGCCCCGGTTGAGCTGCGAGAGCGCAACCACGGGGATCTCGAGCTCCTTGGCGAGGGCTTTCAAGCTCCGGCTGATTTCGCTGATCTCCTGCTCGCGCGAGTCGTTTCGCGACCCAGAGCGCATCAGCTGCAGGTAGTCGACCACGACCATGCTGAGCCCAACCTCGGATTTGAGACGGCGGGCTTTCGCGCGAAGCTCGAGCAGCGTGATCGCCGGCGTGTCGTCGATCCAGATCGGCAATTCGCTCAAGGTCCCGGCGGCGTCGGCGAGCTTCGGCCAGTCATCCTTCTGAAGCTGCCCAGTTCGAATGCGGTTCCCGTCGACGCGGGCTTGACTGCCGAGGAGGCGGCGAACCAACTGCCCCTTAGGCATTTCGAGCGAAAACACGGCGACCGGCGCCTTGGTCTTGTCGCAGGCGTTGTGCGCCACGTTCAGCGCAAACGACGTCTTGCCCATGGCAGGACGCCCGGCGACGATGATCAGGTCCCCGGGGTGCATCCCAGCGGTCAGTTCGTCGAGCTTCTTGAAGCCCGTCGGAAGGCCCGTGATCGCCTCGCCGCGATTGGCCGTTTCATGGATCTCCTGAAACGTCCGCATCACGACGTCCTTGACGTGCTCGTAAGGATTTCGCGCGCGCTCTTTGGCAACCGCGAAAATCGACGACTCCGAGTCGTCTAGAAACTCCTCGATCGGGCCGTAGTCCCCGTAGCCGCGGGAAACGACCTCGTGGCAGGCCTGAATGAGCGACCGGACGACGGACTTTTCACGAACGATCCTCGCGTGCGACTGAATGTTCGAGACGCTCGGGATGGTGTTGCTGAGCGAGAGCAGATACTCGTCGCCACCGATCGAGGCCAACTTGCCGCTGTGAACCAGGGATTCACGAAGCGTGACGTGATCGACCGGCTGACTCCGGCGGAACAGCTCGCTCATCGCGTCGAAGATCTTCGCGTTCGCGTCGCTGTAGAAGTCGTCGGCGGAAAGCACCTCGACCACGAGGTTCATCGCATCGTTCTCGAGCAGGATGCCGCCGAGCACGGCTCTCTCCGCTTCGAGTGAGCTGGGTGGGACCTGCCCGGTTCTATGCTCGGAAGTGATGGTCTTGCCCCCTCGAGCTTGGTTCTAGCCCCTGGGGCCAGAAGGTGGAAGCGGTATTGCGATGCATGAACCCAGGGGCCCCACATCAGCCAATAGCTGCCGTCTTCGGACCCTATGCGCGGGTCTTGACCTCGACCCGAACGGTCGCCGTCAAGCCATACGGTAGCTTCACCCCGACCTCGTAGCTGCCGACCTCTTTGATGGTCTGAGCCGGCATGACGAGCTTCTTCTTGTCGACTTCCACGCCCTTGGCCGTGAGGCCGTCTATAACATCGCTCGAAGTGACCGAGCCGAAGAGCTTCCCATCCTCGCCCGCTTCTTTGGCGATCATGACGGTGACCTTTGCGAGCTCGGCGACGATTTTCTCCTGCTCCGAGCGAAGTTTGGCGATGCGTTGAGCCTGAATGGCCTTCTCGTGCTCGATCTGTCGGACGTTGCCTCGACTGGCAACGACCGCAAGGCCGCGAGGCAACAAGAAGTTGCGAGCGTAGCCGCGGCGGACCCGCACCACATCTCCGATCGAGCCGAGGTGCTCGAGGTTTTCTTTCAGTACGATTTGGACGGTAGATGCCATGACTGCCTCACTTCGTCGCCGTGTAGGGGAGCAGCGCGATATTGCGGGCTCGCTTGATCGCACGCGTCAGATCGCGTTGTTGCTTCGCGTTCAGGCCGCTGATCCGGCGGGGCGTGATCTTCCCACGGTCCGTGATGAAATTCCGAAGTTGCTGCGGGTCTTTGTAATCGAACTTGAAGTCGGGAGGCAGCGAATGACCTGGGGCCTTCTTGCGTCCGCCACGTCCGCGCCCGCCAGCTTCAACGTCAAAGTCTTGTCGGAGATCGTCGGCCATGGGTTAGCCCTCCTCGCGATTGGGGTCAGTGGGTTCCGTTTCGTTGGGTGCTTCGGC
>CBESWY010000380.1:0-2272 GCA_965533395.1 uncultured Myxococcales bacterium
CATACGTAATTGTTTACTCGCCGTTCGAAAACCGTTCGGAAACGTCTGCGCATTACCCGCAATCGTCCGGATCGCGCACCACCTGTTCAGCGCGACGTTACGCTCGAGCCAATGCTGTAATGAAGGCGGCCATCCCAGGCCACGCCATGCCGGGCGGGAGATTGATGATCGGCTGCTCCATGCCGAGCTCACGCCGGCGCGCGATCTCGCGGCGGCAATGAATCGGGTCGCCGGAGATCGTGAGCGCTTCGATCATGTCGTCCGTCACCGCATCGGGCGCCATCTTGCGCGTCGCCTTGTCCGTGTAGAGCCTGGCGATTTCGTTGCATTCATCCGTGTAGCCAAAGCCGCTGAGGAGCTGTTTGTAGTAGTCGCCCATGCCGCCAATGTAGAAGGAGATGATCTCCCGCGCTTTTTTCGAAGCACCCTTTCCGGGGATCGGGATGACGGTGGTGAAAGGCGCGGTCGCGATCTCTTTCGGGCTGCGGCCCGCTTTCGCAGCACCTTCGGCGATCCAGGCACGGCCATCGCTGAGCCGGTTGTACGGCCAGAAAATCGGCATCCAGCCGTCCGCCATCTCGCCGACGCTGGTAATCGATTTCTGTTTTAGCGCCGCCACATAAATTGGAATGTGTCGGCGGGTTGGCTCGAAGTCGAGTGTGAACGGCCGGTAGCGACGAAGCTTCGTATCGGCTTCGCTGAGCGGTCGCCCGTCGAGCAAGGTGCGTACGACGCGAATGACGTCTCGAGTCTGCGTGAGCGGCTTTTCGAAGTCGCGGCCGTGCAGGCCCTCAACGACGTTTTTCGCGCTGGTCCCGATTCCGAGGATGAACCGCCCGCCGCTGATCTCGTCGAGCGTGGCGGCCTGCATGGCGATGAGCGCCGGCGAACGGCTGAAAACGTTGATGATGCCGGTGCCGATCTTGATCCGCTTCGTCTTGAGAGCGATCTCAGTGAGCAGCGAAAAGACTTCGTACCCCCAGACTTCGGGGAGCCAGAACGAGTCATATCCCAGACGGTCTGCCAGGACGGCGGCTTTGACGTAGGTCTTGCGATCATAGTCGCGCCAGAAGGCCAAAAGGCCAGTGGATTGCTTGTCTAGCATCGCCTTGCTCCTTGAAGAGGTCTCTTAGGTCCCGAACTGCGCTCGTGCCAGTCGTTCCCTGCGTCGCGGGGCGAGCCACGTCACTTCCCGCTGAACTCCGGCTTCCTCTTTTCGAGGAACGCCCTGACGCCTTCCCTAAAATCGTCGCTCTGATAGCACTGCTCGATCGATTCGTGGATGCGCGCAGTGTCTCGTTCGGCTTCGAGCCTGGCGAGCTCCTGCAGGCTGATCTTGGCGCTCCGGATGGTGAGTGGGGCGTTCGTGGCGATCATTTGAGCGAGCTCATCCACGCTCGCGTCGAGCGAATCTTTCGCGAAGACCTCGTTCACCAATCCGATGTGTCGCGCTTCGTCGGCGCCGACCCGTCGTGCCGTGAAAAGCAAGTCGGCGGTTTTGGAGTAGCCGACGATTCGGATCAGCGCGCGGATGCCAGCCGTGTGATAGCCGAGGCCAAGGCGGGCCGGCGGAACTGCGAAGCGGGCGTCCTCCGCGGCGTAGCGAAGGTCGGCTGTTAGCGCGATGGCTGCGCCGCCGCCAATGCAGAAGCCATGGATGCACGCGATCAGCGGCTTTTCCAGAGACTGCAAGGCGGCGAATGCTCGCGCGGTGAGCGCGTCGTACTCTCTTCCAGCATTTCCGGTACGCGTCCTTTCGAACTCCGAAATGTCCGCGCCCGAGACGAAGGCTTCGGACCCCGCGCCCCGCATGATCACGACTCGTACCTCGGAGTCCTCTTGTAAGCTCTGCACGGTTTCGGGAATCGCGTCCCACATGTCGACGGTGATTGCGTTGCGGCGCTCTGGGTGGTCGAAAACCATCCGCGCAATCGGTCCATCCCGTTCGATGCTCACACGTCCGCTCATGGGCGCACAGCCTAGAGCATCCGGTTGATCACGGCCTTGCGGCGAATCTCTTCGAGAAAGATCTTTTCTTGACGGATCATGGCCGCGTCCAACATCTCGCGGAACAGCTCCTGCTTCATCTCGTCGAACGATGGGAAATCCGTGCCGACCTGGCGCTCCTCCAAGAAGAAGATGTTAAACCCCTTGGAGCCCCTCACCGGTTCGCTGATCTCACCGGCGCTGAGCGGAAGGATCGCTTGTTCCAACTCCCCGGGCAGGTCGCCCGTCGTCAACCATCCGAGGTCTCCTCCTCCGAGCTCCAGTG
>CBESWY010000381.1:0-2261 GCA_965533395.1 uncultured Myxococcales bacterium
GCCGTATGGATGACCGCCTGTGGGGACGACCCGCCTCCCCCGTATGGCGTTGGAAGCTCCGACTGGGTCGCGGGAGAGTTTGCACCGGCTTCCGTGTTTCAGGCGAAGTGCGCGTCGCCCAGAGCCGGTACCAACCCAGCAACGAACCAGCCCTACGCCGATGTCCAAGGCTCGATTCTCGACGAGAACAACTTCCTTCGGTCGTTCAGTGACCAGACCTATCTTTGGTACGCTGAAATCGTCGACCGGAATCCTGCGCTGTTCAGCGACAGCCCCCTGTACTTCGACGGCTTGAAGACCAACGCGCTCACGACCTCGGGCCTCGCCAAAGACCGCTTCCATTTCACCGTCGACTCCGAGTCCTGGTTCGACCTCTCTCAGTCGGGAGTATCGGCAGGCTACGGAGCGCAGTGGGTCCTCCTCTCCTCCGTGCCGCCTCGCGAAATCCTGGTCGCGTACACCGAACCCAACTCACCTGCGACGAGCCCCTCGGTCGACCTCGCGCGCGGCGCCAAAGTTCTGTCGGTGGACGGATTCGACATCGACACCAACACGGATGCGGGCATCGACGCCTTGAACGCAGGACTCTTTCCGTCGACCATTGGCGAGACTCACAGCTTCACGGTTCAAGACGTCGGCGCGGTCGAGAGCCGCTCGATCACGATGACTTCTGCCGCCATCGAGTCCGAGCCCGTCAAGAACGTAGAGGTTCTCGAAACGCCCAGCGGGCGCGTCGGGTACATGGTGTTCAACGATCACATCGCCACCGCCGAGCTTGGACTGGTCAACGCGGTGAACCGGCTCAACGAGGGCGAGGGGATCGACGATCTGGTGCTCGACTTGCGGTACAACGGCGGCGGCTTTCTGGCCATCGCGAGCGAGCTCGCGTTCATGATCGCGGGACCATCCGCAACGGACGGCCGCACCTTCGAGCTCACGGAGTTCAACGACAAGAACCCGAACACCAACCCGGTGTCGGGGCGTGCCATTTTGCCGACGCCGTTCTTTGACACGTCGCTCGGTCCACCGTTCAATGCGCCCGCCGACCAGCCGCTTCCCTCGTTGGACCTGACGCGAGTATTCGTGATCACCAGTGGGTCGACCTGTTCGGCGAGCGAAGCGCTCATGAACGGCCTTGGCGGTGTGGATGTCGAGGTCATCCAGATCGGAACGACGACCTGCGGAAAGCCATACGGCTTCTACCCGCAGGACAACTGCGGTACGACCTATTTCACGATCCAATTCCGGGGCGTGAACGACAAGGACTTCGGGGACTACACCGACGGGTTCTCGCCCTCCAACACGCAGGGCACGGTGGGTGTTCCCATCGAGGGCTGTTCGGTGCCCGATGACTTCACGGCGGCACTGGGCGACCCAAGCGAAGGGCGCCTTTCGGCCGCGTTGACCTATCGAGACGACCAAACCTGTCCCGCCCCTGAGGCGCTTGGCAGCAAATCCGGGACGCAGCCCCGCAGAGCCGATGGCCTCGTGCCGAAGTCGCCTTGGAAGTCGAACAGGATCATGTGGCCATGAGCTACTGGACGATCTGCGCGCTGGTGCTGGTCGGAGCTTTGTCGACGAGTCTCTACGGCTGTCGCAAGAAGACGGTGCCCACCGAGCAAGACCAACCCGCACGAATCATCGAAGCCGATGCGGCCAGCCGAGCTGCGTTGCAGAACGCGGTCAATACCGCCCTGCACACCGAAGTGATGCTTGCAAGCGACGCACTGACCGAAACCAGCGTACTCGTCATCGAACGAAACCCACCGCGGAGCCTGCAAGGACACCCCACTCAGGGCCGCATCATGGAAGCGCCCATCCAGTTCCGCTTGGTGCGCCACGGCGAAGACTGCATTTTGATCGATCAGCGTGACCGCTCGCGCTACCCGCTCGAAAACACGCGCTGCGAAGCCGAATAGCGGTACGCGAGGTCGTCCATAGCGGAAGGACTGAGTCCACATGTGCCCCTTGCCTTGCGATCTGGTAGGCCTTCGTGCCTTCCCCTGACATTGCGAGTTGTTCGTGCCCACTTCGAAACCGCTTCCAACCGTTTTGGTTCTTCTCCTGCTGAGCGCTCTCGGCTGCAGCAGCAGTAGCGACAGCACTGTCGCGCCGGCCCCGATCGATCCTCTTCCCGCTCTCCAGGCTGTTCCAGACACGGTGGACGTCGGGCGCATCATCGATGCCAAGGGGCGGGAGGTGCTGCTTCGCGGGAGCCTAGCAAAAACAAACGCCCTCTCCGCGCGACGCCCAACGCGACA
>CBESWY010000382.1:0-2256 GCA_965533395.1 uncultured Myxococcales bacterium
GAAGAGTTCGAGCGACTCAGCCGTGATGCATCGGTGGTCCCCGTGTTTCGCGAGGTCATCGCCGATCGGCTCACGCCGGTTCTAGCGCATGCGACGCTCGGTCAAGACGCTGGCAGCTACCTGCTCGAGAGCGTTACGGGCGGGGAGACCTGGGCCCGCTACAGCTTCGTCGGCTTTGCGCCGGAAGTGATCGTGCGCGGCGTTGCCGACAAGTTTGAGCGTGTCCAGGACGGTGAAGAACAGCAAGAGCTTGGCGTCGACCCCTGGCAGCGCCTTCGAGAGACGCTTGCCGAGTGGAAGCCGCCCGAGGTCGATTGGCTACCGCGCTTCTGGGGCGGCGCCGTGGGTTACGTGAGCTACGACTCGGTGCGAACCTTCGAGCCGACAGTCGGCAAAGCGCTCGAACGCGACGACGACTGGGAGTTTTGCTTTTCGATCGGTGGAACGGTTCTCATCTTCGACAACGTGCGTGGAACCCTGCGCGTCGTGGTGCCGGCGCGCGTCACGGGCGACCCTAAGCTGGCCTACGACGGAGCCGTCGATCGCATCGAGGCCGCGCTTGCAGCGCTCGACCATCCAATCCTGCCCAGGCGCTTGCATCCGCCGAGCCCCAGCGCCGAGTTGGAGCTCCCCGCGTCGTCGTTCGACCGGCCCGGCTTCTGCGCGGCGGTGGAGAGGGCCAAGGAGCACATCCGCGCCGGCGACATCTTCCAAGTCGTGCTCTCGCAACGGTTCCGCGTCCCACTCGGCGACACCGACGTGTTCGACGTGTACCGCGCCATGCGGATCATCAACCCAAGCCCGTATATGTACTTCTTGAGGATGCCCGACCGCCTCGTTGCTGGAGCGAGCCCCGAAACGCTCGTCCGCCTCGAAGACGACCAGGTTCACGTGCGCCCCATCGCGGGGACCCGACACCGCGGCCGCACGGAAGAGGAAGACCGCGAGATCGCCGAAGACCTTCTCGCCGACCCGAAGGAGCGAGCGGAGCACGTCATGCTGGTCGACCTGGGCCGAAACGACGTCGGCCGCATCAGCCGTCCGGGCACCGTGCGCGTGACCGATCGAATGATCATCGAGCGCTACAGCCACGTCATGCACATCGTCTCCAACGTCGTCGGCGACCTAGCCCCCGGCCGCGACGCACTCGACGTCCTCCGCGCCACCTTCCCAGCCGGCACCCTGAGCGGAGCCCCGAAGGTGCGCGCCATGCAGATCATCGAAGACTTCGAGCCTGAACGCCGAGGCGTCTACGGAGGCGCCGTCGGCTACATCGGCTTCGACGGCAACATGGACGTCGCCATCGCCATCCGCACCATCGTCGCGCACAAAGACGAAATGTGGCTCCAGGCGGGCGCAGGCATCGTCGAAGCAAGCGATCCGGATAAGGAATACGAAGAGACGGTCGACAAGGCGCGCGCGGGGCTCGTCGCGGTGAAGGCCGGGCAGCAGCTGTAGACGCAGCAGCCGGGGCGCGGGCTGCACCTCAAGCGGCCCCAGGTCGAGTTGCAACTCTGGCGGCCGGTTCGATCAGTCGCTTTGGTCGCAGAAATCTTGTTCTTGCATCAACTCGCACGCAGCGCGGAATCCATAGTCAACGGCGCATGACCCTCGGCAAACGCTCCCGCAGTCGTCCGTCAACCAGTGGGCGGCGACCAGCGTACCGGAGGCGTCGAAGTACTCCCAGGTCTCCTCCCCCTGGTTGCAGCCGGTCCTCACGTACCGGAAGTCTCCGCATCGCCCCGCGGCGGAAAAACAGCCGAAACTCGCATCGCAGTCGCCGACCTGCTGAGCAAAGTCCTCGGCCGCGGCGAGGGCGCACTCATACGTGGGGCAACCGGAGCCTTGCGAGTATTCATCAAGCGGGCGTTCGCACGGGCAGCCGAACCCCCACTCGCAAACATCCTCGCCAGCGCGAGCGCCACTGACGGATTCCGACCCCTCACAGCTCTGCAAACCACTCGTCGAACTCCACGTGTCGGAACCTTCCACGGAATTTCCATCCGCGGAGATGGTGAGCTGTAGGCTCGCCGTCGTGGTCCCTCCGAAATACAGCCCGGGAACAGCTCCGGTCATCTGTATCGCGTCGCCACAGACGGTTCCGGCAAGCGTCCCGTCGGGGGTCTCACCGGACAGAGTCTTGCCATCTTGTGCGATCGTCAGCGGAAACGTGTAAGAACCAAGCCCGTTGCAGCTGTCCGAGATGCCTCTGGCGGTGATCTCCCAAACACCCGCAATGTCAGATGGCTCAGCGCA
>CBESWY010000383.1:0-2246 GCA_965533395.1 uncultured Myxococcales bacterium
GCGGCCTCGGCCCCTTCGAGCGTCCAGTTGGTTTGGGCCTTGGGCTCGACGAAGACGACGGCGGCGTCTTCCTTCATGAGCTCGAGGATTTCGGCCTTGAGGATGCTTTGGCGCTCCGCGAAGAGCGGAGACTCGCCGTCGGCAATCATCATGATGCGGAAGGTCGGCCGTGCGCTCCTTTGAGCTTCGGCCGATAAGCCGAACGCCGAAGATAGAGCAGCTGTTAGGACCAGCAGTGTGCGCAGCCCGGATTTCGTCATGACCACCTCGCCCGGGGGTTTCCGGAGCGACGAGCCTAAAGCCGAACTCCTGTGATGTCTACGGGGCCGTGACCGTGTTGACGTCGCGCGTTTCGGCCGCCAAGACGAACGCGCTGAGCCGCCGCGCGAAGTCTTGCTGCGCCTTGGGGGTGTCGAGGTTTCGGAAGTGACTGGCCTCGCGATTCACGAAGAGCAAGGCGAGAACGTAGTCGTAGACGGCGTTCGCCGCGCCGAGGTCGGCGACGAGGCTCTGAGTTTGCGCATCGACCAGCGTGATAATGTCGACTTTGCCGCGACGATAGAGGTCGGTGACGAGCACCAGGTTGTTGGCCGCCGCGACTGCCGCTTTGCGCGTGAGCGCCACCGTGGCAAGCGCCGCCGCCGCACTGTAGAGCTCGGTGCGCACGCCGGTGCCGATGTTCTGCGCGACGCGATCGAGCTCGGCCGTCAGCCCTTCGACGAAAATCGCGCTCTCGCGCATCTCCGCAACGCCTGAGCCGCCGCGCGACAAGGGAATCGCCAAATACAGACCGACGTCCCAGCCGAACTTGTCGGGCTGGGGAATGCCCAGCGCCTCGAGGTCCGGTGGCGTGACCGAGCCTTCGCCGCCCCGCCAGAAATCGTGCTGGATGCCACCACGCACGTCGAACTCCGGCAGCCAAAGCTCGCGCGCGCGGCCTTCATTGATGCGGCGCGCCGAGGCCCTCCGAGCTTCGACCTGACGCGCCTCGGGCGAGTTGCGGAGCCCCTCGCGAACCATGAAGTCCCTGAGCTTTTCGAACGACCAGGGGTCGTTCATGTATTTGCTGATCGGGTCTTCGGGCGCCTGCGTTCGGCCCGCCTCGTCGACGGGCAGGTCGATCGGCGCGATGGGCCGCTCCAAGGGCCGGTTGAGCACGCGGTTGAGCTCGATTTTGTTTTGGCTCACCAACGCCCGGGCGTCGACGACCGCAGCCTGGTTCTCAGCAAGCGTCACCTGCCAGCGGTAGAGCTCGCTCGCATTGGCAACCCCGACTTCGAGACGCAGGCGCGCCAGCTCGAGGTACTCCCGGGTCAGCTGAATGTTCTTGCGCTGGATGCGCGCTTGCGCCTCTGCGCGAAGGACGCCCACATAGGAAGCGCCCGAGCTGAGCATGATGTCGAGGACGTCGGTGAAGTAGCCGTACTCACGCCCGCGTTGTGAAAGCTTGCGCGCCTTGAAGCGGGTCCACGCGCGCTCCGAATAGATGCTTTGACTCGCCCGGGCCACGGTCGACGCCTGCCATTCCGCGACCTGGCTTCCCGTGACGATTCGATCCGGGTCCTGATACACGAGGCCCACTTGCACTTGCCCCTGAGGAAGCAACGGCCCGCGCTCGACCTTCACGCGCTCTTCGCCCGCTTCGACGAACTTCTCGGAGACGAGTAGATCCAAATTTCGGTCGACCGCTTCCTTCATGGCGCGGCGCATGTGGAGGCGGTTGTCCTCGGCAGCCTCTGCTTCGTTCACCAGGTCCGCCTCGAGCAGCACCTCGAAGCTCGGACGCACGCCGACGGCGCGTGCCGCTTGCACGTTGATCAGCAGCTCCTGACGCTCCTCGAAATCCACGTGAATCTGCGAGGCGGGCCGTCCCTCGAGAATCAGGTCGAGGTTCAGCGCCGCGCGCTGGGCCCTCCGCTCGGAATTGTTTCTCGACCGAATCGACATCATCGCGCCCTGGTCGAGCCAGCGAGGGCTGACCGCGATGTTCGGAATGCGTCGCTTGGTGATCTGATCGAGCAGCCGACCCCGATCTTCGAGGCTGAGCTGACGCATTGCGGAGAGAATCAGGCCGTCGGTTGTCGTTGGAATCGCCGCGAGCAAGGCGTCGACCGTTGGCTCCGCAATCGCCAGGGTGACGTCTTGGCTGCCCGTCACCTGCGACACCATCGCGCGCTGCGATTCCTCCGCGAGAAGGACGATCCGCTTCGCGCCCGCGACTTCTTTGAGCCGTGCGGCCTCATCGC
>CBESWY010000384.1:0-2240 GCA_965533395.1 uncultured Myxococcales bacterium
TTGCCCGCGTCTTTCCAGCCTTTGATGCCTTCACGCATGATGTGGACGTTTTTGTATCCATTCGTGGAGGCGCGTTCGGCGGCGGCGTCCGATGCGGTGCAGTTCGTGTTCGAGCAGTAGAAAATCAGATCCTTGCTCTTGTCTTCCGGAAGCTGCGCGAGGTCGTACTTGTACGACGAAGTCAAAATGACGGCGTTTGGCACAGTGCCGTTCTTCTTGCGCGTCTTGTCCGAGTTGGCGTCCACAGCAACGGCACCCGATTGGAGTGCCTTGTCGGCGTCATCGACCGAGATCACCGACATCGCAGCTTCGGGAGCCGGTTCGGATTTCTCGGTCGGGGCAGGCTCCGCCGCGGCGGATGGGTTGGCGTCTTTGCAGCCCGCAAGAACGAAGGTGAGGAGTAGGGAGAGGAGAAGTGTTCGCATCGGGAGACTTTAGAGCCAGCTCAGGGCCTAGCAAGGCCAAGATACGGCTCCCTCAACGGCACTGGATCGGGGCTTCCTGAAGCTCAAGCGGCATTTTCACCCAGTCATAGCCGGCTTTGCTGCGCTCGTAGGCCAGGTCGAACAGCGCCTGCATGTATGCCCGGTCGAACTCCCCGTCCGACTTCGCGGTAAAATCCGAAGGAATGTACGCGAGATGGAACTCGAGGCCGTCCCGGCAGGTCTGGAGGTAGATGCGGTAGATGTCGCCAATCCCCTGGGTGCGAATCAGAGATTCGAGCGACCGCCCAGCGATGGGGAAAAGCTTATTCTCGACTTCCTCGTAGATTGGGTCGAGTCGGGAATTTCGAATGATGTAGACCTTGGGTCGGCCTGGCACCCCCAGCTTCGCGAGCACCTCATCGTAGTCGACGCCGACCGGGTACAAGAACACCTGCGAGGCGGCGCCGCCGTCGACGTGCAGCTCGTCGTAGGTCGTGCCGTCCACCTCGACTGGAATGAGCACCGGAGGAAACGCAGCGGGCACGGAGGCCGATGCGAGAAGGATCTTTCGGATTAGCGCAAGGGCACCGGGGTGACCGCTGTTGGCGATGGGGCCGATGCGCCAAATCACAGGCCGCATCGAGTCCAGATTGGCCGTTCCAATGTTGAGCGAGCGTCCGTCGCGATGCGCCGCAGCGATCTTCTCCATCACTTCTGCGTCCACGTACTTCGCGATCAGAGCTTTCAGTGGCCCGGTGGTCGCCATCGCGTCCGTGCGAAGGGCCCGAATCACACCGCGCCGCTTGTAGACGTCGTCCGCCTTGAGCCCCGATGACACGCTCTTTAGGACCTCGTCGTACTCCGATCCAAGAAACGCGAACGGCGCCACCAGCGCACCGGCGCTGATTCCGGTGACCGTGGTGAACTCCGGCCGATCCCCTGCTGCGGTCCAGCCTGTGAGTATCCCGGCCACAAAGGCGCCGTTCTCGCCCCCGCCGGAGATCGCGAGATAGGTGTGAGGGCGGCCGTAAACGCCCGAGTATCGTTCTTTGAGCTCCGCCTTGCTCCTCTTGAACCAGTCGTGCTCCCAGGGCGGAGGCGCATCTCCCCACATCCGGGCGCGGGGAATTCCCAAGACCCCGGCGTCATCGGCGTGCTCCGCAGGAAGCGGGGAGCGCTTCGGGACGTGGGCGCAGGCCGCGACCAGCGCGAGCAGCATGACCAAGACCGAGAGCTGGACGGTAGAGCGAGCGGAAATCTCCATCGGCAACTGGATTACCATAGTCTCAGGGTCGATGAGAGTCTCTGGGCGCCGCCCCTTTCCTCGGCTGCAGATCTCCCTATGATTCGCACATGACAACCGAGATGACCCCTCAAGCCACGACCGACCCCTCGAGCGAGCATTCCGCGCAGCAGATCGTCGAAACCTTCATCTCCGCTTTGGAGCGGCTCGACCTCGAAGGAGCAGTCGCTCTTGTTTCAGACGACATCCGATGGGTCAACGTTCCCTGGAAGAGCTCCTCAGACAAAAAGGGGTTTCGAAGGGTTCTCGGCGCGATGTTCAAAGACGCCACGCGCTTCGAGGTGCAGTACTTCGATATCCACGAACGTGGAGACGGCGTTGTCTACACGGACCGGGTCGACATCTTCGAGGGCGGCGGCATGAGCATGAACCTCCCGGTTCAGGGAGAGTTCCGCGTCAAGGACGGCCTGGTGACCGAGTGGGTCGACCGGTTCAGCTGGGCGACGCTAATCCGAGAAATGGGCCGAAGTCTGCCGGCAATCCTCAAGTATCGACTTCGCCGATAGCGCCGC
>CBESWY010000385.1:0-2197 GCA_965533395.1 uncultured Myxococcales bacterium
CTTCTTCCGCTTCGCCAGATGCTCCGCATACCCAGCGCACAACGTGCCAAAGGCCGCATCCGTCCATGGAAAAAAGCCGGCGTAGTTACCTTTGACCTTCGCGTGGTGGAAGTCGTGGTGGGTGGCGCCGTCGCTGAAGGGCATCAGATGGGTGGGGCTCCAGGGGAAGTCGTAGCCGGCGTGGCCTTCGGCGGCTTCCCATTCGCGAAGCACGATCCAGATGTAGAGGGTGACGACGTGCGCGCCGACGAGCAGTGGGCCGATCAGCATGACCGTGCCCGTCAGAACAAACTCGACCGGATGCATGTAGTTCCCGGTGATCGCCCAGGGCGTCATGATGCGGTGGTGAATCGAGTGAACGTTCTTGAAGAGCCATCGGCTCTCGTGGAGCCCCCGGTGCATCCAGTAGAACAAGAAGTCGTCGAGCAGGAGAAAGAACACGAGCTGAAGAGCGATGACCCACCAGGCGGGCAGGGGCCCTGCGTGCACGTTCGATAGCCGAAGCAAGGGCCACGCACCGAGCGTGACGACCGCCAAGATCAGATTGTTGCGCGCGACATGCCAAAAGGCCGGGCCGACGATGGAGCGGCGGCCGGTCTTGCGCGCTTGGATTCGGTAGCGCTCCGCCCATTGGGGCTGTTTCCAGGCGAGCAGCGTGAAGGGAACGGCGAAGGCCAAGAACGAGACGAGAGCAAGGACGGTTCCAGCCACGGGAAAGAGCCAGAACAGCGGTTCGCTATAGATCTCGCGCAACCATTCCCACATCGGACGGCGACTTTAGCACCTCGCGGTCAGGGTTTCACTCCGCGCGCGCCGTACCAGCTCTCCACGTCGGGCCACTTTCCCCAAGGAAAGACCGCAGCTGAAACCAGTCCCGCGAACGCCCAGCCCCCGATCACGGCCCAGGCTCCCATCGGGGCAGGGTCCATGCGCAGCAGGACGGCGATCCCCGCGATGCAGGCGAGCGTCTTGTAGATGACCAAGTACTGGAAGAACACCAGGTATCGGACCGGCCAGACAGCGCCGAGCGCGAACATGGCGCCTTCGCCCATGATCGCGCCGCCGTAGAGGGCTTGCACGAATGGATCGTCGCCTACGTTCAGCCCCATCGAGCCCCAGGCCGCGGCGGGGTCGATCATCATCCATGCGCCGATGACAAACGAAGAGGTTGCGAAGAAGAAGCAGACGAGACGAATCAATTGGATTCGGCGATCGGAGAGGCCTTGCTCGCTCATGCGGCGACCATAGGGTGACAGCGCACGGCCCCGCAAGCCCGTTTCACAAGCCCAGCCGCTTCGGAAGGATCTCGAGCACGCCACGTTCGGCGTCGTCTTGATCTGCACCGATCGAAATCACGTCGAACTTGCCGTGCCCATCGAGGGGGCCGAGGTTGTAGAGGATGAAGCGCCCCTTGCCGGTTTCGGTCTGAAAGACGAGCTCTCCAAGAAGCTCGAGGAGGTCAGGAAGCCGTGCGCCGACGAGCTCGGGGTAGACGACGTCCTGTGCACGATATGCTGGGCGTGGCTGGTTCAGCAGGCGGTCGAGCAAGCTCATCGGCATGCTGGTACCGCCCCAGCGGCCGTTGCATTCGGTGAAGACCACCTTGAAGACTCCGTTCGGGTCGCCTGTCACCAGGTGGTCGAAGGAACAGCGTCCGACATAGCCGAGCTCTTGAAGTGCGGCGCCGACCATCAACGCGTCGCTCCCGAGCTTCTGGTTCAGCGCATCGGGCAGGGTCGAGGGCCGGCTTCCAACGAACACCTTCTCCTCGCCCTTCAGAATCTGCTCATAGATTCCGTCGAGACGTGGGTCGCCAAACCCGAGAGGCGGAATCCAGAGCTGGGTCGAAGGCGACAGGTCGGTATCGAGCCAGGCGACCGTGAGCACTTCTTCACCCTCGGGCCATTCGGTACGCCGCAGGAACGCCTGCACCATTTGCGCAGCATCTCGGTCCGATTTGAGGTCCTGTGATGCGAAGACGGCGTTGCCCATGGCGGACGCGCATCTCGTCCGCTTGAGCCCGATGCGCTCGTACCGCTGAGACAGCGTTCGAAGGTCGGTTTCGATTCCCGAGACGTCCCGAGAGATCCGTGTTTCAACCAATGCATCGCGTCCGAGCACGCGTTCGACGAGCGCGTCAAACATTGACTTGTCGTTGGCGATCCAAGTCACCGGAGGCGGTGGCGCGAGCACGCGT
>CBESWY010000386.1:0-2187 GCA_965533395.1 uncultured Myxococcales bacterium
CTCTCGCATCAGCAGCTCGAGATCTGGGTTGGCCTTCGGAGCGCCGAGGTCGACCGTGAAAAGGGTTTGCGGATCGACCGCCACATCCAAGCGCCCCACCATGAGTTGTCGGATCTGCTTGGTCTGCTCCCGTAGCTCCTGGATGGTCGGAGCCTTGGCATCCTCGGCGTCGAGCGAAACCGTCGGCACCCCGGCGTCCCCGACCCCTTCCGTTGCGGCTGGTGCTTGGGCGTCCGCAGAGGGGGCCCAGCAGCAGAGGAGCAGCGTCAGCCTGAGCCAAAGTCGGTCGCTAGTAGTGGTCATCGGCATCCGAATCGGCGGGAGTATAGACGGCCTCTGACTCCCGGAGTAGCGAATGTTTCGCTCCAGAATGAGGGGCGAAAGCAATGCGACGAGCTTGACATGGCCAGGATGGCGACGTCAGATGAGCCCGCAGAACCCAAGGAGACTCCCATCGCCAAGAAGGTACAGCGGAAGCGAAAGCGCGCGGCTTTGCGCAGGCGGCGACCCCAGACGCTCGGCTTGGCGCCCGGGAGCATCACCGCGGTCCCTGGCGCGCGGCCCGCGGTCATTCGCGTGATGTCATACGACGCGGATCGGGTCGACGAGCGCTCGATCGAGCACGTTTCCGATCTGAAGTCGATTCGCGACCGCAGTACAGGCGTCAGCTGGATCAACATGGATGGCCTCGGGGACCCGGAAACGCTGTCTCAGCTCGGCGAGTTGTTCGACCTGCACGCGCTCGCGTTGGAAGACGTAGTGAACTTGCATCAGCGACCGAAATTCGAGGACTACGGCGACGCCGACTTCATCGTGCTGCGTATGCCGTCACTGAGCCCCCACCTCGATCTCGAGCAGGTGAGCATGTTCGTTCGCGATCGCTTCGTGATCACCATCCAAGAGAGGCCGGGTGATTGCTTCGATGCCCTGCGCGAGCGAATCAGGAGCGGCAAAGGGAGAGTCCGCCAGCGAGGGGGCGCCTATCTCGCTTATTCCGTGCTCGATGCAATCGTCGAGGTCTTCTACCCAGTGGTCGAGAGCTACACCGATCAACTCGAAGAAATCGAAAGTAGAGTGCTAGCAAGCCAGACCGAAAATGTCGTCGCGGAGGTTCACGCGGTGCGCCACGATTTGCGTGTTCTGCGGCGCGCGGTCGCCCCAACCCGTGAGGTCCTGAGCGCCATGGCGCGCGCAGATGCCAGCGACTCCCAAGGCGATACCCACATATTCCTCCGAGATTGTCACGATCACACGGTTCAATTGATGGAGGCGCTCGATACGAACCGCGAGCTCGCCTCGAGCCTCATGGACATGCATCTCTCCAACGTGAGCATGCGTATGAACGAAGTCATGAAAGTCTTGACCATCATCGCGACGATTTTCATGCCGCTTGGCTTCATCGCGGGGCTCTATGGGATGAACTTCGACGGAGATCTCTCGCGCTGGAACATGCCGGAGCTCCGATGGCGCTTCGGCTATCTCTTCGCGCTCAGCGCGATGGGGCTTACGGCCATAGGACTCGTGTGGTTCTTTCGAGCGAAGGGCTGGCTTGGTGAAGGCGGCCACGGGCGTGAATCGGATAAAGATCCCCCTGGCGCCGGCGGCACCTAGCTTGCAGGGGCAATGACGGCGAACGTCAGCCGTCGTTCGTTAGACCCAGGGCCTTGGAAATCTCTTGCAAGGCGGTGTCTTCGGCCGATCGAACGCGGCCATCGGCAGCAACGGCGACTGCAGCCGCGCTTCGGACCAGCTCGCTTTTCACCGGGTCGCCTGCAACGCGTGCGATGCAATCGAACGCGCGTTGCCGGCCATCTTCCGGGTTCGCAACCAAGGCGTCGGCCAGGTCCCGAAAGGTCCTTTCGAGCGCCTCGAAGTCCAAACCCGTGAAAACGTCCGTCTTTCCCCGCAGCATCTCGACGAACCCGTCAGCCTCGGACCGTGCGAGCTCGCCGTCCGACGCGGCCACCAATGCAAACGCCCCGGAGAGGGCGCGCAGCAAAACATCGGTGACATCTTCGTTGAAACGAGCCCAAGTCGCGATGGCGTACGCCACAGTTTCGTCTACAGCCATTGGTGCCTCCCCGGCTGAAGCGAGATTAGCGTGACCTCTTCGAGATTGCGAGGCATCTTGGCGCTGGTTTGAATTGGAGGGTGTATGAGTTTGAAGCAAATCATCGAGAACCTGAG
>CBESWY010000387.1:0-2184 GCA_965533395.1 uncultured Myxococcales bacterium
AAGCAGGCGACCGCCGACAAGCTCACCGGCTCCTATGTCGCGCTCAAGCGGCACGCACCGTCCGTCTTGAAACGCGATGGGCTCAACGAACGCATCCCGACCTGCGACGCGGTCGACTACTTTGCGCGAGCACTTCATAGGAATCCAAGCAACGACACGCCGGCGGAGCGCGCCGTGCCTCAGGACGTCGTCGACCAGCTCAGGGAGGCCGTCTTCGAGGAGGGCGCGCCGGTGACGGAGCTGCGAAAACGATTCAACCCCATGTTGAATCCAAAGCCGGAAGGCGCCGAACAAATGGACGCGATCCGGCGCGCGACCGCAGCGGCCAGGCGGCTCGAACGGATGGTCGAAGAGATCGACGGCCTACGCCGCCCGATGGTCCGCACGACCCTCGAGACACTCGAAGCGCTCCGCGAAGACCTGACGGAGCTTCTGGAGCGGACCAAAGCCCAATACGCAAAATCCGCCTGAAATGCACCGTTCACGATGACTGAGAAAACCCACCTCCCGGCCGTCGAAGGCCTTTTCACGATGGACCCACGCGAGCCTCGCCTTCTCGGAACGCGATGCCTCGGCTGTGGAACCTATTTCTTCCCAGGGGAGAAAACCTTTTGCCGAAATCCGGCCTGCGACGGGACGGACTTCGAAGATGTTTCTTTGAGCCGAACCGGCAAGGTCTGGTCATACACGAGCGCGAACTACAAGCCGCCGGCGCCGTTCATGGCGAAAGAGCCATTCGAGCCGTTTGCAATCGCGGCGGTCGAGCTCGAAGAAGAGGGGATTACAATCCTCGGCCAGGTCGCCGACGGGGTCGGGGTGGATGCGCTGGCGACCGGAATGCCGATGGAGCTCGTGCTTCGCGAGCTCTACCAAGACGACGAACATGTCTACTTCACATGGAACTGGAAGCCGTCCCGCAGCGGGAGCGATGCATGAGTAAGGACGTCGCAGTGCTCGGTGTGGGCATGCATCCCTGGGGCAAGTGGGGGCAGAGTTTCATCGGCTACGGTGTGAAGGCGGCGCAGGACGCATTGAAGGACGCGGGCGTCGCGTGGAAAGACATCCAGCTCGTGGCGGGCGGTGACACCATTCGAAACGGGTACCCGGGCTTCGTGGCAGGTGCGACGTTCGCGCAGGCGCTCGGCTGGTCGGGCGCCAAGGTGTCGAGCTCCTACGGCGCCTGCGCGACGGGTGCCCAGGCGATCAGCGTCGCACGGGCGAACATCTTGGCCGGTCTCTGCGACGTGGCGCTGGTGATTGGCGCCGATGCGGCGCCGAAAGGGTTTTTCGCGCCTACCGGTGGGCGCCGGCCGGACGACCCTGACTGGCTGCGCTTCTATGTGCAGGGCATCACGAATCCCACGTATTTTGGGCTGTACGCCCGTCGACGCATGGACGTCTATGGCGCGACGCAGGAAGACTTTGCGGCGGTCAAAGTGAAAAACTCCAAGCATGGCCTTCACAACCCAAACGCCCGGTATCGAAAAGCGGTCGCGCTCGAGGACGTGATGAGCTCGGTGTTGGTCGCGGACCCCCTTCACCTGCTCGACATCTGCGCCACGAGCGACGGCGCCGCGGCGCTGGTGCTCTCCAGCATGGACTTCGCGCGGAAACACAGCACCGACCCCGTGAAGATCTCTGCGGTCTCGACGGTGACGCCGGTCTACCCAAACGACATCATCGAAATGCCCAACCTCGCGACCGACTCCAAGGCTGGCGTTGGGCTGCCCGAAATCGGTTTCAAAGAATCGATCGCGCATCGTGCCTATGAAGAAGCTGGCCTCGGCCCCGAAGACATGAGCCTTGCCGAAGTCTACGACCTGTCCACCGCGCTCGAGCTCGATTGGTATGAACAGATCGGACTCTGCCCAGCAGGCGACGCCGAGAAGTTGCTGCGAGACGGCGAGACCAGCCTTGGCGGCCGCGTCCCGGTCAACCCGAGCGGCGGCCTGGCATGCTTTGGCGAAGCCGTGCCGGCGCAAGCGATCGCGCAGGTCTGCGAGCTGACCTGGCAACTCCGCGGCCAAGCCGAGGGGCGCCAGGTCGAAGGTGCGAAGGCCGGCGTGACGGTGAATCAGGGCCTGTTCGGCCACGGCTCGTCGGTTATCTGCACGGTCTGAGATAGCGACAGCGACAGCGACAGCGACAGCGACAGCGACAGCGACAGCGACAGCGACAGCGACA
>CBESWY010000388.1:0-2153 GCA_965533395.1 uncultured Myxococcales bacterium
CGCCCGCCGCTTCCGTGCCACCGCACCGCTGCCCGTGAAGCCGAAGAGCTGTATCGTGCATCGCAAGCGTGGGACGCGTTGGCGCGCGCGCTTCTCAGCAATCGCTGGACGGACTGACCAGGTCGTCGACCATTCCTTCGAGCACCGCGACTGCCTGCTTTTTTGCCTCGGTGAGGTCATGACTCAGTCGCAGCTGTGCGGCGGCGTAGAAGTAGTACTTGAGCTTCGGCTCGGTTCCACTCGGTCGCATCATGGCTCGATGGCCGCCTTGCAGCTCGAAAACCAACAGGTTGCTGGCGGCTCGCCCAACGAGTGGACTCACCGCGAGCGGTGTCCATTGCACCTGCCGCTCCAGATCTAGCATTCGAAGTACGGCTTGCCCGCCGATCGCCAGCGGCGGGCTTTCCCGGCAGCGCTCGACGATGCGGTTTATCCGTGCCTGGGCGTCCACGCCCTCGAATCGCAACGAAACCTGGCGGTCCGCGAAGAACCCATGCTTGCGCCAGAGCTGATCCCGCACGTCGAGCAGTGTCGCTTCGCGCGTTTTGAGGCGCGCCGCCATGTCGGCGAGAATCAGGGCAGAGCTAATGCCGTCTTTGTCGCGAACAGCCGATGAGGGCGCATATCCAAGCGCCTCTTCGTAGCCGAAGAGGTAAACATAGCCTTCTTCTTCGAGCTCGAGCGCCCGGTTTTGGATCCACTTGTGCCCGGTGAGGGTCTGCTCCCATCGGGCGCCGTAGCTCGCCGCGACGGGGCCGAGCATCGGACTGCTCACCAAGGTGGAAATCACTACCGGTTGGCCCGCGCCTAGATGCCTTTCGAGCAAATCGTTCGCCAAGAGGACACCGATGTCATTGCCGGAGAGCGACTCGAACCCTCGCGGACCACGAACTGCAACCGCGACGCGATCGCCATCAGGGTCGTTCGCGATCGCAAGGTCGGCGTCAACCTCGTTTCCAAGTGCGAGAACTAGGTCCATCGCGCCGGGCTCTTCCGGGTTGGGAAACGCAACGGTCGGAAAGCTGCCGTCCGGACGGGCCTGCGCGCTCACGCTGTGCACATCGTCGAAGCCTGCTCGAGCCAGCACCTCTCGAAACGTGTCTTCGGCAACTCCGTGTAGCGCCGTGTAGGCGATGCGAAGTTTCGCGCCGGGGGCGGTGTCGCGGACCTCGGCGGCAATACGATCGACGTAGCGCTGGCGCAGCCCATCGGCATCGCGGAGCAATCCGCGGGCCCTCGCTTCCTCCACCGAGAGACGAGGAATTTGTTCGAGCGGAGGGCAACGCTCGATTTCATCGGCAATGCCTTGGTCGTTCGGAGGAATGATCTGCGCACCGTTTTCCCAATAGACCTTGTAGCCGTTGTATCCGCGCGGGTTGTGGCTCGCCGTGATCATCACGCCGGCGGCGGCGTGAACCTCCAGCACCGCAAACGCCAGTACCGGCGTGGGCGCCAAGTCGCTGAAGCGCCAGACGGGAATCCCAGCCCCGGTGACGATTCCAATGACGTCGCGCTCGAATACGTCGCTATTGGGACGCGCGTCGCGGCCCACGCAAATGCCGCGAGAGGCCGCATCGGGCACTTCTCGCTTCAACCAGGAACAAAGACCCACGGTCGCCTGCGCGACGGTCACTCGGTTCATTCGAGATGGGCCCGCGCCCAACAGGCCTCGAAGCCCCGCGGTGCCGAACTCCAGCCTCCCAGCGAAGATCCCTTCGAGCGCGGCGACATCTTTCCGGTCCACGAGGGACTGGAGCTCTCGCCGCGTTTCGGGATCGGGGTCCATGGCGATCCAAGATCTTGCTCTGTCGATGGCGCTCACGCTGCGGCCTCGTCTGCCGATTCGTCCTGTATGTATGTCCGTTCTTTGTACCAGATCGCAACTGGGACGAAGAGTACCGCAGTAATCGCCATCGCCGTCGCAAAGAAGAGATAGTACGACGGGCCATCGAGCTTGCTGGTGCCATCGGGATTCTGAATGAAGACGTTCACCGCTGCGGTGAAGAGATTTCCGATCGAAACGCTCATCAAGAATGCTCCCATGACGAGAGACTTCATTCGTTTCGGCGCCTGGGTGTACGAGAACTCCAGCGCCGTGATCGAGACGAGGATTTCTGCCGCCGTGATGATCATGTAGCCGCCAAGCTGCCAGA
>CBESWY010000389.1:0-2144 GCA_965533395.1 uncultured Myxococcales bacterium
CCTTACCCCTGTTTGAATGACGGTGTCGCGCCTTGCGCGAGCTTCAGCCTGGTCCAGACGTTCATGTTGATCACGATTGCGGCCAGCTCGGCGATACCCCGCTCCGAAAATTGTGCTCTGGCAGCGTCGTGCACGGCTTGAAAGCCGGTCCGGCTGCCTTCGTTGAGGGCATCGCAGTAGTCCAGAGCCGCACGTTCTGCCCCCGAGTAGAGGTTGCTTTCCCACCAGCTTCCGAGGCCGTCGATCTTTGCCAATGCGATGCCGCGGTCGCGCGCGGCCTGCGTATGCAGGATCAGGCAATAGGAGCAGTTGTTGTTCTGGGCCACGCGCAGGCGGACCAGCTGGGCGAGTTCTGCGTCGAGCTCGAGCTCAGCCGTGTAGCCAAACGCTTTCGCCATCGCTTTGGCGAGCTCGTGAAACGGGGTCAAGTCCGGGTTGAACCGGGTGTTTTCAAAAACGATGTCCGCCATGCCTGCTCCTTGGTGCTGTCGTCTCTCTATACCTCGGTGGTGACGGCCGGACACGCCACGCCTGTACCCCCGAGTCCACAGTAGCCGGACGGATTCTTCGCTACGTACTGCTGATGATAGTCTTCGGCGTAGTAGAACTCGGGTGCGGCGAGGATCTCGGTTGTGATCGCCTGGCGGCCTGCATCGAACAGTTTCGTCTGGTACCTGCGGAGACTCCCTTCGGCAGCCTGACGCTGAACTCGTTGTGACCGGTTCTGCCGCTGCCTCGGGAAATGGTGGGGCAGCGGTTTGGCTATTGGATACCGCATTTTTCCGCGACAAGAGTCTTGTACATCGGGTTGATCGTCTAAAACTGAACCGTCGGCTCCAGACGATAAGTGGCAGGAGCTAACTTCGGGCGCGCACTGCGCGATACGCCGCCTGGGCGCGTTCCGACAGGCGTGAAAGCCAAGCGTCCGGGCTTAGGGCTTTGCCTTCGGCGCCGTTTAGTTTGGTCGCGAACGACGACTCATCCCAGCGCGGTCCGAACTCGGATTCGAGTGCAGCGACGACGGCTGGGCTCGCGCGTAGTCGGTGCTTCTGGTGGTATGCTTCTGCATCCCAAAACCGCGCTTCGTCGGTCCCCGGCAGCAAGACCTGGGGCGCAAAGATCGGGTCAGGAAGGGCAAGGACGTAGCCCTGCACGCTTGCTCGTTGGGCGTCGTCGGACGGAAAAATTGCTGCGCGGTACTGGCCGCCACCACGTGACGGCGTGTGCCACGCACGAAACTCCCCGAGCAGCGAGTCGAACGTCGTCGCGCCCGGGTCAAAAACGACGCGGACCGTTTCCGCGTGGTCGCCGACACTTCGGTAGTTGGGGTCGAGCTGCCCGCCACCTGCATAACCGACCCTCGTCTGCACCACGCCCGGCATCGCGCCGAAGCGCGAATCGGGCCCCCAAAAGCAGCCCATGGCAAAAGCGGTCTTGTGCAACTCAGCGTTTTGCAGCGCCTCTTGCACTTGCTCGGCCGTGCGCACGTTGCGTGCCCAGGCTTGCATATCGACTAGCGCTACCACACCGACTCGATCTCGAACTCGCGGTCGTTGAGGTCGAACGATTCACCCGCCTCGAGACCTTCCATAGCCTTGTAAAGTGGGGCTTTTGAGGAAATTCCAAGAAAAGCACGGCCTTCGCATTCGAACTCTGCCGTAGCCACTGCGATGACCAGCATTCGGTCGCGGCCGCCGAGCTTCACGACAGCGCCGGGCTTGACTATTTGGGTTGCTGCGAACGAAACAGCGTCCAGTTGCGCCAAGTGCTCGCGATGATCGTGTGCCTGCGCTTCGTACTGTTCGGCGAGGTTGCGGCTTTGAACTGCCTGCGACAAATCGTCGGCTTCGACAGTCTCTCCCTGTGCGACGCGGGCGAAGCCGAAGGACTGCTCATATGCGTGTTCCGCTCGTTGTAAATCGCCCTCTTCAAGGGAGTGGAGTTTACGTTTGAGAGCTTCCTTGTCGATCGTCATCGTATCCTCCGAAAAGATGGAACATGGATTCCAACTCGCGACACCATTGTGTTGCATCGACGCCCCGCGGCAACCCGAGGCGACTGCGAGGTTGACTGGGGATAGCCATGTCCATGGCCGGCGTGTTGGAGCTTGTGAAGTCAGACCAACCCGATGCGGGACAGGAGCA
>CBESWY010000390.1:0-2125 GCA_965533395.1 uncultured Myxococcales bacterium
CTCGGCGAGCTCCGCGCCCGCGTGGTCGAGGTCATCGAGGAGACCCGAGATACCAAGACCTTCGTGCTCCGGCCGAACGCAGCCTGGCGCGGACATCGCGCCGGGCAGTACACGTCGGTCGAGACGGAGATCGACGGTGTACGCGTGCGTCGCTGCTACTCGATCTCGTCGGCGCCCAGCGAGGCGCTGGTTTCGATCACGGTCAAGCGCGTGGCGGACGGCCGCGTGTCGACGTGGCTGCACGAGAACGTGCGGGCCGGTCACATTCTGGTCCTCGGCGCTCCGGCCGGTGACTTCGTCCTGCCCTCCCCGACACCCGACAAGCTGCTGCTCCTGAGCGGCGGCAGCGGCATCACGCCCGTCATGTCGATGCTGCGCGATCTAGCGGTGCGCGACGCGATCGGCGACGCCGTGTTCGTTCACCACGCGCGGAGCCACGCCGAGGTCATCTTCGGCGAGGAGCTCGCGGACCTTGCCGCACGCCACACCGGCCTGCGCCTCGTCTTGTGCCTCGACGACGACGCCTCGTCCCCGCGTGGCTTCGACGAGGCGTACTTCGCGAAGCTCGTCCCCGATTTCGCGGAGCGCTCGACATTTCTCTGCGGCCCGAAGCCCCTCATGGACCGCGCTGAACGACTCTTCGAGAGCGTCGGCGCATCCGATCGGTTAGAGCTCGAGCGATTCACCCCAGCGCTGCGACTGTTGCCTACCGCGACCTCTGTAGGCGGCGTGCAGGTGCGGCTCGGGCGCTCGGAGCGAAACGTCGTGGCGAAGGGCCAAGGCAGTCTGCTCGAGCAGCTCGAGCGTGCCGGCGAGCGCCCGGCTCACGGTTGCCGCATCGGCATTTGCCACACCTGCAAGTGCCGCAAGCAGAGCGGGACTGTGCAGAACCTCGTCACCGGGGAAGTGTCGAGCGAGCCCGATCAAGAAATTCAACTGTGTATTTCAATGCCCCGCTCCGACCTGGAGCTCGACCTCTGAAAGGAAACCCCATGAACACCCAAAGCAAGAATCTAACGCGCGAGGAGGCCGATGCGTTCGGACGCGAGCTCGATGCGCTTCGCAAGGAAGTCGTGGCCGATCTCGGCGAGCGCGACGTGGCGCACATCCGCCAAGTCATCCGTACGGCGAACCGAAGTGAGGCGGCCGGTCGGGTGCTGCTGCACTTCGGTCTCGGACCCGTGAGCTTCGTGCTCGGTACGAGTGCCCTCGGTCTCTCGAAGATCCTCGAGAACATGGAGATCGGGCACAACATCATGCACGGCCAGTACGACTGGACGCGTGATCCGGCGCTCGATTCGCACCGCTACGAGTGGGACAACGTGTGCACGGGCGACGACTGGCGTCACTCGCACAACTATGAGCACCACACCTTTACCAACATTCTCGGCAAGGACCGCGACGTGGGGTACGGCTTTTTGCGCGTGGCTCCCGAGCAGGAGTGGAAACCGATCCACCTCACGCAGCCGATCGTCGCCACGTTCCTCGCGCTCTTTTTCCAATGGGGCGTGGGAGGCCACGACCTTCGTATCGACGAGCTCTTTTCGGGCAAGCAGACGCCTGCGCAGCTCGGCAAGCGGGCGCGTCCGTTCCTCACGAAGGCGGCCTGGCAGCTCTTCAAGGACTACGCGTTCTTCCCGGCGCTGGCGCTCGGCAACGCGCCGCGCGTGTTCCTCGGCAACCTCTTCGCCAATGGGACGCGCAACCTCTGGACCTTCGCGGTCATCTTTTGCGGTCATTTCCCGGAGGGCGTGCGGCTCTACGACCAAGCTGAAACGGAGAACGAGAGCCGCGGCCAATGGTACGTGCGCCAGCTCAATGGCTCGGCGAATATCGAGGGGAACCGCTGGCTGCATGTGCTCACCGGCCACTTGAGTCACCAGATCGAGCACCACCTCTTCCCGGACATCCCGGCGGCACGCTACCCCGAGATGGCTCCACGCGTCCGCGAGATCTGCGCGCGCTATGGACAGAGCTACAACACGGGGAGCTTTCGGCGCCAGCTGAGCAGCGTCCTCGGACGCATCGTGCGCCTGTCGCTGCCCGGACCGAAGTTTGCGGCGAATTTGATGCGCCCGGCGCCCGGAGAAGCCACGGCCGCCAACTTCGCATTTGCCGGCCGCGC
>CBESWY010000391.1:0-2114 GCA_965533395.1 uncultured Myxococcales bacterium
GTCCGCGCGTTTGCCTTCTTCGAGGGTTCCCGCCTCGATTTGGAACCAGTCGCCGAGCTCGCCGGTCAGCTTGTGGACTGCCTTTTCGAGCGGCATGACGGGCTTGCCCCGCTGCTCTGCGTCTTGGAGGAACCGGAGCATCCGAAGCGGGAAGTTGTAAAACGCCATGTTGCGCAGGTGCGCGCCGGCGTCTGAGAAGCCCAGCAAGCTGGAGTCGCTCTTCATCATCGCCGCAAGCGGCTTGGGGCGGTCGTTGCCGGTCACCGTGTACCAGCGCAATTGATTCCCGTGCTCGATCAATAGATCGAGAAACGCGTCGACCTCCGACTTCCCCTGCATCGTCCCGATCTCGCGGAAGGTCTTACCCACCAGCGAGCTATCTGGGCAGTCCATGACCGTCGCTTTCGCGAAGTTGCGATGGAACACTTTTGGAATGAACGGGTTGTTCCACTGGCGGTTGAACGTTCGCCGGTAGCCCTCGTCCTGGAAGAGCTTGCGGCGCTCGGCCACCGTCTCCAGGTGAAGGCCGGCCGCCCCCGCGCCGAACTCTTCGAAGACCACGTTCTCGAACCCGTCCGCCCACAGGTCGAACGGAACCGGCAAGAACTGGTAGCGGAACTTGCCACCCAGCACCTTGTTGACGAGCCAGCCGAGGCCGCTCAGCGCCCGCCAAATCAAGCGGTTCGAGCGGATGTCCATGATCGAGACGACGCTCGTCTTCAATGCATCCCGAACGAAAAGCCCAGCGCTAAACGCCGCATAGATCAAGATCTGGTACTTGGTCGAAATGTTCGGGATTGCCTGCAGGTTTAGGCCGCGCTCACGGACGCCACGCACCATCCTTCGAAGCTCCTTCCACGACGCATAGGTCGAGGGAAGACACTTGCTGCGAAAACGATCGCCGCCCATTTTGTCCCAATAGAGGCCGTTGAGGGAGAGCCCGAGGAACCCGGCTTCGTAGCCCTCTTCGATGACCTCTTCCATCTTTTCGAGCTCTGCTTCGGTTGGCTTCGCCTTGGCATCGAGGGCCCGTTCGAGGCCCATCGCCTGCGCGCGAACTGCCGAGTACCCCACGAACGAAGCCACGTTGGGGCCGAGCGGCAGACTGTTGAGATGCTCGACGTACTCCGCGTGCGTCTCCCAGTTCTTTCCCTCTTTCATGATGGGGAGCAGATGCTCGTACGGGATTGCCTCGACGCGCGTAAACATGTCGGCGATGTCGGTCGGGTCGCCCACCGCCGCGCTGAGCGAGCAGCTCCCCATGAACACCGTCGTGACGCCGTGGCGCAATGACTCGTGGAGTGAGGGCATCGCCTCGACCTCGGCGTCGTAGTGCGTGTGGATGTCGATGAAGCCCGGCATGACCCACTTGCCCTCGGCATCGATGACCTTCGCGCCCGCGGGGGCCGGGATCTCTTCGTCGGTGATCTTCACGACGTGGCCGTTGGAGACCTTCAGGTTCTTCGTCGTGGCGGGGCTGCCCTTTCCGTCGAAGAAGCGCCCGTTCTTGATGATGATGTCTTGTTCCTGCATTGGCGTGCTCCGGCTCCCAGGCTGACGTCGGTGATGCGGTCACTGGATGATGGCACCATCGGGCAGAGGCAACTTGACTTTTCACGACAAACTTTTATCTTTTCGCGACTGGAGGCCTGCCGATGTCGATGGTCCGCGCGTCCGCCTTGAGCGGGTACCGAGAGCTGGTGGACGAGCTCGGCGGTAGAGCGGAGCCGCTGCTCGAACGGTTTCGGATCCCTGCGTCCGCGCTGCGCGAGCCCCAGGGCTTCGTGAGCTACAGCTCGCTGATTCGGCTCTTGGAGCAGAGCGCCAAGGAGCTCGACTGCAACGACTTCGGCCTCCGTCTATCCACGCGGCAGGACCTCGGGATCCTCGGTCCGCTCGGCGTCGCCGTGCGCAACTGCGAAACCCTCGGCGAAGCGATGCAGTGCGCTTCGCGCTACATGTTCGTCCATAGCCCGGCGATTTCGTTCACGCCCCAGGTGGCCGAACAGAACGACCGCGTCCTGCTGGTCTTCCAGATTCTGCTCGACCAGAACGTCGGCCCCGCCACGCAGGTCACCGAGCTGAGCATCGGGCTGGTCGCGCGGATCATCGCC
>CBESWY010000392.1:0-2110 GCA_965533395.1 uncultured Myxococcales bacterium
GCCGGCGGCCGCCACCTCACGACAACACAATACAATTACCGAACTCGCCTCTCGATTTCGGGCAACGTCGGTAGGATCTCTCCCCCTGCCAACTTTTCTCGGACCCTCTCGCGGCAGAACGCTGGGCAACAGAGCGGCTCGCCGCGAAACTCGCCGAGGTCGGATAGCCGGACCGGCGACCTTGACGTCTCGACCCCCGCTGCCCATGACCGCTACGTCACATGATCGCTCCGCCCGCCAAAATCCGCATTGACATCGTCTCGGACGTGGTCTGTCCCTGGTGCATCATCGGCTACAAGCAGTTGCAACAGGCGCTCTCCCGTCTCGATGGCGAGGTCGACGCCGATGTCCGCTGGCATCCTTTTGAGCTTAACCCAACGATGCCGCCCGAAGGCCAAGAGCTTCGCGAGCACATGGGGCAAAAGTATGGGACCAACCGCGAGCAAAGCGACGCCGCTCGCAGCCGTCTGACCGGGGTCGGCGATTCGCTCGGCTTCTCGTTCAACTTCTACGAGGGCCAACGCATCTACAACACCTTCCTCGCGCATCAGTTGCTGGCGTGGGCCGCGCAGCACGGCAAACAATCCGAGCTCGAAATGGCGCTGTTCGAGAGCTACTTCTCCAAACAGGAAAACATCGGCGATGAAAAGGTTCTCGCTTCGGTTGCAGGCCGGGTAGGGCTCGACGAAACCGAGGCCGCCGCCCTGCTCGAAGATGGTCGCTACGCAGCCGACGTGCGCGAGCACCAGCGCTTCTGGTTGGGCAAGGGCATCCAAGCGGTGCCGTCTTTCATTCTCGGCCGCCGCTACTTGATCCCTGGTGCCCAAGATCCGGACGTTTTCGTGGCCGCGTTCGAAAAGCTCACCGAAGAGGCGACAGCGTCGCAACCTGCGAATTCAACCTGAGGAGTGCAAGATGGCCAATCAACTTTCCGGTGACGCATTGCAGCTGCGCTCATTGATCAAACAAGGTGGCACGCTCGAGTTGTCCCTTGCGGCGATGCCGATCCCACAACCCAAAAGCGACGAGGTGCTGGTTCGTGTCGAAGCGGCTCCGCTCAACCCGTCGGATCTTGGTCTGCTGTTCGGCGCTGCGGACCCGAAGACCATGCGCGCGTCGGGCACGCCTGATCGTCCGATCGTGACGGCAAGCGTCCCCGACAAGCTCATGGGTGGAATGGCAGCGCGGGTCGATAAGTCGATGCCGGTTGGCAACGAAGGCGCCGGCATCGTGGTCGCAGCGGGTGCCGACGCGTCCGCGCAGGCGTTGATCGGAAAAACAGTCGGCATGATCGGTGGCGCGATGTACTCGCAATACCGCTGCCTTCCAGCAAAACAGGTGCTTCTGTTACCTGACGGCACGACGCCGGCAGAGGGTGCGTCGTGTTTCGTCAATCCGATGACGGCGCTCGCGATGGTCGAAACCATGCGCATCGAGGGTCACAGCGGGCTCGTACACACCGCGGCGGCGTCCAATCTCGGCCAGATGCTGCACAAGGTCTGTCTCGAGGACGATGTCCCGCTGGTCAACATCGTGCGCAAAGCAGAACAGGTCGCGCTTCTCCGGGGCATGGGTGCCTCCTATGTTTGCAACTCCAGCGAACCGACGTTCATGAAGGACTTGACCGACGCGCTGATCACCACGGGCGCGACGCTTGCGTTCGATGCCATCGGCGGGGGCCAGCTGGCGGGGCAGATTCTCACCTGCATGGAAGCCGCCGCGAGTGCGACTGGCGCCGCGTACAGCCCGTACGGCTCCACCACGCACAAGCAGGTCTACATCTACGGCGGACTCGATCGCAGCCCCATTGTACTCGCCCGAGGCTTCGGCATGGCCTGGGGCGTTGGCGGCTGGTTGCTGTTTCCGTTTCTCCAGAAGATCGGCCCCGAAGCTACGAAGCAGTTGCAAGACCGCGTCGCGGCCGAAATCAAGACCACCTTCGCAAGCACCTACACACGAGAGGTTTCCCTTGCCGAAGCCCTGACCCTCGAGGCGATCTCGGTGTACGGAAAACAAGCGACCGGGGAGAAGTATCTAATCAACCCGAACAAAGGGCTCGCCTGATTCATCGGCTCTTTGGCCACCACTCCTTCTACCGAAACGACAACCC
>CBESWY010000393.1:0-2106 GCA_965533395.1 uncultured Myxococcales bacterium
GATGTCCTCGCACCAAGGCCAGTCGCCGCCGCCTTCGGTCTCGAATCTCGACAAGAGCTGCTCGGAGAGCCGCTTCTGCAACACCTCGACCCCGCTCTCTCCTTGAAACGCGCGCAGGTATTCGTGGATACCGAGGAGTGCGAAGGCCCAAGCCCTGGGGCTCTCGAGCTCCAAGACCGCCGGCAGCGCAGCATGAAAAAGCTCGCCGCCGAGCCTCTTGCGTCCCGGTTCGCGTGAGCGACCCACCACGGCGCCGAGCGCCCAGAGAGCGCGACCGTGACTGTCCTCGCTCCCGCGCCCTTCAAGCCATTGCCTGGAATATGCCATGAAATTCCGGAACCGGCCTAAGTCGTTGTTGAATGCGTGACTCATGAACGCGAGGTAGCGAGACGAGAGAGCGCGAGTCGTAGGCCAGTCGTCGGTGCCCGCGTCCTCGATCAGCGTCGTCAGAAGCAGGGCGCGGGCGTTGTCGTCGACGCAATACCCGTCTTCGTAACGTGGAACGGAGAAGAGAGCATGCTGGAGCATGCCTGTGTCATCCGTCAGCGCGCGGAGGTGGTGGAGATTGAGCTCGGGCAGCTGGACCTGGCGCTTCGTGAGCGTCCTCGGCGCGAAGAAGGAGCGACGCAACGTCACGCTTTCCCGTTGTGCGCGCTCGAAGCTCGAGACGTACTGCCGGGCGACGGACGGCCAGGTCATGTTGCGCCCATACTCCGCTGCGCGCGCGCCTTGTGCCTGGAGCTCTCCGGGATCGTCGAGTAACTTGTTCACCGTCGCGCTTATCGCGGCCGAGTCTCTGAACGGGACGAGGAGGCCGCGGTCGTCTGCCAGGAGCTCGCGCGCGTATCGATAAGGCGTCGAAACGACGGCCTTTCCGTTCCCCAGCGCGTATGCCAGTGTCCCGGAGGTGATCTGTTCCGGGTTCAGGTACGGGGTGATATAGATGTCCGCCGCCGACAAGAACTCGGCTAGCTCGGACGCGCTCACGAAGCGATCGTGAAAGACGACGCGCGCGTCCACACCGAGCTTGTGAGCCCGAAGCTCGAGGCTGCGCCGGTAGGCCTCCCCTTGCCGCTCCTTCACGTGCGGGTGTGTGGCGCCGACGACCACATAGGTCGCCGTCGGGTGACTCGCGACGATGGCGGGCAGCGCATCGATCACGTATTCGATCCCTTTGTCCGGAGAGAGGAGTCCGAAAGTGAGGATCAGCGACATCTCCTCGACACCCAGGCGCTTCTTGCTGGCTCGACTGCTCGGCAAGCTGGGAATCCCGTGAGGGATGAAGTCGATCTTGTCGGCCGGCACCCCATGCACTTCGTGCAATAGCTCGGCGCCGCGGTGGCTCATCACGATCAAGCGGCTGGAGAGTCGAGTGACCTCGTCCATCACGCGGCGTTGCTCCAGCGTGGGCTCGCCGAGGACGGTGTGTAGCGTCGTCACGATCGGCATGCGCACGTCGCTGAGGAGTGCGAGGATGTGGCTGCCCGCCTTGCCTCCGAAGATGCCGTACTCGTGCTGGAGGCAAAGGACGTCCATCCCGCTGATGTTCAAGAAGTCGGTGGCGCGCCGGTACGACGCGGGATCGCTCTCGGCGATTTCGAAGCGAACGCGATCGCCGTAAGCGTGGCGCTTCCCGGCGTCGTTCATGGCGATGACTCCGCAGTCGATGCCTGGGAACGTCGCCGAGATCGCGTCGGCCAGGTCGGTCGTGAACGTGGCAATCCCGCACTGCCGCGGCAGGTGGTTTCCGAGCAGCGCTACGCGCTGGACTGCTCCCGAGCTCTCGTCTTGGTTCATGCGCTTTCCCTTCCAGCGCCCTTGCGGGCTGCGGGCTTGCCGCCGACTATGCCGTAGCTCTTGAGCTTGCGATACAGCGTCGCCGAGCCGATTCCGAGCTGTTGGGCGGTGCGTGTCCGATTTCCGCCATTCAGTTCCAGGACCTCGAGGATGTAGGCCTTTTCGACTAGTCCGAGCGGTTGCACCATTTCTGCGATAGGCACCGGCTTCGGCGACAGCTAGGGTTTGCCATCGCGGAGTTATCCGGGCTGAGCCGCTGCGTTCTAGCCTCAGCTCACTTCTTACCTATGATTGCAGCCTTCGTGGCCG
>CBESWY010000394.1:0-2105 GCA_965533395.1 uncultured Myxococcales bacterium
GGCGATGCTGAGGCCCTTGCTGCTGCAATGGAGCGGCTGCACGACGACCCTGAGCTGCGTGCGTACTTCCGCGAACGCGGTCTCGACTTTGCGCGGCGCCATACCTTCCGGGACTATGTCGAGAACATCCTCGGGCACGTGGAGCGTACCATCGCCCACGGAGCCCAATGACCTGGCAATATGAGGGTTGAGTCGAAGTGATTGAGTCGGTCCGCCAGCTTTACGCAATGCTCGCGCCCTCCGAAAAGCGAGGGGCCCTGAAATTGTTGTTCCTCATGGGTGCGCTCGCGCTTCTCGAAGCGACCGGAGTCGCGTCGATCATGCCGTTTCTGGCGGTCCTTTCGTCCCCAGATCTCATCGAGAGCAATTCGGCGCTTGCAGCACTGTCGAAATGGACCGGCGTTACCTCAGCAGACCATTTGTTGCTCCTTACCGGCGCGTCGGTCTTTTGCCTGGTCGTCTCGGCTTTGGTTCTGCAGGCGCTCGTCGTTTGGGCACAGGTTCGGTACGCCGGGGATTTGATGCACTCTTGGAGTTGCCGAATCGTGGAGACGTACCTGCAACAGCCGTACGAGTGGTTCCTCGCGAGGCACAGCTCAGAGCTTTCTGCGACCACGATCAACGAGGTGAATCAGGTCATTTATCACGCGGTCTTGCCGACACTCATGATCGCCAGCAACGCGCTCGTTGCGCTTGCCGTGTTTGCTTTTCTGCTCATCATCGATCCCATACTGGCTGCCACGACCGTCGTCGTTCTCGCCGGGGCGTACGTGACCACATACCGCTTCCTCCGGGGTCGAATCGTTCGAGCTGGCGAATCGTGGCTCGAGTCGAACCAAGGTCGCTATCACGTCTTGGCCGAAGCCTTCACCGGCATTAAGGAAGTGAAAGTCCTGCACGCGGAGAAGTCATTCGCCGGGCAATTCGAGTCCGTGTCGCGTCGCATGTGTGACGCGATGATCTGGTCTAAAGTCATCGGACAGGTGCCGGTCATCGCGATGCAAGCCATCGTGTTTGGCGGAATGTTGTTGGTGGTTCTGTACGTACTCGCGACACGTGGCGGGTTTGCGGCCGGACTTCCGATGATTGGGCTTTACGCCTTCGCCGGATACAAGATGATGCCGGCGCTTCAGCGTATCTACGTGCACCTCGCCGAGATGGAGTTTTCGTCCGTCGCGCTCGCGTCTCTAAAGGGCCCGCTTCGCTTCGCGAAGGATACGCGAAGCAGCCTCCAAGCGTTCGAAGCAGGGCGAGACGTCGAGGCACGGGTCAGGCTGAAGAAGGAGCTGGAGTTTAGGGACCTCGTTTATCGATATCCTGGGAGCGACGTCCCAACCCTCAAACGCATGAGCTTCACAATCCCGGCTGGGTCCAAAATCGGGATTGTGGGCACTACGGGGTCGGGTAAGACCACCACCGTAGACCTCATCTTGGGCCTGCTGCGGCCCTCCGCGGGCAGTGTCCTGGTTGACGGGATGGAAATCGACGACGCGCAGCTGCGGCCTTGGCAGGCTTCGATTGGCTACGTTCCGCAGACCATCTTTCTCGCAGACACAACCCTTGCTGGAAACATCGCATTTGGGGTCCCGAAGGAGAAGATCGACCAGGCTCGGGTCGAAGCGGTGTCGAAGCTCGCCAGCTTTCATTCGTTCGTAGCCAACGAGTTTCCGGAGAAGTACGAGAGCCGCACGGGGGAACGCGGTGTTCGTCTCTC
This sequence comes from uncultured Myxococcales bacterium, assembly GCA_965533395.1. Classification (GTDB taxonomy): domain Bacteria; phylum Myxococcota_A; class Polyangia; order Polyangiales; family Houyiibacteriaceae; genus SG8-38. Next base: position 1,715 of record CBESWY010000394.1, read on the forward strand.
CGGCGGGGAGCGGCAGCGCGTCGGTATCGCTCGAGCGCTCTACCATGATCCCGATGTCCTCATCTTGGACGAAGCTACCAGTGCACTGGATAACGTCACTGAAAGGCTCGTCATGGAAGCCGTAGACAGCCTCGCACCGAGCAAGACTGTGATCATCATCGCGCATAGGTTGAGCACTGTGAAGAACTGCGACACGATCTTCTTCCTTGAAGACGGCATCGTTTCTGCGCAGGGAACCTATGACGAGCTGCGTGTCGCACATCCGCAATTTCAACTGCTCACCGACGGCGAACCGGTTGAAGAGAGCTTGCCGCACTGATGGCAGAGCGGCGCGACGTGATTTTGGGCGCCGGGTTGGCTGGGCTCTCTGCCGCCTACACGCTCCAAAAGG
>CBESWY010000395.1:0-2091 GCA_965533395.1 uncultured Myxococcales bacterium
CGCTGGGCGCTGGACTACAAAGGCGTCTCGTACACCGAAGTGTCCTGGGCGCCGATGCTGCACATGCTGCGAACCTGGCGACTGAAGAAAACCTACACGCCGGTTCTGAGCATCGACGGTCGGGTCATTCAAGAGAGCGCTGCGATTTGTGCGTACCTCGAGGAGCGTTTTCCCGAGCCCGTGTTGGTCCCCGCTCAGCATCGAGAGGAAGTCCTTCGGGTCGCGGACGAAGCCAGGTCGCTTGGCCCCCACGTCCGTAGGATGGCCTACCTTGCGATCGGCGCAGATTTGGAGCTGCTAAAGAAGGCGTGGGCGCTCAACGTGCGTCCCGCCGAAGCGCGGATGCACAATCTCGTTTTTCCGGCGTCTCGCAGGCTTGCGTTCAAGGCTCTTCGGGTGAATCCGGAGGCGACTGCGGTGAGCGAGAAGATTGTTCGCGACTTCCTTCAAGGGCGGGACGCATCGTTTCGCGATCCGACCCCGTATTTGGTGGGCGACACGTTCACATTGGCGGACCTGACCATGGCCTCGATGCTTTCGCCCCTGGCACGACCGCCGGAGCACCCGTTCTATCCCCGAATGGCGTACGGCAAGGTCGGGGATGAATGGGTCGAGAAGATGCGGGGTTACCGGATGATCGACTGGGTGCTCCGTTGCTACGCGCGGCATCGCCGACCGTGAGCCTGCTGCCTGAGCCCGGTTCGCAACCGGTGCGGTCTTCGAGACCTTGTCAAGGGCGGTGGTGCGCTGCAGGATCGGCAGGCCATGATCAACTCCCCTCTCACGCTCCCAAACGGCCTCACGCTGAAGAATTGAGTAGCCAAGGCCGCCATGACCGAGAACATCGCCGACCCCATCGACGGTGACCCCAACGAACGGCACTTTCGTTTGTACGAACGCTGGTCGAATGGCGGTGCGGGGCTTCTGATCACGGGCAACGTGATGATCGACCGGCGCTTTTTTGGAACAAGCGGGCAACGTGGTCTTGGACGCGAGGAGCAACTTCGAAGCGTTTCAAGAATTCGCTCGCCGGGCCAAGTCCGGCGGAGCCAAAGTGATCATGCAGGTGAGCCATCCGGGCCGTCAATCGAGCTTGTTCATCACGCGCAAGCCGGTCGCGCCTTCAGCCGGCGATGCGGTCAAGATGATCGCGTCGTTTGCGAAGCCACGGGCGCTCGACTCCGACGAAATCGAAGCGCTGATCCAGGGATTTGGCGTCATGGCCGCGCAGGCGGAGAAGGCCGGATTCGACGGCGTGCAGATCCACTCGGCGCACGGGTACCTAGGAAGCCAGTTTCTGTCTCCTCTGACGAATCTCCGGACCGACAAATGGGGCGGTTCGCTGGAAAATCGCGCTCGATTTCTGCTGGAGTGCATTCGGGCAGTACGCCGGGAGACTTCACCTGGCTTTGCCGTTTCCGTGAAGCTCAATTCGTCCGACTTTCAGCGGGGTGGCTTCACCCACGAAGAGTCGATCGAGGTCGCACGCCTGCTCGACGCCGAGGGCATCGATCTGCTCGAAATCTCCGGCGGCAACTACGAGAGCCCTGCGCTTCTCGTCGGTGTCGATGATGACAGGGCCGAAACCACCAAGGCGCGGGAGGCCTATTTCTTCAAGTACGCGGAGGGAATTCGGCAGGCCTTCAAGCGGCCGCTCATGCTGACCGGAGGTTTGCGCTCGGCTGCAGTGATGAACGAGGTGCTCTCGAGCGACGCGGTCGATGTGATCGGTCTTGCACGGCCGCTCGCCGTGGACCCAGATTTTCCGGCGAAGCTCATCGCGGGTGACCCGTCGATCGTATCCCCGTTGAAGCCGGTTCGATTCATCGACAAGCAGTTCAGCGCAATGGCCGAGGCGGGATACCACGGCGCCCAACTCGAGCGCATGAGCGACGGCAAGGAACCGGACGCACAGCTCTCGCCGTTTCGCGCGACGACGCACTACCTCGGCGCCCAAATGGCTGGGTTCGTTCGACTGATGCGGAGGCCGGCGTTGCCGAAGCAACTCGTGGCGCAATCCTAAGGGGAGCGTTTCCCCTCGGGTCAGAGAACGGTTTCTGGTTCGCCCTCTTCTTCGCTTGGGGCTTGCTC
>CBESWY010000396.1:0-2067 GCA_965533395.1 uncultured Myxococcales bacterium
CTGACGCTGACACTGCGTTCCGCGCCGACGCTCGAGTTCACGCGGAGCGCCTTCGTAGCGGCGGCCGCGGTGCTGCCGACTTCGAAATCGGCCAAGACATCCTCAACGCCGCTCCTGTCTTCTCCGCAAACGACCTGCTCAAGCGCGTCCCTGGCCTCTATGCGTCGCAGCCCGAAGGCGGTGCAGTCGGTGAGCGGTTCTTTCTTCGTGGATTCGACTCCGAGCACGGGCAGGACATCGAATTCAAGGTTGGCAACATCCCGCTGAACCAGCCGTCACACATTCACGGGCAAGGCTACACGTTCCAGGGCTTCGTCATCCCCGAGGTGGTTCGACAACTCCGCGTTGCCGAAGGGGTCTACGATCCAATTCAAGGTGACTTCGCAATCGCAGGCACCATCGAGTATGAGCTCGGCGTCGAGCAGCGCGGCGTCTACGCGCAAACCGAGCTCGGGTCGTTTCGGACGTTCCGACAGACCGCGATCTTCGCGCCCGAAGGCAGTGATCCCGATACCTTTGGCGCCTTTCAGCTTCGGCGAACCGACGGATTCGGTCAGAACCGCGAAGGCATCGATGGGTCGGTGATGTTTCAATTCGGCTTTGGTCGCGAGAAGTGGCGTTTTCGTGTTCATGGCAGCTTCGGAGGCGCTAGCTACGACTTGGCCGGCGTCCTCCGGCTCGATGACATCCAAGCCGGCGAAGTCGGCTGGCTCGACGTCTACCCACTCGATACGGCGCTCGCCCAAAACGGCTCCAATCTCAGCGCAATCCTCGGGTTCTCGGGTGAGCACCGCGGAGAGGACGAGCGCAATTCGAGCTTCGGCCTCTGGCTTCAATTCCACGACTTTCGTTTGAAAGAAAACTTCCGCGGCTTTCTCGAAACCGATGCCGACGGAGTCACGCCCGGCGACCTGGTCGAGCAGCTCGATCGGCGCTTCGTCATCGGCGGCAATGCACGCCATCGGACGCGTGAATTTACACCGGCCGATTGGGCGAAGGGAACCGTGGAGCTTGGTGTGTCGACCCGCGTCGACCTCATTGCGCAAGAGCTCAACTTGGTCGATGCCCCGACGAGCCGAATCTATCAGGAGCGCATCGATGCCGAGATCGCGGAAACCGACCTGGGCGTCTGGCTCGACCTCGACTGGGATTTCACCAAGTACCTGAACATCGCCGGCGGCGTCCGTTCCGATGTCTTGTTCTACAACGTCACTGACCGGCGAGAGAGCGTTTCTCCAGTCGACGTGGCGCCGTATCGCCGGACCGCTGCCGGCGTCGTGGTCGGACCCCGCGCCGTGGTCACGGTGAAACCGATCGAGGAGCTCGACGTCGTGCTCGCCTATGGGCGCGGCTTCCGCTCACCTCAGGCGCGCCTGATCACCGAGAACGAAGATGTCCCCTTCACCAAGGTGCACTCGGCCGACGTCGGCTTGCGGTCGCGCGTCGGCAAGAACGACGAGCTTCGGGTCGCGCTGACGGGGTTTTTCGCAAAGATGAACAACGATCTGATCTTCGAGGCACACGAAGCCCGCTTTGAGCCGATTGGGCCGACGACTCGCATCGGTGCCGTCTTCTACGCCCAGGCGCGCCCCCTACCTTGGCTCTTTGGCGCGTTTTCGGTGACCTATGTGAAGGCCACCCTAGACGAAACCCCGGACCCCGAGCCGGGTGAGCCGCCGTCCGGGCTTGAAGCCGGTGACCCGATCCCGTTCGTTCCCCCGTGGCTCTTGCGACTGGACATCGGCGCATCGGACGACCTCGTGGACCTCGGCAAACATCCCCTTCGCGGCAAGCTCGGCCTCGGTTACACATTCGTGAGTGAACGCCCGCTGCGCTTCTCCGAGAAGTCGCCGCGCGTCAACCTTCTCGAGCTGAGCGCTGGCCTCTCCTGGTGGTTTTTGGAGCTGGGCTTCCAGGTCTTCAACTTGTTGGACACCCGCTATGCGGCCCAGGAGTTCGTTTTCGAATCAAACTGGAGTCCCACAACCCCACCATCGGACCAGCCCGCACGACACATCGCCGCCGGCGCCCCCCGCACCTTCCTCTTCCAAATGGGTTTCCGCCTCT
>CBESWY010000397.1:0-2061 GCA_965533395.1 uncultured Myxococcales bacterium
CGCCCTCTTCGGGCTTTTTGCCGGGCTCTTCCTGGGCGGCCTTGAGCGCCCACTTGGCGAAGCCCAGCACTTTGCCCAACAACCCTTCGGAATCCTGTCCGCCGGCCCTGTTGCGAATCGCGTGAATCAGCTGCCCGCGGCTCATCGCATAGGTGTCGTCCACGCCCTGGCGCTCGGCCTCTTCGCGAAGCTCCAGCGTCGTCAGGTTGTAAAGTCGGGTCAGATCCATCGAACCAGCTCCGGGTCCATCCGTTGTAGCGCGTTCTTGGCCTGGTCGCAGTCCCGATCGATCTGCTGGCGGAGCGCCTCGAGCCCGCCAAACTTCGCTTCGCCTCGGATGCGAGCCACGAAGCCCACGCGCATCCGTTTCCCATAGAGGTCGCCCTCGAACCCGAGCAGGTGGACCTCGATCGAGTGCCCCGCCTCGAAGGTCGGCCGGTTGCCCAGATTAGCGACCCCGTGGAGCAGCGGCGCACTGGGCTCGTCGAGAACTCGAGCGACCACCGCATACACCCCGTCCTTTGGAAGCTGGAGGGGCTCCACCGCGAGATTCGCCGTCGGAAAACCGAGCTCACGGCCGCGTTGGTCGCCGCGCGTGACCAGCCCGGCGGTTTCGTGCACCCGCGTCATCATGAGCGCCGCATCCTCGACGTTCCCGTCTTCCCCGATGATTCTGCGAAGCCGCGTCGACGACACGGCCTGGCCTTGGTACATCACCGGCTGCACGAGCTCCACCGTGAACCCTTCGCGCGCGCCCCAGTCCCGCAGGTTGGCGATATTGCCCGAGCGCTTGTGCCCGAAATGGAAATCGGGGCCCACCACCACACCCTTGGCCTTGCACGCGTCGAGCAGCACCCGCTCGACGAAGCCATCCGGCGTCATTTTCGAGAACTCGCTGTCGAACGGCAGCACCACGACGTCGTCACAACCGGCCCCCTTCAGGAGCTCCACGCGGCGCTCCATGTCGGTAAGCAGCACGGGAGCTCGCTCGGGTGCGAGGACCGCAGTCGGATGGGGTTCGAAGCACATGGCCAGGGTTTGCCAGCCGTGGCCATCCGCGGTCTGCTTGGCCGCGTTGATGAGCGCCCTGTGCCCCAGATGAACGCCATCGTGGTTTCCAGGAGTGACGACAGAGTGGGTGCGGCGCATCAGCTCAGGAGCCCCGGAGCGGTGAACGTGCTCCTCCTTCACTCACCTACAGCGCCGTTCGAAACACTTCAACTCGAATGCGCCCGATACTCAGGTTGATGACGTAGGGCTTTCGGTGCTGTATGGTTGAAAACATGGGGAAATCAAAGGGGAGGGCCGGTTCTGCCGGAGATGCTCCATTCGAGGAGGTTATGGACCGGCTCCAAACCGTCGTAGCGCAATTAGAAGAAGGAGATTTGCCTCTGGAGCAGTCTCTGGCGATGTTTGAAGAGGGAGTCCGCCTGTCGCGGGCCGGAGCGAAACGACTGGATGAAGCCGAGCGTAGAGTAGAGGAGCTCCTCGCAGCCGGAGACGAGCTGCAAACGAGTCCTCTCGAAGAAAGCGAAGCGGGGGAGCGATGAGCCAAGTCCTCACGGTACCAACACATTTCACCGACATCGGAGAGCTCTCCGAGGGCTTCCTCGATCGGGTCGAACGAGACACACTCATTCTCTACGGGCCCGTCGCCTACGAAGATGGTTCACAGATCCAATTCGCGGTGCTGCTTGCCGACGGCACATCGGCTCTGGAGGGTACGGGCGTTGTTCGCGCTGCCGTCGACGGAGGCGCCGATCGTGTTCCGGAAACTCGCTATGATGTCGTCGTCGAAGGCTTGGAGCTGGACGGCCGGTACGAGGTCGTGTTCGAGCGCCTCGTGCTTGCGCGTCAGGCCGTGTCCGAGCCTCCGCTGCCCGATCCTGAAGAAAACGAACCAACCGGCGAGATCGACGCGGCACCCGCGCAAGACGACTCCGCCGACGAGCTGAGCGCCAATGATTCCACGGTCGACGAGGCACACGCGTATGTGAACGACGTGGAGCTCGGCGCGGATGAAGTCTTCTCTCTCGCGCCTGACGAAGTGCATTCCGTCGC
>CBESWY010000398.1:0-2056 GCA_965533395.1 uncultured Myxococcales bacterium
CCGCTCAGGATTGATCGCGGAGCCGATACTCCCAGCGACAGGCGATGTCGTTTGCGTCCGCACGGGGCGGGAGCTTCAGAGGCTTGCACTCGATCTTTCGGTTCAGCATCTCACCGGAGATCGGCATTCCGGCGATGCAGATGTCGCAGCAGTGCTTTTGCCGTACGTCGTCGAAGTGCTCGAAGCGGTCCAGCGCCGGACAGGCGTGATGCGTCATGATCCCGTGGGTCTCGTCGATCAGCTCGAACTCGACGTCTAGGATCCCGACTTCGCCCGGCGCAAATTGAAAGCTGCGAAGAAGGCTTTCGACGTCGTCACCGGTCACCCCCATCGCCTGCTGCCCGATGCTCAAATCGTGCTCGGCGGCGCCCCGGTCGATCCATACGTCTTTTTCGAGCTCCTGAGCCGCGTCGTCGCCGTATCGTTGGCGGATGCCGGTGTACCAGCGGTCGGTGCCAAGCATGTAGGCCAGCGCTGCGTAGTTCCACAAGAGCGCCAAGGTCTTCTCGTCGTAGACGCCGGCGACCTTCCGTTCGAAGGCCTCGATGTCGATCTCCGAGACACGCGCGCCTTGAGACGACTGCCAGGCTTTCAAAAGCACCGCGAAGCCGATGTCGATTGCTCTTCCGCGTGCCATGCCGCGTAGCCTGCCCGGGCTACCGACCCAGGCTGGCTTCCCCTGTGGCGACTTCACCTTGCCGCCCAAGAGGCGAGACGGCGATACGAAGAGCTGGAACCAAGAGCGATCGCCGCAAAGCTCCTGAGGCGTTTCGGCCTGGTCGCGTTTCGCGATCGTGAGCATCTCGGGCTTGAGCTCGGTCGCCGCCGCGATGAACCTCAAATCGTCAAAGAAGAGCTCTTTGGGGGTCGCGCCGATCTTTCGGAGCGGCCAGCCACGGACCGCGACGGCTTCGGCGATGTCTTCTTCATACTTCTGCGAAACCGCAGCGAACCAAGTCTCGAAGAGCAACTCGTGCGCTTGCACCGTTCGATGCCACAACTCGATGAGTGTCTCGCGTGGGAGCTCGTGCGCTTTCAGGCCTGGGTTGAAGGGTTCGCCCATAGCGACTAGGGAAGCGACGGCCGGCGGCTTTCCCGGGGAGTGTACTCTCTTCGCCGCTCCCCGGTGTAGACCTGACGGGGGCGTCCGATGCGCACGTCCGGGTCTTCCATCATTTCTTTCCAGTGGGCGATCCACCCCGGGATGCGGCCCAGAGCAAACAGGACGGTGAACATCTCTGTGGGAATACCCATCGCGCGGTAGATGATGCCACTGTAGAAGTCGACGTTGGGGTAGAGCTTTCGCTCGATGAAGTACTCATCGGAGAGCGCGACCTCTTCGAGTTGCCGCGCAATGTCGAAGAGCTCGTCTTCGATCTTGAGATGATTCAACAAGCGGTCGGCGTACTTCTTCAGGATCGTCGCCCGTGGGTCGAAATTTTTGTACACGCGGTGCCCGAAGCCCATCAGCCTTCGCTCTCGGTTCTTCACCTGCTGCATGAACAGCGCGGGATCGCCGCCTTCGTCGCGAATCTCTTTCAGCATCTCGATGACGGCCTGGTTGGCGCCTCCGTGCAACGGCCCCCAGAGCGCAGAGACCCCCGCGCTGGCCGCGGCGTACAGATTCGCCTGACTCGAGCCCACCAGCCGGACCGTCGAGGTCGAGCAGTTTTGTTCGTGGTCGGCATGCAAGATGAACAGGACGTTGAGCGCCTTCACGAGCTCAGGGTCTGGTTCGTACGTCGGCTCGGCCGGGTGCGAGAACATCATGTAGAGGAAGTTCCCGCAGTAATCGAGGCTGTTCTTCGGGTAGGCGACCGGCCGCCCCTGCCTCTTCTGATGGCTGAACGCCGCAATTGTCCGAAGCTTCGAGAGGAGGCGCGCGATGTGCGTGATGTTGTGCGAGTCGGGCTCGATGCTGTCCGGGTAGTACGCGGAAAGCGCGCTTACCATGGACGAGAGGATCGCCATCGGGTGCGCGTTCGACGGAAAACCATCGAAGAAGTGGCGCATGTCTTCGTGCAACATGCTGTGGTAGGTGAGCAGATTCGAGAAC
>CBESWY010000399.1:0-2056 GCA_965533395.1 uncultured Myxococcales bacterium
GTGGATTTCGTGTTCTTGCCGAGGTGGATCATCTTGGTCCCGGTGTCGGCCTGCTGACGGTGGTTGCTCAAGGCCACCGAATAAAACTCCCCGATCGAGTCGTCGCCCTTGAGAATGCAACTCGGGTATTTCCACGTGATCGCCGAGCCTGTTTCGACCTGCGTCCAGCTTATCTTCGAGCGGGCGCCCTCGCAGATGCCGCGCTTGGTGACGAAGTTGAAGATGCCACCCTTCCCGTTCTCATCGCCGGGGTACCAATTCTGCACCGTGGAGTACTTGATTTGGGCATCCTCGTGCGTGACCAGCTCGACGACCGCGGCGTGCAGCTGATTTTCGTCGCGCATCGGTGCCGTGCATCCTTCGAGATAACTCACGTAGCTTCCCTCGTCCGCGATGATGAGCGTTCGCTCGAACTGCCCGGTGTTCGCGGCGTTGATCCGGAAGTAGGTCGACAGCTCCATCGGGCAGCGCACACCCTTTGGAATGTAGACAAACGAGCCGTCGCTGAAGACCGCGCTGTTGAGTGCCGCAAAGAAATTGTCGGAGACCGGTACGACCGAGCCCAGGTACTTCTTGATCAGCTCGGGATGTTCCTGCACGGCCTCCGAGAACGACATGAAGATGACGCCGACCTCCGAGAGCCTCTTCCGGAACGTCGTGGCAACCGATACGCTATCGAACACGGCATCGACCGCAACACCGGCCAGGATTTCCCGCTCGTGGAGGGGAATCCCCAGCTTTTCATAGGTTCTGAGGAGCTCCGGATCGACTTCGTCGAGGCTCTTCGGCGCGTTCTCGTTCGACTTCGGCGCCGCGTAGTAACAGATGTCCTGATAGTTGATCTTGGGGTAGCTGACCTTGGCCCAGGTCGGCTCCTTCATTTCGAGCCAGCGCCGATAGGCTTTGAGTCTCCATTGGAGAAGCCAATCGGGCTCTTGCTTCTTGTTCGAGATGAAGGCGACGATGTCTTCACTCAAACCGGGCGGCGCGTACTCCTGTTCGATGTCGGTGATGAAACCGGCGTCGTAGCGCTTCTTGAGGATGTCGTCGATTTGTTCGGTTGCTGCTGACATGAGTTACTCCGACTCAGTGAACGTCGTTGCTGGGCGCACCGGCGTCGCGCATCCGCTCGGCATCCTTGCCAGAGAGTGCAATCGACACGAGCTCCTCCGTGCCCGGGAACGCCATGTCCGCCAGGCTGATCTCGGACAGGGCGCGGTGAACCGCATGATTGATGCGCTGCCAGTTGGCCCGGACCCCGCAGTTGGTTTCATACTCGCAGAACGAATCGGTGCTTTCGTCCGAGCACTCGGTCACGGCAATCGGGCCTTCGATCGCTTCGATGACCTCGTTGATCCCGATCTGCTCGGGACGACGAGCAAGCGCGTAGCCGCCTTTTGCACCGCGCTGCGAGATCACCACGCCGGCTCGCGCCAGCTTCTTCAGGACCTTGCTCGCGGTCGGTTCGGGGATCTGGGTCTGCAGGGCCAGGTCGCGGGCAGCTTGCGCTCCGTCCGCGGCGGCCAAATGGGTGGCCAGCACGACTGCATAGTCGGTCATTTTGGAAATTCGGAGCATTTTCAGAGAGTTATATACCGGACCGTTTCAGTCCCATATGCGGATCTAGAGTACGGCTGCCTGGGTGTCAAGCTTGGCCCATGGCCAAGACCTTCGACGCCTTCAACGAGAAGCTCCGGAGCTTCGTCGACAGGCAGAAAATGTTCTTCGTCGCGACCGCACCGTCGACTTCGGAGGGGCACGTCAACGTGTCGCCCAAAGGCCTTGCGGGCACCTTCGCGGTGCTCGACGATCGCACGATCGCGTACCTCGATTTCACCGGGAGCGGTGTCGAAACGATCGCCCATCTTCGGGAGAACGGCCGCATCTGTTTGATGTTCTGTGCGTTCGAAGGCCCACCGAGAATCGTCCGGGTGCACGGCGTCGGCGACGTCGTGGAGCCAGGCGACGACGAGTTCGACAGCTTGCGCGAGCGGTTCGACGACTACCCCGGAGTGCGCTCGATCATCCGGATCCGTGCGAGCCGCATCAGCGACTC
>CBESWY010000400.1:0-2051 GCA_965533395.1 uncultured Myxococcales bacterium
GAGACCGTCGACGCCGACTATGCCTTCGAGCATGGCATCGCTGCCGCGCCGCGAGTCGGCATGCCGGTTCCCGTCCCTTCAATGGCCGCGCCACCGGCGGCGCCTCCCGCTCCGCCACGTTTGCGCTTGGCCGAAGCCCCCGACGGCCTCACCCGGCCTTCCCTCGCAAAGGCCGAGGAGCTTCGCTTCAGCACGGATGGAGAGGTGAGCGACGTCCACACGACGGGCCTTTTCGCCTATGAAGACGGGCTTCCGATCCCATCCCGGCCGCCGCTGCCCGATCCCAAAGGTCGCCCATCTGCACTGGCCAGTGAAGCTCAGGGCGATTCCGACGTCGAAGAATCGGAGCCTCCAGAATCGAATGACGACGAGTATGAAGAAGTCCGCCTCAGTGATTTTGCCGGCGCGGTCGAAGAGGGCTGACGAGTCATGAGCCGCGTCGCCGCCATCCTCCTGTGCGCTCTCAGCCTTCTGTTCACAGCCCAGGTCAAGGCCGACGCTGTGGTTCACGTGAAGGTGCGTAGCGCGGACAACAAGCCCGTCGATGGCCGCGTCGAGCTCAGCGGTGCCGGCGGTACGTTCACCTGTACAACCAGTCAGGGCAGCTGCACCATGAGGTCGGTTCCCGGCGGTCGGTACCTAGCCGTGTTCAAGCCCTCGAGCGGAAGCGCTACGGCCCCCAAAAAGGTGATGATCCCGCCAGACGGCAAGGCGGATCTCCACATCGCCGCGAAATAGCTCGTTCAAGTTGGCGCGGGGCACCCGCAAAGTGCCATAATTTCGGGTGGGGAACAGGCGAGGGGAATGCGCAGGAGTTGGATACTGCCCTGTTTGGGGGGCGTTGTTGCATTGGCGTGCGCCGCACCGGTCCGTGCCGAGGACGATCCCGTTCCCCCCGACGTGACGCGCGACGCGCGGGTCGCCGAGGTCCAGAACAGCTTCAGCGGGCCGACCGGCGGCATTCGAATCATCGATGCCGCCTCTGGTCCCAAAGGCACGTTTCGACTCGCGTTGAACACCGAGTTCTTCGTGATTGATGACTACTTTGTCCCGACCGACCGGGCGCAGCACTTCGCGGGCAATCTCTCGCTGAGCGTGACGCCGACGGACTACCTCGAAGTGTTCGCTGCAGCACAAGTGACCTCGGCCTGGGACGACTCCAACGACCCCATGTTGATCCAGCGCGTTGCCGACGTCTTGCTTGGGCTCAAGGGCTTCTATCGGGCGAAGCCCTGGCTCGCCGTCGGCGGTGACGCGAGCCTCGCCTTTCTCGGCGGCGTGAGTGACCCAAAGGCCAGACTCCGCTCCACCAGTTTCGGTCTCCGCGGCAACCTCACCTTCGACTTTCGAGAGCACGAGCGCCGTGAGGCGCCGATGATCTTGCGAATCAATGCCCAATACTGGTTTGACAACTCCGCGAACCTCACCGAAGGCATCGAAGATCGGAGATACGCGGCGTTCGACGGCGCTGTGCCCCGCCCCGAGGAGACGCGTCACCTGCTCACCGCTTTCGAGCGGTATGCCTACGGTGTCAATCGAACGGACTTCGTGCGCATCGCGACGGGGTTTGAAGCTCCGCTCAGCGCCCGCAAGGTGGGGCTCCATCCCATGCTCGAGTGGGAGTGGGACATCCCGATCAACCGCCAGGGCTTCCAGTGCGCTGCCGCTACTCGCAGCAACGACGACGGTTGCCTGGCGGACGAAGGCCCAAAGGCATTTCCCATGGCGCTCACGTTTGGTCTGCGAATTCTTCCGCCGCCCAAGGGGCTTGCGTTCACCGTCGCAGCCGACGTCGGGCTCACCGGGACGCGCCACTTCGTCCGGGAGCTTGCGCCAACCGCCCCGTACAACGTCATCTTGGGGGTCGCCTATGCATTCGACCCACGCCCAGCGCGGCCGATCGTGTCGGGTCCGGCGGAGCCTGTCGCCGACTCGGTGCCAACGGGTCAGCTACACGGCCGGGTTCTCGTAGAGGGGAGCGACAGCCCAATCTCCGGCGCCTTCGTCGGGGTCGTCGGCCAGGACGTGTCCCCGCAGCTCACCAACTCCGC
>CBESWY010000401.1:0-2050 GCA_965533395.1 uncultured Myxococcales bacterium
GGCGTACATGCGCTTGAAGTAGAGGCCGATGTCGTGCTCGTCGGTGACGCCGATGCCGCCATGAAGCTGAAGCGACTGCTGCGCGACCCAAATCCCCCCGGTGGCGAGCTGGTATTTCGCTGCAGAGATGTCGCTGCGCCGGGCGCTCGCGTCGTCGTCGTCCGCTCGAACCATCGCCGCCATTGAAATCGAACGAAGGAGCTCGGTTTCGGCGTACATGTCGACCGCACGGTGTCGAAGCGCTTGGAACGAGCCGATCTTGACGCCAAACTGCTCGCGCGTCCCTAGGTAGTCCACCGTCATTTGAAGCATGGTGCTGGCGATCCCGACGCCCTCTGCAACCGCTGCGGATGCGGCGAAGTCCATCGTCCGATCGAGGACTTTCGTCCCTGCGCCTTCCTCGCCGAGCCGTGCATCTGCGCCGACCGCAACGCTTTCGAATCGGATGAACCCTGCTTTCTTGCCGTCGATTGTCTTTGCGACCCTCACACTCACGCCTGCTGCCTCCCGCGGCACGACGAAGAGCGTCACGCCCCCGGGCGCTTTGGCGGACACGATGAGTTGGTCCGCGTGGTGCCCGTTTAGCACCCAGACCTTTTCACCCGAAATCCGATAGCCGGCTCCGTCCGGCGTGGCGGTGGTCTCCACCGCGCCAACGTCGTAGCGGCTTTGCGCCTCCGAGTAAGCGAGGGCCAAGCTCGCCTCGCCTTCGATCATCGGCGTGAGATAGGCCTCGTGCTGGGCCTCGTTTCCCGCCCGCGCGAGGGTCATCCCTCCGAGGACAACCGATGCCAGATAGGGCTCGGGTACGAGCGTCGTGGCCAGGTTTTCCAAGACGATTGCGCACTCGACGAACCCGCCGCCAAAGCCGCCAACCGATTCGGCAAAGGGGATGCCAAGCCAGCCAAGCTCTCCCATCTTCTGCCACGCCGCGGGGTCGTAGCCGATGTCGTCGTCGCGCAGCGCCCGAAACCTTGCAACGGGCGACTCGTTCTTTGCAAAGCCGGCCACCGTCTTGGCGAGCATTTGTTGATCTGGGTCGAGCTCAAAGTCCATGTGGGAATCACTCCTGTGTTGGCTTCACCGGTCAGCTGCTCGGCAGCTGGAGGATCATTTTGGCGATGACGTTTCGTTGAATCTCGTTGGAGCCGCCGTAGATCGTGGCGGCGCGCTCGTAGCAGAAGTAGGGCCCGATCGATTCCTCCACGGGGAGGCAGACGCCGTCGTTGTACCAGGTCAGCGAGCTCTCCCCCATGACTTCCATGGCCAGCTCGGTGAGCTCTTGAATGAGCTCGGTCCCGACGAGCTTCAGAATCGAGGACTCGGGACCCGGCGACTTGCCTTTCTGCTGATCGGCAAGCGCGCGGTAGCTGACCATGAGGTGCGCACGAAAACGCATTTCGAGGCGCGCGATGCGGGCGCGCCAGACGGGGTCCTCGAGCATCGGGCGCCCGTTGGCCGTCTTGTGCGCCGCAATGCGCTTCAACTTCTGCAGCACGTTTCGCGACGGACCGATCATGGCCAAAAGCGTCCGCTCGTGGCCGAGCAGCGCCTTGGCCATCGTCCAGCCCTGGTTGATGCTGCCGACCACGTTCTCTTTGGGAACTTTCACGTTGTCGAAGAACGTGTCGCAGAAGGCCGGCGTGTGGCCGAGCGTCAACATGGGCTTCACCTCCACGCCAGGGCTCTTCAAATCGATCAGCAGGAAGGTGATCCCAGCCTGCTTCTTCACCGACTGGTCGGTTCGCACGAGGCAGAAGATCCAGTCGGCGTACTGAGCGAACGAGGTCCAAGTCTTTTGACCGTTGACGATGAAGTGGTCGCCGGCGTCTTCCGCGGTCGTCCGCAGCGACGCGAGGTCGCTTCCTGAGCCCGGCTCGGAGTAGCCCTGGCACCAGAACTCCTCGGCGCTGAGGATTTTCGGAAGGAATCGTTTCTTTTGCGCGTCGGTCCCGTAGCTGATGATCAACGGACCGACCATCCCCAAACCGAAGACCGAAAGCGGCGGGGCGCCGGCAAGCTCCATCTCCTCGGCGAAGATGAAACGCCG
>CBESWY010000402.1:0-2050 GCA_965533395.1 uncultured Myxococcales bacterium
CCCAGTCGTCAGCGAACGTAGTACCCGGACACGCGATAGACGCCGTCCGGATCGCGCATGGGGGTCACAGTCTCGATGGCAGTCGCCTTGTTCTGGAACTTCGTCCGGTACTCGATGACCACATACTCGCCGTCCGGTGCGCCGGGAAGTTTCGTGGTGTACGCGGCCGAGGCAACTTCGCGGCTCAACACCGAACCCAGCGGACCCCGAACGCCTGAGATTTGACCAACCCACTGATCCTTGGGCACCACCCCCTTGAAGAAGGCGCACGCCTGCTCCCAACTCTCGTCATACTGCTCGGCGTCGACGACCGCGAGCCAGCTATTGCCTGCCGCGACCCCTTCATCGGTGCCCGCGCTACTCGGCTCCGCTCTCTTGCTGCAGCTCGTCACAAGAAGTCCGAGAACCGCGGTCGCAATGATGATTTTGTGCTTTGAGTCCATCGTGGGTCCGATCAGTTGCTGAGATCAAGCTCCGGATAGTGCCGAAAGACGCCGTGCTCGTTGAACGCAAGACGTCGGTCGGACGCGAGGTACGCAG
Organism: uncultured Myxococcales bacterium; assembly: GCA_965533395.1. Lineage (GTDB taxonomy): Bacteria > Myxococcota_A > Polyangia > Polyangiales > Houyiibacteriaceae > SG8-38. Next base: position 541 of record CBESWY010000402.1, read on the forward strand.
CGATTCGCGGGCGTTTCGCGACCCGGTTTCGGTGGCCAAGCAACAACGGCGTCGACTCCGCGACCTGGGCAAAGCCTTTGGGAAACGCGTAGGAGAGGCCCTCCAAGAGCTGAAAGAGCGACAAGTCCGGGTAGGTCATTGCATCGCCCATCAGCCACTCCCCGCCGCTTCGTTCGAGCACCCGCTCGAAGTAGGGAAGAAAACGCGGCAGGCGCTCGTCCAAGAAGCTCTTTGACGCTTCACGTGCCGCATCTTTCTGATCTTCGTAGTAGAGCGCCGCGTTGATGGGATGATGGGTGTTGTGCGCTTCGTCGCTGACGTCGGCGATCGTCAACTGCAGCTGAAGGGCCTGCATTCGCTTGCCAGGATCGTCCGGCGCCAAGCCATGCCTTTCGCCGAGATACGCGCAGATGGCTGCAGACTGCGCGACGATCAAGTCGCCGTGCACGAGAATCGGCGGCGCGAAGGCAGGTTGACCAGGTCGCAGACCTTGCATGAATTCCAACAGCGGCTTGAACCCTCCACCCTCTTCTTCGGGCAGTCGGGCCACATCCACGTAGGGCACCGCCGCCTCTTCGAGCACCAGTCGTACGAACTCCCCTCGACCCGGAAGGATCGGCCAGTAGTAGAGCTCGTACGGTTCGGTCATGTCCTACTCGTCGATGCGCACCGCCAGCTTGCCACGCACCCGGCCCGAATCGAGCGCCGAGAGCGCGGTGTGGATGTCGGACAGGGGGAAGGTCTCCTCGACCGAAGTCTTTAGCGCGCCGGAGACGATCCAGGCGGCGAGTTGCTCCAGGTCGGCTCCACGTGACTGCACCGTGACGAAGCCGCAGCGCTTGCTCGAGAACAGGCTCAAGAACATGGCTCCGAAGACGGAGGCAGACGGCAGAAGGGTGACGTACGCGCCGCCGCGGTTGAGCAGCGGCTTCGCCTCGCCGAACGAGGACATCGAAGCCGCGTCGAGAAAGACGTCGAAGGTTTCGCTCAAGGACGACAGCGGAGTCTCGCGGTAGTCGATGACCTGCTCGACGCCTAGGCTGCGCACGAAGCTGGCCTTGGCGGCACTTGCCGTTCCCGCAACCTCTGCACCGAGCGCCGCGGCGATCTGGACCGCGTAGCTTCCGACGCCTCCGGACGCGCCGTTCACGAAGACGCGCTGGCCGGACTTCAGACGCCCCCTGTCCCGAAGCCCCTGAAGCGCCGTGCATCCAACGGTGGCGGCCGCCGCCGCGTCCTCGTGGCGAACGGCAGGCGGCTTGATCCCCACCGTCTCGGGTTTCACCGCAACGAGCTCTGCAAAGCTCCCCTGTTTGGTCGATGGCGAATACGCGAGATGGCCGAACACCTCGTCACCCACTGCGCGCCCCTGGGCGTTCGCGCCGACTTGCTCGACGACCCCGCTGAAGTCGTATCCAATTGCCGTGGGAAAATTTCTGGCGTGAAGAAACCGGCCTCCGTCTTTGCCGCAAATGACTTTGAGGTCTGCGGGATTGATCGACGCGGCACA
>CBESWY010000403.1:0-2034 GCA_965533395.1 uncultured Myxococcales bacterium
GTTGGTAAGCATATCGCACTGGGAACGACGGCGCGAATATCGCGACTGAGCGTTCGCCACTGTGGTTGGAAGCGATGACCTGCGACCCGAAGCACACGGTGACGCTCCATCCCCGTGACCGCACACGGTAAGAGCGGTTCACTGATCAGGATCTGGCTTCTCTTCGCGAGGCGTTTTCGCCCTACCCTCCGTGAGATGGCATCGGCTGCACAGAGCTCGCCCGTCATCTGCGACAATCTCGGCCACGCGCTCGCCGCACCCCTCGCAAATCACGACACTCGCAACGCTTTTCGCCATCGCAATGTTCTTAGCAGACGATTCGCGGAGCAGCATCTGTGTCGCGCGCGGCGGTCGGGCGGATAGACGCTCGCCAACCAGGCGGGAACCCCGGGTCCCGGGAATGTTCCGCGGCTCAGAAGCGGTTAACGAGTTGCGCATGTCCTTCCTCAGAATTGCGATCGGCGTGCTGGTCTCGCTACTCGTAGCCGTTCCCGTACTCATCTGGGTGTTGATGGCTCCGGTCGTTAGCTCATTGCCGCCGCCGACCGACATATCCGTCGACCCGGTTCGACTGCGGGAGCACGTCGACTTTCTCTCGGGTGGCGAAGTGGCCAGGAGTCACGACCACCCTGAAAGGCTCGACGCCGTTGCGACCTACATCGAGGCAGAGTTCCAAAAGGCTGGGCTACGACCGACTCGTCAGAGCTTCGAAATCAACGGACGCACCTATTCGAACGTCATCGCCAGGTATGGAAACGAGTCGGCCGCGCGTCTCGTCATTGGTGCCCACTATGACGTATACGGACATCAGCCGGGCGCGGATGACAACGCGAGCGGCGTCGCGGGGCTGCTCGAGCTTGCCCACTTGCTCCAGGAGCAGAAGCCACAGCCGGATTTTGCAATTGAGCTCGTTGCGTACACTTTGGAGGAGCCTCCGTTCTTCAAGTCCGAACGAATGGGAAGCGCAGTACACGCGCGCTCGCTCCGAGAGAGCGACGCCGACATCATCGGGATGATATCGCTCGAAATGATCGGCTACTTCTCCGACGCGCCTGGATCTCAGCACTACCCCGCCCCGCTCTTGACGCTGCTGTATCCGTCGCGGGGCGATTTCGTGGCGATCGTCGGCCGGCTGGGACAGAACGCCTGGGTTCGAGGCATCAAGCGGGGAATGATCGCGGGCGGTGATGTGCCGGTCTGGTCGATGAACGCGCCCGCGCGGTTTCCCGGAATCGATTTCTCAGACCACGCGAGCTACTGGGACGAGGGCTATCCCGCCGCGATGATCACCGACACGGCATTCCTGCGAAACCCGAACTACCACGAGGGTACCGACACACCCGCGACCCTCGACTACGAGCGCATGGCGGAGGTGGTCAAGCAAGTGTATTGGGCGTCGATTCACCTGCCAGTGCCACGATGAGGTCCGGGGTGGTCTTTCGGCAATGAGCGTCGCTCTGCTCTTGCCCGCGCCCCTTCTTGCTGAAATTTTCGTTGGAAAGGTGCAGACTCTCGAAAGTGGCCTCCCAGAAGACTTGTCCCTACTGCCGTGAACCGATGCATACCGAAGCGCGCAAGTGCCCTCACTGCAACCAGTGGGTCGGCAAGGCCATGGCGATGGTGTACGTCCCGCTCATCATCTTGTTTGGGTTCGCGGCCTACCTGCTGATTTGGCCACTCTCGCTCTTCGGGGGCGGGGCGGACCCCGCGGCGGTGCTGAGCGAAATCGTCGTTGTGGATTCGTCGTTCCGGTTCAATACGCAGGGGGACCTTACGTACGTCTCGGCGGTCGGGACGATCCGGAACAACAGCGAGGAGATCGCGGCCGACGACGTCTACATCGAAGTCCAATACTTCGACGGAGAAGGCACCTTGATTGACACCGAAGGTGCCGAGCAATACGGGTTGACGTTGTTGCCTGGTGCAGAGGTAGCGTTTCGTCTGCAGGCGCATGCGAGCAGCCCCGTTTCAGAGTACGCCACCCACAAGGTGTTCGTGCGTTCCGCACGAGAGGCGCGCGACCGCTTCTAGGGT
>CBESWY010000404.1:0-1987 GCA_965533395.1 uncultured Myxococcales bacterium
GATTCCACAGGCGCCACCTCTCCGTCTGAGGTCTCACTTGTTTTGGAATCGGGATCAGTCATGCGCAATCCTCGCGCGCGAAAGACGCTCAACGCAGATGCGGAACGTCCGGGTTATAGGGCTCGTAGGTTAGGCAGTGGCCGATTCGGCGTCAAGCAACCGTGTTGCCGCGCGCCCCAAGGCCCCCTAACCTCGACCCGGGCATGTCCGAGGGAGGTCGAGAGCGTCGGGAATCGGGTCGAGCCCCGCTCCAATTGACCGTGGAATACGAGCGCCTGAACGCGCTCCTCTCGGACTACACCCACAACATCAGTCAGGGTGGCACGTTCATTCGAACCGATCGCCCTCTTCAAGTCGGAACTGTGCTCTCCTTCACGATTCAGGCCCCTCGGCTCGAAGATGGGATCGTCCTGCAGGGGGTCGTCCGATGGGTCGTCGAGGTCGCGCAGTCGCGGAGCGATCGCCCCGCGGGCATGGGAATCGCCTTTGTTTACGACTCCCCCGATAAAAAAGAGGCGGTCGAAATGCGACTGGACCGGCTCATGGCCCTGGCCCTCGGGCCCGCGGCCTTCGAAAAGCTCATGGGCCGGCCGGCCCCCTCGCTGCGCGCGGAGGACGGTTCTCCATGACTGCCCGGGTACACATCCTACGGGGTGATCTAACCCGACAAGCCGTCGACTCGATCGTGAATGCCGCCAACGAATGGATGCTCGGCGGCGGTGGTGTCGATGGCGCAATCCATCAGGCGGCGGGCCCGGCCCTTCTCGAAGCGTGCCGGGCGATTCCCGAAGTCCGACCGGGGGTCCGTTGTCCGACCGGCGAGGCCCGAATCACTCCCGGCTTCGAGCTCCCGGCGCGCTACGTGATTCACACCGTGGGCCCGGTCTACCGAGGACATCCTCGTGACGCCGAGCTCCTGGCCTCCGCGTTTCGTTCGTCGCTCGAGTTGGCCGTCGCCCATGGGCTCACATCGATCGCCTTCCCCGCCATCTCTTGCGGCGTCTATGGTTACCCGGTCGAGGAAGCGGCCAGCGTGTCGTCCGCGGTGGTCCGCGAGCATGCCTGGGCGTTGGACGAAATCCGCTTCGTGCTCTTCTCCGTCGATGCCTTTACGACGTGGAAACGTGCGTTCGAATGACCTTCAGAAGTCGACCACCGAAAGCCGTTGACGCTCTTTGTCCTCGGGGCGGTCCCAGCTGTTCTCGAGCTTGAGCACACCACGAGGACACATGTGCGCGCACATTCCACAACCCACGCACGACGCCCGAGTGAAGCTCTGGTCAGCCTGCGCGTAAGAACGGACGTCGATACCCATTTCGCAATACGTGCTGCAGTTGCCGCAGGAGATGCACATGCCGGGCTTCACCTTGATTCGATAGCGCCCGACCTTTTGAATCCAGCCGAGGACCGCGGCCATCGGGCAGAAGTTGCGGCACCAGACCCGCGGACCGAAAATCGGATAGAGCCCCGTGCCGATCACGCCTGCCAAGATCGAGCCGACGGCGAATCCGTAGAAGCTCTTGATCGACCAATCCTTCCAGTCGTTGCCGGCGACGATTCGATGGAACGTCGGATGCTCGCTGCCGATCAACCAGTCGAGCCCAATCAGGAAGGTCGTGCCGATGGCAATCAGCAACACCAAGTGAATGCTCAACTGCTCGAATCGCCAGGACTTCGTCGACTTGCTCGTCAGATGTCTCCACGGGTCGCCAAAGGTGTTGGCCAAGCCGCCGCAACCGCAGACCCAGGAGCAGTACCAGCGCTTGCCGTAAAGCACGGCCAGCACCGGCGCGGCAAGGAGTGAGCCCACCACGGTATAGAGCGCGAAATACAGGGGAACGTCCGTCAGCGTCTGCGGATACAGGTAGTCGTACTTGAGCGGCCAGAAGTATGAGAAATAAAGCTCCTTGCCTCCAAAGAGCGGCATGATGAACGGAAGCGTGAACCCGAGCGCGATTTGAATCGCGACATTGACGATGATCCGATA
>CBESWY010000405.1:0-1962 GCA_965533395.1 uncultured Myxococcales bacterium
GGGGCTCCGTGCCACCGGTTCCGCCTTCGCCGCCAGCGCCACCACCGACGCCGCCCACACCACCATTGATTTGGGGGCTCGATCGGGATGTCGCTCTCTACAGAAATGGCGAAGCGACCGTTGGCACCGGTTTCGTCGCTGACCTCATTCCAGACGCTAAACACCGTCTTGCCATCCGGCGTAGGTCGAAGCTGGGACTCCATCTCTTCGAGCTCGTTGAACGAGGGTGACTCGGCGCCAGCTAGCAGCCGGTACGGCTCATAGCTTACGCCCTTGTCGGTTGAGCGCGTGATGAAGACGTCGAGATCGTCGGCACCGCCCAAGTGTTCGTAGATGTTGGTTTCGGTACCCCAAGCTACAATGAAGGTGCTGGGGTCACGGCAGTCGCTCGGTCGCGTGGTCGTCGCGTCGTCCGGATCACCGGTCGCCGAGCGGGCGATGATGTCCGAGGGACCGCCTTGGTCGAACTCCCCTTGCTTCCAAAAAATGAAGAGCTTGATTCCGGAGTTCATTCCGGGCGTGCCCTGTCCAAAGAAACGCACTCGCCGGTTTCCTCGCCAGCTCCGCCAACGCCACCTGTCCCGCCAGCGCCATCATCAATCGCGCAGGTCATCGGCGGCATTGCGAATGGAAGCGAATGTACTTGCCTTCGTCGATCCCCTCGGTGCCCTTGGTTTCCTCATAGGCGAGCAGCACGGTGCCCCCGATCAGAGCGAGGGTGGCCCGCGAAGCGCCCTCCTGTCCGCTCTCGGCATTGGGGTCGGGATCTTGGCCCGAGTCAATCTTGGTGAAGTTGTTCGTGATGCGTATCGGCGCGGGGAAGTCGTTGCTAGCATCGAATGCTGCCCTCGCGAGATATGTGTACCAGACGTCGGTGCCCTTCGAGACCTTGGCGCCTGAGGCCCCATCTCCCGGGCCTTCCGCTTGGCCGAGCTGAAGGCCTAGGGGATCCTCCTGCCAGGTCATGACCCAGGCCTTGTCGTTGCCTCGGTTCACGTCCTGCTTTGCATCCCGGAGTCCGCTCGAAAGTCGCTGCGCGGTCGACCACGTGCCTCCGTTGTCGAGGGAGCGGCTGGTGTACTTACAACTATACGGGATCTCTCGCTCCTCCAGCTCGAGGTAAGTCGCGGACCCTTGCGTCGCTGGATCGCAGAGTTTGTCCGCCCAGGTAATCACCACCGCTGGACCGTTGCTGAAGATGTTGGGCTTGTCGGAGTCGCCATAGTAGGGCAGCTCGCCTTCCGCGGGCCCTTTCCATGCCGTCGAGGCCGATGTCTGACTCGCCGTGTTGGCAATGTTGATCGGCGCCGACCAATTCGCAGTGTCGCCACAGTCGCCCATGTTGGCGTTGCAGCGTCGGACGTAGATGTCCCGAGCTTTGCGTTCGGCCTGGGCCTTCACGTCGTAGATCGGCTCGTCCGATCCGGCGTCTCCGTAGGCCGAGACGAGCCAGCCGCCGCCGAGGCGGACGAACTTGATTTTGGCGGTCAGATCGCCAAAGTCAGGATCCTGATCGTCCGTGAGCACGATGGCGGGACCGACGTCGAGTTGGGTATCGGCTTGCGCGACCTGCGCAACGCCAAATGTAACGAAACCGGCGATGAACAGAGCCGCAAATTTAGTCATGCGATTTCTCCTTCGCGTCCCAATCTACCCAAGGACCGGGCCATGATGCATCGAGTGCCGACTCGTAGGACGGGAAACGCAGGATGCGTCCGTAAATCGCGGAGGCGTATGTGCTCAGTCAAGGGAGTTCAAAACCGCGCAAAACCAAGGTGGACGCGCAACGCGTTCGTAGTGGACTCGGCAGACGCAACGTGTTCAGCAGTCGGCCTGATGCCCCGCGACGAAATGCCACGTTGTCCAGTCGACGCCGGATCGGCAGCTGCGGAACCCATTGCAGTTCTTAGTCGGGGCGACTGGATTCGAACCAGCGACCTCATGCTCCCAAAGCATGCGCAC
>CBESWY010000406.1:0-1925 GCA_965533395.1 uncultured Myxococcales bacterium
GGGAGTGAGCCATGAAGTCTGCATGCATCGATGCGTTTTCGGACGACCCAGGCACGGTCGAGGTCCGCGAGGCCCCGGTGCCCAAGCCCGCTGCTGGTCAGGTGCGCGTCCGCATGAAGATGGCGCCGGTCAATCCATCGGATTTCAACTACATGGACGGGATCTATGAGCGCTCGTTTGCTCGGATGATCTGGAATCGCGCCGCGGAGCAGCCGACCGACAGTCCGGGCTCTTCGGAGTACTTCCCGCGCCCGCCCTATGCCCTCGGTGTCGAAGGGGTGGGCGTCGTCGAGGAGTCCGGCGGCGGTTTTCTCGGTGGGCGCCTGGTTGGGAAACGAGTCGCGGTGGTCAGCGGCCCTCCCCACGGGACCTGGCAGGAGCAAACGCTCATCGATGCACGCCGCGCGTTCCCGGTGCCGCGCTCCCTGAGCGACGCCCAGGCCTGCTCTTTTTTCGTGAACCCGCTCACCGCGCTGGTGCTCGTAAGGCACGTGCTTCAGGTTCCGAGAGGGTCCGTGCTGCTACAAACGGCCGCGGGCTCTGCGCTCTCCCAGATGGTTCGGAACCTCGCCCGTGCAGATGGCTTTCGCGTGATCGACGTGGTGCGCAGCCGGTCTGGCGCCGAGCGCTTGAAGCAGGGCAACGCGAAGTACGTTGTCGCCTTGGAAGACGAGGACTTGCTCGACGCCGTTTATCGCATTGCGCCCGAAGGTGTGGACTACGTTCTCGATTGCGTGGGTGGCCCGACCGGTTCGGAGGCGCTGCGAGCGCTCACCCCGGGCGGTCGGATGGTTTGCTATGGCACCTTGAGCCGCGAGCCGATCTCCCTGCCGCCGCGCGACATCATGATGCCGATGACGAGCGTTGAAGGGTTCTACTTGGCTGCGTACCTCGCCAAGCGAACGCTATTTCAGCGCCTCGGCCTGGTCCGAAAGACCGCGAAGCTCATCGAAAGCGGCGTGCTTGGCACCCCCGTCGAGCAAACCTATCGACTCGATGCGCTGCACGAGGCACTCGCGCACGCACGAAGGCCGGGGCGAGCGGGCAAGATCCTGCTCGACCTCAGTTAGGCGACCGGGAAATGAAGCCACTGATCATCGTCTGCACCGATTTTTCTTCCTGTTCCGAGGTTGCCCTCGAGCGGGCCTCCGAGATCGCCGGGCGCGACGGAGCGCGCGTGTTCCTCATTCACACCTATGATCCCAAGAGAGCGACGGGGCTCGGGAGCCGACCCGCTGCGCCAGGCGATCGAGAGGCCTGGGACGAGAGCTCGATGAACCGGCTCAGAGAAGCCCGCCACCGCTACTTCGGACATTTGCCGGATACCGATGTGCAATACGATGCCGTTCCGAGCTCGCATCCTTCGATCGAAATTTGTAAGATCGCGAAAGATACCAGGGCCAGCCTAATCGTCCTCGGCTCGCATGGACGCACCGGTGTGCTGCGCCGCCTGCTGGGCAGCGTAGCCGAAGCCACCGTTCGCCACGCGCCCTGCAGCGTGTTCGTCGTTCGCGAACAGGCCGACCCTGGCGGTTAGCAGGGCGGTAGCGAGCCGAAGCCGTAGCGATCCCTAGCCCAGCTTCGCCTTGATGTTGGCCAGGCGCTGTTTGATGTCGTGCCCGAGCGCTTTGAGCTCGTCGCCGACCTCGTCGGCTTTGGCATCGAAGCGTCGTTCGAAATCTGCCATCCGTGGCTGGATCTCTTCCCAGGCGTCCTTCGCGTCCATGCCGGCGAGATGCAGCTTCACTTTGATCTCGTCTGCGGCACGCCTGAGGTCGTTGCGGGTTTCTTCAAGGTCTTGCTTGAGTGTCTTGTCTGCTTCATCGGCGCTCATGGTCGACTCCTTTTTGGGGACCGTGTTGATACCAGCAGTGCAGCCTATGTGCCAAACGCGGGCCTTGTGTTTTCGGGGCACCGTCGCCCAC
>CBESWY010000407.1:0-1924 GCA_965533395.1 uncultured Myxococcales bacterium
CGACCTGGCCTGCATTCACGGCCCTGCTCGGGAGCCCACAGGCCCAGCAGTGGATGGACACGCTCCTCGACGAGCTGCTCGCCGAGTACGAGCGCATCGGCGACAGCGAAGGTTTCAAAGGTGGGTAACCAAATCGATTTCGATGAGAAGCACCGGTTTTCTAGCGCGAGCTAGGGTCCGGGGGCTCGGCTTCCGCGTGGGGAGGAACCAAGGTCGCCCGCGGCTCTCGTTCCGGTGCCTCGTGAGCGCGACAGCGGTTCAAGTGGAACGCGATTCGCCAGGCATGGTAGGCGACTCGTCTAGCACCCCGTGCGGCGTCGAGACGTTCGATGCCTTCGACCGCATCAAGCTCCCCCGTGGCAACCCGGGCCAGCACCCGTTCGCGATACTCGTGGCCATCGCCTTGAAGTGTTTGCCACGCGGCCTCGAGCCCTTCTTCGCGCACCGTTCGTTCTCCGTGCACGAGCGCTCTTCTCATTTGGTTCATCGGGGGTCCGAGCTGCCCCGCGATTGTCGCGAGCTCCGGATCCTCTTTTAAGGTGGCCCAGCGGTCCTGCTCTCCTCACCGATCAGCCAGGCGGTCGAGGTGGTCGATCACGTGCATCGCAGAGACGTCTCGATCGTAGGTCCAGCCCTGGTCTGGTGCGGTCCGAATGCGTTCCACGTATTCTCGCGTTTCTCTCAAGGCTTCCCGTAGTTGCGTGACACGCGCCTCGGCGGCATCTGCGCGGGTCACCGACAGCAGTTGCAGCACCAGCTCGAATGTGCCGGCAGTGAGGTCTGCAAGCGTCGAGCCGAGCGCGTCCAGCGCGGCCGCAGGCGCGTCCAGGAGACTCCTGCCGAGATTCTGAGTGAACGATGTGAGCTTGAGCGGCACGAGCCGAACCAGCAGCCCCGCGAACTCGGCTGAGAAGGGCAGGGCCACGCTTACGCCGAGGACGTTGAAGAAGGTATGAAAACCAACCAGCACGAGCTCTGGTTCGGAGGCAAGCAGTCCCGGGGCGAATCGCTCGAGCCCACGCATGATCGGGACGAGGATCAAGAACGCGCCGATCCCTGTGAACACGTTGTACATGGCATGCGCATAGCCGGTGCGCTTCGCATCGACAGACCCGCCAACGGTAGCAAGGAGGGCGGTGACCGTGGTGCCGATGTCCATTCCAATCACCGCTGCAGCCGCCTGCTGTACCGTCATGGCGGACGCGTTGACCGCAGCCAAGGCCATCGCCACACCTGCGCTAGAGGATTGCGTCAGGATCGTGAGGCCGATCCCAAACCCGACGAGAAGCAGCCGCCCCGTCCAGGTATTACCGGGAAAGCTGTCTGGCGTGATGAGGCCGACGAATCCGCCCATGCCTTGTTGCAACAGCGAGATGCCTACGAAGATCAAGCCGAAGCCGGCTACGGCGAACCCGGCCGCCGACGCACGACCTCGCGCAAACAGGTGAATGAGTGCGCCAACCAGCACGATCGGCATCGCCGCGGTCCCGAGCTCGAGCTTGAATCCGAGCAACGCGACGAGCCAACCTGTCATCGTCGTGCCGACGTTCGCGCCGAGGACGATGCCGAGCGCTTGAGGGAAGGTGAGCAGGCCGGCGCCGACGAATCCCACGGCAGCGACGGTGGTTGCGCTGGACGACTGCACCACGGCCGTGGTGACCGCCCCGGTCACCGCACCCGAGAACGGGCTTCGGGTGAAACGCCTCAGCATACGGCGCAAAGCACGGCCCGCTAGGGCGCGCAGGCCGTCGGTGAGCACGGCCATTCCCAGCAGAAAGAGGCCCAGTCCGCCCAGGCAGAGCAGAACGCTGCTGGTCATGTCGCTCACCGTGACCGAAAAATCCAGACCTCGCCGGCTGTGAAGTTGATCACGGTTCCGACGGCGATGCCCACGAGGTTTGCGATTCGGTAGTCGACGCCGAAG
>CBESWY010000408.1:0-1919 GCA_965533395.1 uncultured Myxococcales bacterium
GCCTTCACCCGCTCTTCCAGCGCCCCAGCGTCCCCCTTCCCAAATCCTTCGTGCACATACCGAAGCGCCCCGTCTTTTCCGATGAAGTACGACGTGGGCATCGTTTCGGGCTCGTACCTGTTTGCGACGACCAGCTTCCGATCGTGAACGATGCGGAAGGTCACCGGTGTGCCATTCAAGAACTTGGTCATCTTCTTCGCGCTGCTGTCGATGTTGACGCCGACTATCACCAGCCCCTGCGCGGCATACTTCTTGTGCAGCGCCTCGAGCACCGGCATCTCCTGCTTGCAAGGCCGGCACCAAGACGCCCAAAAATCAACGAGCACGACCTTCCCTTTGAGCGCGGCCAACTCGACCTTTTCCCCGGTGAGGTCGGCCATGTCGATAGGGGGCGGTGCATCACCCGTGGTCAGCGCCCGCGCGCTGGCAGCCATCAGCAGCATCGACGCCAGAGCAGCAAGCAGCGTCTTCATCGGCCTACGACGCAACCGCCGACATGGCGATTCACCGATCGAGCTCTTCTCGCACGTAAGCACCCAGTTGGTCTGGCGAAAAGATGTAGCGACGATCGTTGACGTAGATCGAAGGGGTAGAATCGACGCCCACCGCGTGCCCTTCGGCGATGTCTGCTTCGATCTTTTTCTCGGTCTCTTTGCTCTGCATGTCGGCCTTGAACCGCTTCAGGTCGAGCCCGAGCTGCTGGGCATAGTCGTCGAGGTTCGCGGTCTGCAGATCGTCTTGGTTCTTGAAAAGCAGGTCATGCATTTCCCAGAACTTCCCCTGCTTCTCCGCCGCGATCGTCGCTTTGGAAGCGTCCCGCGCCTTTGGGTGACCCGGGAGCGGATACTGCTTGAACACCAGCTTCACCTTGCCGTTCGACTCTTCGACGATCTTCTTGAGGTAGGGCGCCGTCGTCTTGCAGTGCGGGCACTGAAAATCGCTGAACTCGTAGAGGGTGACTTCTGCCATCGGCGAGCCCCGCAGCGGCGAATCGTGTGCCGTGAGTTTCTCGACCTTGGTGTCGTCGCCGTAGCGGATTCGGTAGATGTTGCGGAGCTCGTCGCGCGAGTAGCCGTCGTTCACCAGACGGGCGATGTAGCGGGCTGCCGGCACGCACTTTTTGCACTTGCGATTTTCGGAAATGCAACGGGCCACGCTCACGGGCTCGCCGCAAGGCGACAGCAGCTCGTTGATCATGTCGATCCAGATGCCCTCGGTGAACTCGTCGAGCGCACTCGTATCGACCTGCGGCAGGCTACGAATTGGCTCTTTCGAAGCCCCAGGGGCGGGCTTGACCGTCGGGGGGTCGGCTTTGGGGCCGCTATCGGCTTCAGTCGAGCGCTCGCAGCCGACGAGCAACGCGAAAGCCAACGAAACGCACAGTACGATGGAGCGCATCAGGAAGCGAACCCTAGCAGAGATTTCGGGCCAATGCCCCGGACTCACGATTCGCTGTAGGTGGTGAGCTGAGCCCGAACGATGTCCTCGTTGATCCCTGTTCGGATGTACTCCTTCAGGCAATCCGCAATCGTCACCATGAGGTCATCCAATCCGTTCTCCTCGATCAGCCTGGACAGGAGGGCCCGGGACTCGCGACTGTCTTCGTCCCGCAAGAACTTCCGGACTTCCTCGATCGTGATTCCGCCCTGGAAGTCGATGTAAGCGTTTTCCATCAGGTAACGCGCAAGCTCGTTCACATGACCCTCCATCTCACAGTAATTCAGTCATCTATTAGACACCCGATCGCCGAGTCGGCAAGCGATAAAGGCGGTCTCCAGGCCTCAGCCTGCTTTTCTCGACCCCCGGCTCGTGTAATCGTGCGCGGCCATGGACCCGAACACCCATCTGCAGGCCGATCCCGGCTTGTGCGGCACCTTGCTGGCGCTCGATGAAGGCTCGGCCCGCGTGGCCTTGGACGC
>CBESWY010000409.1:0-1916 GCA_965533395.1 uncultured Myxococcales bacterium
CCAAAAGGCATCCATCTGACGCAACTCCTGGTCGGTCGGCATGGCGGCTTCGTTTCCCTCAACTGGCGACGGCATGGGCATTTCGATCCTCCGTGAACAAGCCCGAAGTCCCGAGTGGACGCGTACGGGAGCGCCTCAACCCTGGAGCACTCAGGTTGCGGTAGCAAGTACGTCCGAGCCGAAAATCGTCGACGTGCAGACGCCATCCTGGCTCCCGACTACACTTCGCATATGACCGAGGGCAAGGACGGGCTTCCACTCTTCGCACGAATACGCGTCGGACAGGCAACGCCACGCGGCTGCGTCGAGGCCATTCGAGTGCGACCGGCACGGCTTGCGCCAGTGGTCGAGTTGGAAACGTGGGATTTGCGTTCAGACGCCGATCACGGCCGTTCGAGCCGACGGGCGGTGACGTTGTTTCAGCACGAGCATCTGTCCGTCCTCGAGAGCCTGCTGCGTCGTCCGGTCGAGTTCAGCCAGACTCGAAGAAACCTGAGTGTCCGTGGATTGAATCTCGAAGTCGCCCGCGGCGCCGTCCTCGAAGTTGGAGCGACCTTGCTCCAGGTGACCGGTCGTTGTCATCCGTGCGCTCGCATGGATGAGACCTTGGGGCGCGGTGGTTTCGTGGCCATGTTCGGTCATGGTGGATGGACTGCAAGCGTCGTTCAAACGGGGACCATCCGACGTGGAGACGTCGTCCAGCTGCACGCCGCGCCGAACGCCTAAGGCGAGGACCTAGGCAATTCAACGGCCGTCGGTCGATGTCAACTTCAGGTCACGCAGGCGTTGCGACGCGATAGATGGTAGAGTGCGCGGCGATGAAGGACAGCGCTGCAAGGATCAAGGTAGACCGCTCTTGGGTCGGTGCACCGGAGAGCGCGCTGGTCGGCAACCCTACCGTATGGCTCTTCATCGGCGGGTCGGTGACGCTTGCGCTGACGGCGACCTATCACTTGAAGGGCGCCCTTTCCGTGGCGCCGACCGTCGCGCTGAACACAATCGCGATTTACGTGATGTTCACCGTCATGCACGACAGCGTTCATCGGACGGCGCATCGGTCCCGCTTGGTGAATGCGACCCTCGGTCGTCTCTCAGCGTTCACGCTGACCGTGACCCTGCCGCTCTTCCGCGCGGTTCACTATGAACATCATTCGCATACCAATGACCCAGAGCGAGATCCTGACCTGGGCGTGTCGCGTCGCCCGCGATGGTTGGTGCTCTTTTGGTGTCTCGGCCTGATCTTCGAGTATCGGGTCCAGTTCTATGGCCGAAAGCTTTGGCGCAACAAGGCCGACCTTGCCGGAGCAGTCGCGATGGAGGTCGTCTTGATCGCCACAGTCGTCGCTTCGCTCGTGACAGGCACTTTTTCGTTGGTGGCCACGCTGTGGCTTGGACCGGCCCTGCTAGCCATCTTGTTCCTCGCGCTTACGTTCGATTTCTTGCCGCACTACCCTTACGACTCACGGGCGCGCTTCCTCGACACGCGGATCTACCCGAGTCGATTGCTCAACGCCGTGTTGCTGGGGCAGAACTATCACCTGATCCACCATCTATGGACAACGATCCCCTGGTACAGATACCAGCGTGTCTTCCGCGCAATCCGCCCTGAGCTCGAAGCACGCGGCTCGCGAATCGGCTGGGCTGTCGAGCCTTAGTCTGCGCCCGGTGCTTCACGGCTGTTCACACTCATCCGACGCCCGAAGCTGGGCGACCACTGCATGGCCCTCGCCGTCCTTGCGGAGATAGAAGACCGCGTCGCCCGAGTGTCGATCGCCCAGTAGATTCTCTGGAGCCGGTGTGTAGAAGTAGCCGCTGAAACGATCGTCGGGACCGATCCCACTGTCGCGTTCCCATCCTTCTCCATCGAGCCCATCCGCGATTTTTGTGCGCCGGATAGCCGCCAAGCGCTTTGAGTC
>CBESWY010000410.1:0-1895 GCA_965533395.1 uncultured Myxococcales bacterium
TGGATGGACCGGAACGACCCGAGTTTTGGGACTTCTATCGCCGGCTGGCGGATTTCCTGCGAGACAAGGTCGACTCCGCGGAGATCGACGCAACAGGCGAGTACCCCCCCGAAGTTGTGGCGGGCCTCGCCGAGCTCGGCGCGTTCGGCTTGAAGATCCCAAAGGAGTACGGCGGGCTCGGTTTGACGCACCCCGAGTACGTCCGGGTGATGCAACTACTCGGCGGAAGTGACGGCAACGTCGCCGCGCTCTTATCCGCGCACCAGGCGATAGGCGTCCCCCAACCGATCAAGCTCTTCGGGACCACCGAGCAGAAGAAGCGATTCCTGCCGCGCTGTGCAAAAGGCGCCATTTCCGCGTTCGCGCTTACCGAGCTCACAGCCGGCTCCGATCCGGCACGGCTCGGCACGACCGCCGCGCTCTCCGAGGACGGCGAACACTACGTGCTCAATGGTCAGAAACTCTGGTGCACCAATGTCACCCTCGCGGACCTCATCGTGGTCATGGCTCGCAACCCTGCCACGAAGAGAATCAACTGCCTCGTCGTCGAAATGGACTGGCCCGGCGTCAAGGTCGAGCATCGAAGTCGCTTCATGGGACTGCGGGCCCTCGCGAACGGCGTCGTCAGCTTCGACAACGTCAAGATTCCCAAAGAGAACCTGATCGGCAACGATGGCGACGGGCTCAAGATTGCGCTCGTCACCCTGAACACCGGGCGGCTCAGCCTACCCGCCGGCACTTCGGGATCGGCAAAACGCTTTGTCGAGGTCGTGCGCAAATGGTCGAACGCTCGCGTTCAGTGGGGCGTCCCCATCGGAAAGCACGAGGCGATTGCGCACAAGAACGCATACATCTTGGCTTCGACCTTCGCCATGGAGTCGATCGCGTACACGGTGGGCGAGCTCGCCGACCACGAGGATGCAGACATCCGCTTGGAAGCGGCGGCCGCAAAGGAATGGAATAGCGTCCGAAACTGGAAGCTCGCCGATGAGACCCTCCAGGTTCGCGGTGGCCGAGGCTTCGAGACCGAGCATTCGCTCCTGGCGCGTGGTGAGCCGGGTATCGGAATCGAGCGCGCGATGCGTGACAATCGAGTCAATCTCATCTTCGAGGGCACGAGCGAAATCATGCACCTCTTCATCGCGCGCGAGGCCGTGGACAAGCACCTGCAAGTGGCGGGCAAGCTCATCGATCCCAAAGCCAGCATCGGGCAACGTCTCGGATCTCTGCCGAAAATTCTCGCTTTCTATGCCTGGTGGTACCCGACGCGCTGGCTTCGCTGGAGCCTATGGCCAAGCTTTTCGCGCTACGGGAAGCTCGCCACGCACTTGCGCTATGCATCACGCGCATCGGCGCGGCTCGCGCGCAACACCTTCCACGGCATTGCGCGCTTCGGGCCGGGCCTCGAGCGCCGCCAGGGCTTCCTGTTTCGGATCGTCGACATCGGCATCGAGATCTTCGCGTTATCGGCGACCGTTCGCCACGCGCACAAGCTCCAAGAGGACGGGGCTGAAGACGCAGCCCGAGCGGTGGACCTCGCAGATTTCTTCGCGCGACAGACCCGTCGAAACATCGATGCGCTGTTCCACCAGCTCTGGCGAAATGACGACGCTCAGGCGACGCGAGTCGGCCTAGACCTACTCGCAGGGAAACACACTTGGCTCGAGCGCGGCATCGACCCGTTGCCGTACAGCATCGATGACCTTCGTCCGAAGTCGATGGAAGAGATCTTGGAGGAACGGGAACAGAGAAAGAGAGACCGCACACCGGAGCAACCCACGACACAGGACGAGGTGCGGACGGTTCGAGGTCTCTAGTCGCGTTCTTTCGGCGCGGCGATTTTCCCCATCAACGGCGGCTCGGGCGCTGAGGACGGGTCGACCTGGTATTTGACG
>CBESWY010000411.1:0-1864 GCA_965533395.1 uncultured Myxococcales bacterium
AACAACGCGGGCGTGGGCACTTTGGCGCCTCTGGTCGAGCTCGACGACGACGCCCTCGAGCAGACTCTCGCGGTGAATGTGCGAGGTGTGTTGATCACCATGCGCGAGGCGATTCCCCATCTGTCCAAGAGCGGCGGCGCCGTCGTCAACATCTCATCGACCCTTGCTCAGGCATCGATGCCAGGTGCCGCCGCGTATTCGGGTACGAAGGCAGCGGTCGAGCGCATTACCTCGGCCTTGGCCGTCGAGCTCGGACCGCAAGGTATTCGCGTCAACTCGGTGGCCCCGGGCGTAACGGAAACAGACATGAGCGCCGGCGTACCGCAGGAAATGCTCGACGGCATGATTGCTCAAACGCCTCTCGGTCGCCTCGGACAACCCGAGGATATCGCCCGAGCGGTGGCGTTCTTGGCAAGCGACGACGCTTCGTGGATCACCGGCCAGGCGCTGCAGAGCAGCGGTGGCCTGATGCTCTAGGGGAATTCCGACGCTAGGTCCTCGAGGAAGGTCCAGACGGCTTTGATGCGAGGGAGGTTACGGAGCGCCCGGTGTCCGGCCAGCCAGATGGGGATCTCCGGGATAGGCGGCAAGTCTTGGGTCGCCCCTTCCATCGCCTCGAGGTCGGGGTAGAGTTCCGCGAGCGGTAGCGCCAAGACGGCCACGCCGAGCCCGCCGCGAGTCGCACGCAACCTGACCGCCAAACTCGTGGTGCGCAGCACAGGCTCCACTCCCGGCAAAACGGAACGCAACCAAACCGCATCAGGTAAGTACGCCTGCGTCGTGTCCCAATCGAGCCAGTCGAGCGCTTCTGGGGACTTGTCGCGGTGCTCAGCCACGTACCCCTTCGAGCCGAAAACGCCAAAGCGGAAGGTGGCGACACGTCGAACGATCAGGTCGCCACTATCCGGTCGTACGAACCGCAGCGCTACATCTGCGTGTCGCCGCGTGAGGTCCACGATCGCGTCGCCCGAGATCAACTCCACGCGCAGACCGGGGCGTTCGCTTAGGAAGCCTGGGAGCGCAGGAGCGATCAGCTCGCTGGCGATCAGGTCAGGTGCCGCGATCCGCACAACGCCGCCCAAGCGCGTGTCGATCCCTTCAACCGCATCCAAGAGCTCGGCGGCTGTAGTTTCAAATAGCTCTGCGCGAGGAGCGATCTCCTCTGCCGCGGCGGTGGGGACGAGACCCTCGGGTAGCCGGTCGAAGAGGCGAACACCGAGGTCGCGCTCGAGGGCCCCGATCCTCCGGCTGATGGTGCTCTGATTGACGCCGAGTCGCGCACCCGCCGCGGCGCAGCTTCCCTCTCGGAAAGCAGCCAGGAATATGCGGAGGTCGTCCCAGCGCTCCATCCACTCATCCTTGCATGGATGCAACGACCGTGTGCAGAAAAGCTGATTTCGATGCGTAATTGCATGACGCAGGCTGCGGATCAGGAGATCGCCACGGACTGAGCGCTCCGAAATGCTTGGAGCCGAAAGAACAAAGGAACAGCCAATGAAAAGTATCAAGACGCAAACCTCCGCTTCGCGAGTCGCGAACCTCACTGCAGCCGCCGTCACGCTCACACTGGCTACGCTAACGGCGTGCGGCTCCCCAGTCCGCCACGTGCGGACGGCCCAACCGGACGCTGTAGCCACTACGTCGGCCGGCCGAGGAATTCCGGTCGGCACTCCAATCCCTGTGGTGGCGGTTCTCGACATTGCATCGCGAGAGGGCGCTTCCGAGCGGCCCACAGCAACTGAACAGGAACCCTACTTCGCGGTCCTGGAGAACGTCACGAACAACGAGGGGGCGATCGTCGTGGAAGAGGGTACGCAGGTGATGGCACAGGTCACACGCCGAAAGAATCCGCGAATCGGGAGGC
>CBESWY010000412.1:0-1860 GCA_965533395.1 uncultured Myxococcales bacterium
GCTCGGTGGCCTGCCGCCATGACTCGGCGGCCGATGGCTCGGAGGGTGGTAAGGCCGTCGGTGTGTGTAGGAGTAGCGATAGCGTGCGCTGCGGTACGCCGGGGGCCGGCGGTAGTACGCGTGCCGGTGGTACCAGTGATAGTGGTAGTACGGGTGCCAAACGGGGAAAAGGATGAGGGGCGCCACGTACGCGCCCGTCCATACGTACACCGTGGTCGTCGAGGCTTGCGGTGCGGGCTGTTCGGTCGTGGCGGCCGGAGCCTGTCCGACGTTGGCGGCGACGTCGGGACCTCCTGGAGCCGCCGTGGGGCTGTAGACGACCTTCTTCGTCCCCGGCTTCGCCCAACCTGCACCGTAGAACACCCACTGCTTGCCGTCCCAGTCCCAGCGCGGCGGCACCAAAATCGTGTCCTTGACCTTGTATATCCACTCGCCACCCTTCCATTCGAACTGCTCTCCCGTCCATATCCAATGTCCGGGCAACCACTGGTACGAAGTCTTGGCGAGCAGCTCGGCAGACGGCTGCTGTTCGTCGAGTGATTCGGGGGTTTCGGGATGCGGCGGCCGGTCATCGGTTCCGCCTACGGCGGGCGCTTCGGCGGGCGGCGCATCCTCCGGCGGTGCGGGCATGTCTTCGGGAATCTCGTCCGCCGAGAGAACGTCGTCACCTTCGGAGGCGTCCTGCGCGAAGGCGAACGCAGGAATTCCAGAAGCGAGTAGAAGAACTAGGAACAGCAGCATGACCCTACCGACCTCGTCGGCGACGACCTTATTCACTGCCATCGAGTCGAACCGCGATGAACGCCCAGTTCTTCTTCGAGCCGCGGAGGCGCCCGCCCCAATCGGCCAGCATCATTTGCCAGCCATACTTCTTGCGAAGAGCCCGGAGACCCGCTTGTTTGTCGGCTTCCTCGTCCACCAGTCGCGCTGTGCCTTCGTGCCACGGGCCCTTGAGCGCACCCCGCACGCCGCACTCCGCGATGCGGATCTTCGAATTGCGCCGCAAGCGTTTGACCTTGTAAGAGTCGCCGTTGGTGAAAATCGCCAGCTCGTTTCCGTCGCGGCCAACCCAGACCGGCGTTTGCACGCCCGTTCCGTTCTTGCGGAAGGTCTCGAGGTTCACGTACCGCGCTTTGCCTAGGTCATCGATGGCCGCCATCGGCCGATCATAACGCGCTTTGGCCCGCGCGCATCTGCTGCTCCAAGCCTACCGCTTCAAAATCTCGTAATCCCCCGGGTGTAGTAGCGAATCCAACCCCCGGTCGGCCTGCTTGCGCTCGGTAGATCGGGTTCTCGATCCAAATCGGACCGGCAATCGCCCATGCCGTACTGCGGGTCGCTCGTGCTCTCAGCAATGACTAAGTACATGCCTCTCGGTGACATTTCGATCCGGCGCACATCGACTTCGAGCGCATCGGAAAGAGAGCTGACCAGCGTATCGATGCCTTTATCGATCTGAATCGCTCCCTCGCCACCCGGAGCAAAGGTTTCCCGAACACCGTTGATGAACGCGGGAACGAATCTGTTGTTGCAAAGCGCCTTGGCCCACGGATAGCCCTGATGCGTGATGACAACCGACGATTGGTCGACGACGAAGGAGCCTTTGCCCTGGCTGTCGACGGAGGGGGTACCGCAGTAGCGGAACGAAACGTCTTTGTCGCCGCATCGGCCGACGAAAGGCAGTATTTCCAAAAAGAACGCGCCAATCGCTTGGTCGAAGCGATACCAGTGATCGGGTGCGGTGGAGATTTCGCTGCTCGCGTGGAAGTACTGTTTGAAGCACATCTGTGGCACACCGGTATCTTCGGACAGCCGATAGTGAAACTCGGGGCTCGCGTTCACGTTGGGCCGGATGCCCAG
>CBESWY010000413.1:0-1823 GCA_965533395.1 uncultured Myxococcales bacterium
CATAACCCTTATGGATGCAAAATCCTGGCTCTGCACGCTGCCGCTCATCGTGTTGCTCGGCTGCGACGGTGTGATCGGAAGCTCGGACGGGCAGGGCCCTTTCGCCGGCCCTGGCGGGGGCGATGTCGGTGCCGTCGGCGCGGATATCATGCACCGGCTCAACCAGACCGAGTACCGAAACACGACCCGCGACCTCTTGGGCACCCAGCTCGACCCGGCCGCCAATTTCCCTGCCGACGACGTCAGTTTTGGTTTCGACAACATCTCGCAGGTGCTCTCCGTTTCGCCGCTGCTCTTCGAGCTCTACGAACAGGCCGCACAGGGCTTGGCCGCAGAGGTCCTGAACACCGGCATCCGCGATTCCATCGTTTTCTGTGACCCGAGCTTGGCAAGTTGCCGGAGCGATGTTTTCCGTGAGCTCGCGAGTCGAGCCTGGCGGCGGCCGGCAAGCGAAGAGGAGGTCACGCGCCTTCAGAGTCTGTTCGATGTTGCCTTAAATGAGGGAGAGGGTGTCGAAGAAGGGCTCGAGCTCGCGATACGCGGGATTCTTCTCTCGCCTCACTTCATTTACCGGCCAGAGCTGGCCGACGACCCTCTATCCGCCCAGCCACGGTTGCTGAACGACTACGAGCTCGCGTCCAGGCTGTCGTACTTTCTCTGGAGCAGCATGCCCGACCAAACGCTCTTCGAGGCTGCAGCCAATGGTTCGCTGCGAGACGAAACGCAGCTGGGCGCCCAAGTCGACCGGATGTTGAGCGACCCCAAGGCGCAGGCTCTAGTCGACAACTTCGCCGGCCAATGGCTTCGAATCCGCTCGCTCGAGGATCACGTCCCCGACTACGCGAGCTTCCCAGAGTGGGACGGTGCCCTCCGCGACGCCATGGGCCAAGAAGCAAAGCTTTTCTTCGGCGAGTTCCTGCGCGGTAACGTTTCGATGGATGAGCTCCTTTTGACGGACTTCACATTTCTCAACGACAGGCTTGCAGAGCACTATGGGCTCCCGTTTGACCTCGGCGGTCAGCTCGAGCGGGTGGATCTCGATGCAAGCGATCCGCGATTTGGTCTTCTCACGCTGGGCTCTCTGCTCACCGTGACATCGACACCGATACGCACTTCACCAGTCAAGCGCGGTGTCTGGATCTTGGAGCAATTGCTCTGCAGCGAGCCGCCACCTCCGCCTCCAGGCGTGGAAGGCCTTCCCGAGGGCGACATGTCGAGTGGTTCGCTTCGCGACCGTCTGGAGCTTCATCGCGCAGACCCAACCTGCGCGTCCTGTCACAACCTGATGGATCCGCTTGGACTGGGGCTCGAGAACTACGATGCGATCGGTAGCTTTCGAACCGAGGACGATGGATTTCCGGTCGATGCAAGCGGTCAGCTAATCGACGGGCAGGGCTTTACCAATGCGCGCGAGATGGCTGCGCTGATTCAGGAAGACCAGAGGTTCGAGCACTGCATCGTCGAGAAGTTGTTCACCTATGCGCTGGGCCGGCCGGTGGCCTCCAGCGAACAGCCCTTCGCCGAAGCCATCGCGGAGGAATTCGCGCAAAGCGGCTCGGAGCTACCCGAGCTGATCAAGCTCATCGTCACGAGCGAGCCATTTCGGACGCGGCGCGGGACGCTGGAGGGATCGCCATGAAGGGTCCGAAGTTTTCGAGACGAGTGATGCTCGGGGGTGCCGGCGCGCTGCTGAGCCTCCCCCTGTTCGAGTCGCTCATCGGGGATGCGGCGTACGCCGACGATTCCTTTCCGGCAAGGTTGATTTGCTTCTACCTGCCCAATGGCATCCACATGGCAGCGTGGACTCCGAGCCAAACCGGCAG
>CBESWY010000414.1:0-1808 GCA_965533395.1 uncultured Myxococcales bacterium
AGTGCAGCCTATGTGCCAAACGCGGGCCTTGTGTTTTCGGGGCACCGTCGCCCACGAGGCGCACAATCTTCGTCTTTAGCGCCGAAAGGCGCACGATTGGCGCGGCTGCCAGCGGTATCGGTCAGGGGTTTCGGTATCGATCGGCGGTGCTCCTGAACACCGCCGACTTGGCGCGCCCGATGCATGTAGGGTCGTGGAAGGTGGCGAAGGCCTCCGGGGTCGTGCGCCGTTTCGGTGGCCTGAGCGCCGTGCGCCAGGAAGGACGATCATGACCGAATCCAATGATCTTGAAGCACTCTACGCATCGTTCGCGCGCGTGTACGCCGACGGGAAACCAATTCGTGGTGTCTTCGAGCTCGTCGCCGCGATCCGTGCAGCAGGTCTCGAGCCGGGGAACGTCGACGAAGCGTGGCTCCGATCGCTGAACCAGGACTGGGTCTACGGCGACGCGCTCTTGCCGTTCCAGGACGTTGCTGCCAATCGACTCTATCGTCAATTTCTGACGGGAGCCTGAGTAGAGTGCAAATCGAGAAGCAACTTCGGGACGACCAGGCGCCGCCGAACCTGCGCGACTACGACCAGGAGCAAGCGTCCTTCTCCTGGGAGGTCGCGCGTCGGGAGCTCGACGGCTTGCCCGGAGACCGAGGGCTCAACATTGCGTACGAGGCGCTCGGTCGGCACGTGGCGAATGGGCATGGTGGGCAGACGGCCATCATCTGGCTCGGCAAGAAGGGAGAGCGCCAGGAGCTGACGTACGGAGCGCTCGATTCACGCAGCAATCAGTTTGCAAACGTCTTGGCGGCGCTTGGCGTCGAGCCCGGGGACCGCGTGTACTCGCTCGCCGGGCGCATTCCCGAGCTTTACGTCTGCGCGCTCGGGACCCTCAAGCACCGTGCGGTCTTCTGTCCGTTGTTTTCCGCGTTTGGTCCCGAGCCGATTGCCGAGCGGCTTCAGTTGGGGGAGGCGCGCGTGCTCTTCACGACCGAACGGCTCTATAAGCGGCGAATCTCCGCAATTCGTGATCGGATCCCCACGCTCGAGCAGGTGATCATCATGCCCGATTCGAACGCGCCCCGGAGTCTCGAGGCCACGGTCGATTGGGCCAAAGCGATGGCCGACGCCTCTGCCGAGTACGAAATTTCCGACACCGATCCCGAGACCCCGGCTCTGCTTCACTTCACCAGCGGCACTACGGGGACGCCGAAGGGCGCGTACCACGTTCACCGAGCGGTGCTCACGCACTACGTGACCGGCAAGCTTGCCCTCGATCTGCACCCGGGCGACATCTACTGGTGCACGGCAGACCCCGGCTGGGTGACTGGAACCTCGTACGGCATCAGCGCGCCGCTCAGCAACCGCGTCACGATGATCATCGACGAGGCGGAGTTCGACCCGACGCGCTGGTATCGAATTCTCGAGGAAGAGAAGGTGCAGGTTTGGTATACTGCGCCGACCGCGATCCGAATGTTGATGAAGGCTGGGCCAGAGCTGCCGCGGAGTAGCGACCTTTCCGCGCTTCGTTTCATGGCGAGCGTAGGGGAGCCCCTGAATCCCCAGGCGGTCATTTGGGGTCAAGAAGTCCTCGGGAAGCCTTTCCACGACAATTGGTGGCAGACAGAAACCGGCGGGATCATGATCGCGAACTACGCGTCGATGGACGTGAGACCGGGCTCCATGGGTCGGCCGATACCCGGGGTCACGGCTGGGATTCTGCGCGAAGGCGATGACGGGCACTTGCACGAGGTGAACGACCCGGAGCTAGACGGTGAGCTCGCCTTGCGCCCCGACTGGCCGTCCGTGTTCCGAGG
>CBESWY010000415.1:0-1804 GCA_965533395.1 uncultured Myxococcales bacterium
AAACCGCCGCCGATCGAATCCAAGTGGCTCCCCGTCCTCTTGGCTGCCCAAGCCGCCGTCGTATTCCTGGTGTTTCCTCCCGTGCTCGTCTTGGGGCTGTTGATCAACGCTGCCCCCTACTTCCTCATCAACGTCCTCTCTCGCATCGGTTCGAGGCAGTACAAAGACACCGCGACGATCAAATTGCTCACCGGCCTGATCTTGTTCCCGCTCGCGTGGATCATTTTCGCCCTGCTGGTCGGCCTCGGGCAGCTCGAGCTTCACAGCTCCTTCTCGGGGATCCCTCGGGCGCCCTGGCGCGCCGGCATCACGACTTTTTTGATCGGCGCGTTCGGCGGCGCACTAGCCTTGGTTTACCTAGAGCTCGTCAGACGTACATGGACGTCGATTAAGATCCGCGCCAAGCGCCAGTGGGGGTCCACGATCATCCGGCAACTGTCGACGGAGCGGGCGGCGCTCTACGAGGCGGTTGAAGAGATGCGCGAAGGACTCGACTTGCCCGGGGACGTTCTCGGAGACGGTCGGGTTGGAACGCGCGACTTCAGCCTCGACCCCGAGGACATGCCTTAGCCGCCGAGACCCTTCCAGGGGATGTCCTCGACGCCTGCTCGGTGGTTGGCGTAACGCGCCAGAACGAAGAGCAGATCGCTCAGCCGATTGATGTATCGAAAGAGCTCGCCCCGAAGCGTCTCCTGTGCGCCGAGCGCGACCAGCGAGCGCTCAGCGCGGCGGCAAACGCAGCGGGCCACGTGAAACCTGGCTGCCCCTTCGCTCCCGCCTGGCAAAACGAACGAGGTCAGCGGGGGCGGACCTTCTTCGTACTTGTCGATCGCACGCTCGAGGGCTTCGACCTGACTCTCGGTGATCAGGGGCATCGTGCTTTTCTGCTTGCGTTCGTCGGTCGAGCCGAGCTCCGCGCCCACTTCGAACAGATCGTTCTGGATCTGATTGAGGAGCGCGTCGAGCACCGGCTCCGACGCCGCTACGCGCGCCCAACCCACGGTGCTATTCAGCTCGTCGACCTCGCCGTAGGTTTCGACGCGAAGCGATGCTTTCGACACCCGATCGCCGCCAAATAGGCCGGTCTCGCCAGCGTCGCCTGTCTTCGTGTAGATCTTCATTGCTCGGTCCCTTCGCTCGAAAAGCAATCGCCGACTGCAACCCCGCGCCCGCTGGCGAAGGAACGCGCGTCGACCCGCTTTCGGCCACTCTCTTGAAGCTCTTGAATCTCGAGCGTTCCCTCGGCGCATGCCACGAGGATCCCTTCTGGATCGAGCGCGACCACCTGGCCGGGGCTGGCGCCTTCGGGATCGAGCGTCGTCGGGATCGCGCGATGCACTTTGATGCGCCGGTCGCCGAGAATCGTGTATGCGCCTGGCCAAGGATACATGCCGCGGATCTGATTATGCACCATGCGCGCGGGCTTGTTCCATTCGATGCGGCCGTGTGCTTTGTTGAGGAGCGGCGCCATCGTTGCCGCGGCGTCGTCTTGGGGCTTCGGAGTGAGCTCGCCGGCGACGTAGCTTGGCAGTTGCTCGCGTAGTAGCGCTGCGCCCATTTCAGAAAGCCTCTCACCAAGGGTGGAAGCGTCGTCATCAACCTCGATCCGGGTCGATGCGGTGGCGAGGATGGCACCGGTGTCCATCCCCTCGTCCATTTGCATCAGGGTGACCCCGGTCTCTTCGTCTCCGTGAACGATCGACCATTGAATCGGCGCCGCGCCTCGCCAGCGTGGAAGCAGCGACGCGTGAACGTTCACGCAGCCGGTGCGGGGTGCCTGGAGCACGGCGGGAGGCAGGATTCG
>CBESWY010000416.1:0-1769 GCA_965533395.1 uncultured Myxococcales bacterium
AGCCCCGATTGGCGGAGAGGAAGGGATTCGAACCCCCGGTACGGCTCTACACCGCACGGCCGCTTAGCAAGCGGCTGCCTTCGACCACTCGGCCACCTCTCCAAGAAGCAAAGATTTCAATGCCCGGCGCGGCGAACGCTGCGTGCGGGCGGCCTATGTAGCCGCCCCCCAAAGCAGTGTCAAAGCCCCCTCGGAGCGGGGTCGAAGCCGTGCTACAAGACGCGACATGCGTTGGCTTTTGGTGCTCTTGATCGGTCTTGCAAGCTTCACCCAAACCAGCGAGGCCCGAGCGTGCTCCTGCATGAAGCTCACCCCTTCGGAAGGCCTCTCTTCTTCTTACGCGGTCTTCACGGGCGAGGTCACCAAGATCGAGCCCAATACAACGACGAAGTTCGGTGGAGTCGAAATCACGCTGCAGGTGAAGAAGGTTTGGAAAGGCGAGATTGGCGAGCAAGTCGAGGTCCGCACGGCCAGCAGCAGCGCGGCCTGCGGATACAACTTCGTGAAGGGCGAAACGTACTTGGTCTACGCCGACCGGGACGAAGCCGACCCCATGCGAGTCAGCCTCTGCAGCCGAACCGCGCTCGTCGCCAGCGCCCAAGACGACCTCGACTTTCTCGGGAAGCCCTCGCGAGAGCTCGATCCAAGCGCGCGCCGCAAGAGCAAACATGGCGACGCCAACACGAAAGACAACTGCAGCGCATCCCCCGGCCCCACGGGCCGCACCGGTCTTGGCTGGATGCTACTCTTCGTCGCTGGCGCAACACTCGCGCTACGACGCGTCGTCTAACTCCCCTCATGAAGGACTCAGCGTGCGCCTGACCGCCCCCACATCGTTGCTGATCGCTTTGGCGGCGTCGTTCTCGTCACTCATCGGCTGCAGTACGACTCCAGCGAAGCCGTCGCTCATGGCGAATATGGCGCAGCAGGACGTGACCGTCGCCCAGTTGCGGGCCCTCGACTACGAGTACGCGGCGCGCTTCGGACAGCTCGTGTCGACGTCGGTCCTCGACATCGTCGAAGCGAGCGACCAGCTCGAGGTGTTCGACTACGCGTATCAGTGGCAGATGTGGGCGGCTGGACAGGCGCGTGCCGCCTCGTTCGACCGAGACCCTTTCGCCGGAATGCTCGAGCTTTGGACGCTCGCCGGGCAGCAGCGCGCCCACTTCACCGAAGGTGGGGGGAAAGACGCGTTCGCCGGTCAGCAAGCAATCGCTGTCAATACCACCGAGCGGCTGGAGCGGGAAATCCGGACGCTCGCCATGGGCGTGATGGAACCCGAAGCCTTCGAAACCCTCAGCGCGAAAGTCGACGCGTGGATCGACGGGCATCCGATCGAGGGCCGGCTTTTTGTGCGTCCCACGGCGCGCGCAGACCTGGCGGCGTTGGTGCCCGCGGAGAAGCAAGGCGGCCTCAAAGCGGTCGGCAGCATCGAGGACACATTTCGCGACCTCAACGACCGGCTCGCGATTCTCACCGCGCAGATGCCCGTCGAGGCGCGCTGGCAAGTCGAATATCTAACGAACTCGTTGTTCGAGGAACGACTCGAGGCGCCAATCGACGATCTGGTCGTCACGATGGCGAACATCAACGGCTTTCTCGATCAGTTCGAGGCGACCGTGGACGGGCAGGTCTCGACGCTTCTCGGGGCCGTGGAGCGCGAGCGGATCGCGGTGTTCGAAGCCATCGCCGAGGAGCGAGCCATGGTTCTGACGGCCATCGAGCAGGAGCGTGTTTCGG
Organism: uncultured Myxococcales bacterium; assembly: GCA_965533395.1. GTDB lineage: Bacteria > Myxococcota_A > Polyangia > Polyangiales > Houyiibacteriaceae > SG8-38. The sequence goes on from CBESWY010000416.1 coordinate 1,741, forward strand.
TGATGGACAAGCTCGACTCGCAGCTGCTC
>CBESWY010000417.1:0-1760 GCA_965533395.1 uncultured Myxococcales bacterium
ATCTAGTACCGCGCAATTCGGCGCTCACCGTCATCCCGATGGGCTAAGAGCCTGTCGTCGACGTCGAACAGTCGCCCCGTGATCACCCTAACGGAGCGACCGTCACGGCGAACCGATCGCTCGAGCCGAAGCGGTCCGATCGGCACCGGTCGCAGAATCTCGACCGCCACGCGGACGACGCGAAACCCGTCTCCCGCGATCTCTTCGAGCCGCCCCGCCACCAACGCCGAAGGTGGCCCCGCGTGCTGGTGAACCGGACTCCAGGGGCCACGAGTCCACTGCGTGGCTTCAAAGAGGCCGTCACCGATCGGTCGAAAGAACGAATCCCCGTCCATGACTCAAACCTGCCACATCGAGGCGGCTCTAGCGATAGGACTCCGCTTCCGGATGTCCGCGACTTCGTGAGGCAGCAAGCGCGGGAAAGTTGGGGCGACTTCATTTCGGAGCGCAGCCTGCGGCCGATGACAACGATGGCGCGAGAACGGCAACTCGGAACTGCCACAACGTTGTGGCCAAGCTTCGGCCTCGCGGAGAATGCACCGTCGCGCGGGCTTGGCGAGCACCTCCTCGAATCGCTGCGCGCTACGTCAGTTGCTCCAACAACGTCGTCACGGCTAACTTCCCAAGCTCGTTGGCAGCCAGTGGACTCGCACCGGTGATAAGGCGTCGGTCGACGCAGCAGGTCTTGTCAGCTTTCTTGTTCACGATCTTGGCCCCGAGCTTTGTGAGTTTCTCTCCCAACCGCCACGGCATAGGACCGGGCATGTAGCCGATCATCGGCGTCATCTTGTCGACTGAGTCGGGGAAGGCCGCCATGCTGTATCCGCTGTAGAGGAACTCGTTACCCTCCGACGCGGTGGCCAAGAAGGAGCCGGGTCCGTGACAGAGACTGATCGTGAACAAGTCGTTCTCATGAGCCCACCGCAATAGGGTTCCTACATTCGGATCCTCAGGAATGCCTAACATTGCACCATGGCCACCGGGTACGAAGACCGCGGCGTACGACCCGATCTTGTCCAGGAAACGATCGACGACGTCCACAAGGGGCGTTGGGCGTTCGAAGCTGGACTTCAGCTCTTCGTAGATGCCGACGACCTCGCGGTCTCCTCGAGGCATGGCCCACATCTCGAAAACAACGGGCTTTCCTGTCGGGGTTGCGATCTCGAATTCGAAGCCCGCGTTCCTCAAGTGCAACATGGGCAGGAGAGCTTCTACGGGATGGTTACCCGTCGAGAATTCCTTTCCGTTTTGCATCGTCATGTTCTTTTGTTCCGTGAAGATGACCAAGATCTTCGAACGCTCGCCCTGATACGCCGCATACGAAATCGGCTCGAAGTCGGTGACGTCCGATGTCGACAGCTTCAAGGCGACCTTCGAAGGGCTAAAAGATCCATCTGGCTCCTGCTTTGGAGCGATTCCCAAGAGTGATTTGAGCATGTGTTTTTCCCCCTTACGCCGGTACGACCTCGAGCACGATCTTGCCCTTGGCGCGGCCGGTCTGGCTCTTGTCGTGAGCAGCACGCGCGTCGGACAAGGGGAAGACCGAGTCGATGAGAACTCGCACCTGCCGCTCGTCGATCAGCTTGGCGATACGTTCGAGCTGGTCGCTGCTGGGCTGCACCATGAACGTTCCGCCGGTCGCACCCACGGCCGCGAGCTTGTCGGCGTCCGGGCTGCCGACCACTGAGAAGAGTCGCCCGCCGGTGTTCAGCAGGGAGAAGGAGCGCTCCTGGGTGTCGCCGCCGATGGTGTCGAGCACC
>CBESWY010000418.1:0-1738 GCA_965533395.1 uncultured Myxococcales bacterium
TCAATGTTTCGCGAGAATTGACGATCATCCGAAGCAGCCGTGCGGGAACATCCGAGCGCTTGGTCTGCTCGTTGAGGGCGCCAGCCAACAGTTGACCGCGGTCGTCCATTTCAACCCAGCCGCCGATGCTCTCGATCGGCTCTGCAGGACCGGACACGATGCCGAGGCGAAGGCCCGGCAGGATCGTCAACGCAGCGTTCGTTTCACTGGTAGCGAGGCTCGCGACCCTAAACGTCGTCGTAGAGCTGGTCGTCGTTCCGGCAGGTACGCTGTAACGAAGCGCCGACCGCGGCCTCTGCCCCTTGTCCAGGGTCGCGTCATCTTGGAACCTCTACTCCTCAGCGAACACCGTGTTCCAGTCGTTCTTCATGGAGATGATGAGCCAACCCGACTGGGCTGCCGCATCGAGCGCCCGGTCGAGCTTACCCACGCTGCTCTCGCGATCGTAAGCGTATTCGCGCTCGGCGTCATCGTGACGGAGAATGACTCCGAGCCGCGCCCCGCCGCTCCCGGCTGTCGTCCACTGCAGCATCTCGAAGTCGCCGTCGGAGTTTCCAAAGGCGAGAATCGGACGCTGTCCGATGTGCCGGTAAATCCCGACCGGCTTGCCGGCCTTGTCGTCGACGAAGGCGACCTCCGGAAGACGTAGGAGGGTTGGCTTGCCAGCCTGCAGCTCGTACCGCGTTTCGATCGAGGACCCTACGACTCGCTCTGGCGGGATGGCGTAGACCTGCTCGGTGAACGTGCGCATGAATTCGACGCTACCCCCCGAAACGATGAAGGTCTTGAAACCATTCGCCTCCAAGTAGCGAAGAAGCTCAATTTGGGGCTGATACACGAGCTCCGTGTACGGTCGCTCGAACTTCGGATGCCTGGCGTCGCGCACCCACTCGGTCACTATCGTATCGAAAAGCCCAGCGCTCATCCCGCTGTGCGAAGCCATGATGATCTCGATTAGGCCGCGGTGGCCCGAAGCCAGGAGCGCGTCCTTGTCTCCTTCGATGACCGCCTTGAACGGTTGCTGGGTCTTCCATTCGGGATGAACCTGCGCGAGCTCCTTCACGCGATGGAGGGCGAAAGCCATCTCTGTGTAGATTGGCTGCTCGACCCAGAGGGTCCCGTCATTGTCGAACGTTGCCACCCGTTCTTCGGGCTCGACGAACGCTGGGTCTTCGGGGTCGCTGACGGCGCGGACGAAGTGGATGATCCGCGCTTTGGTACTGGTGTCGTTCCAGGAGGGGAGCGGGTCTACAAGGGCTTGGGCTTCAGTGCTGGCCTGTGGCTCCGTCGCGCCGGGCGTTTGGGAGCTCGCGCAGCTCAGCACGAACAAGACGGCGAGCACCGAGCCAAGGGCGCACAAGCGATATCCACGAAACGTCATGGCGCGAACTGTAGGAGTGCGCCCCGGACGCGTCCAGGTCACCCCACTTTTTTTTCACGCGTGGGCGTCCAGCGCGGCAAGGAAGGTGCTGGGCTCGGGCCGGACACGGTAGTTGTCCGTAAGATCTGCGAAGATGATGGTCCGATTCGGGTCGGTGATCAGGACCGTGGGCAAGACGCTGTCGGCGTCGTACCCGAGCGCGTCCATGAGAAACGGAGTGCCCCCAACGTGCTCGATGCCGAGCTTCCGAGCCAGCTGGCCATCTTGATCGACGCAGAACCGAATTGGTACGTCGAATCGCTTGGCGAGCGCCCGAGTGTTGGCTTCGGGCTGACGCGCGATCAAGAAGACCTCTAC
>CBESWY010000419.1:0-1737 GCA_965533395.1 uncultured Myxococcales bacterium
ATCCGAGGCACCGGCACGCGCGCCCAGCCGGGAAGGGCGTACGCGAGCTTTTTGATCGCGCCGAAGCTGAAGTACACACCGTCGATTCGGTCCATCGCGCCCGTCTTCGAATCACCGACGACGCCGCTCGGCCGGTAGATTCGATAGTCGAGCCCCGACTCGCGAACGAGCTTCTCCGATTCGAGCTTGCTCCGGTGATAGGCGTGCGGGAAGCCTTGCCTCTCTTCGAACATGGACTCGGTGAAGGTCTCCGCGTAGTCCCCAGCCACCGCAACGGAGCTCACGTGGTGCAGCGTTCCGTCGAAGCCAGATTTGCGAAGCGCCGATAGCAGTTGCCTGGTGCCCTCCACGTTGGTCTTCTCGAGAGCGTCGGGGTCCGCGTCGATGTCGTAGAGCGCGGCGACGTGGAAGCAGTGCGCCGCTTTGGACAGGGCGGCGAGGCCGGCTTCGGACAAGCCCAAGTCCACCGCGCAAAGGTCGCCGGGCACGTGGTTCAGCAAGCCCTTCGTACCATCGGCGGCACGTTCGAGGGCCTCTAGCTCGGGCCTGCGGCGGTCGGCCGAGTCGCTTCGAAGCATCAGGGTCACGTTCAAGCCGCGACGCAGAAGTCGTTCGACCAGGGCGCGCCCGATCAAGCCCGTTCCTCCCGTCACAAACACACGCGTCGTAGAGCCCATCCCAGCCGAGAATGCACCGAGCCCTCCATGGGCGCCAGCGCTCGGCCGAGGAGAGTTGCGCCGAACACGCCTGCCGTTTTGCAGGGTTCAGTCGCGCCCGCCGACCGTGGGACCTTCGAACATGCCTGTGCGCGGAACCTTCCTGCCGAAGAGCGCGCGAAAGAAAATCGGAAACTCGATCACGACGGTGAGCCCGGCCAAGATCAGCGCGCCTCGGAGCGCAATCCGACCCGCCTGCTGGTCCTGCGGCATCCACAGGAGGTAGCCCACGACGAAAAGGGCGGTCGCAGCGAAGCCGGCGAGCGACATGATCAGAAACTGGCCCCTCGTGTTGCGCTCGGCATCGTAGCTGAAGAGAAAAGGCGAGATCAGCCGCTTGGCGGGAACGTAGACGCTGCGGGTCAGATGCGCGCCGACGAGGTGCGCCCACTCGTGCAGGTTGTAAGCGCAAATCGCCGCGCCAACCCCTGCGCCGATCGACAGTCCCGCCGCGAGCGAGCTGCCGGCTTCGGCCGAGAAGCTCAGCCACCAGAGCCCGGCGGTGCCGAGAAGAATCGTCAGGTCGCGAATGGCGAAGCGCCGAAACATGTAAGTCCCCTAACTCCGAGGTTCGTGCCGTCAAGTGGCGGCTAGGGTCCCTGCAGTAGCTGCCGGCTGATGATGATGCGCTGGACGTCCGAAGTGCCCTCGTAGATTTGAGCCACGCGCACGTCGCGGTAGATTTTTTCGACTGGCAGCTCGCGAGAGTACCCGTACCCGCCGAAGATCTGAATCGCATCGGAGCAGATGCGTTCGGCTGCCTCCGAGGCAAAGAGCTTTGCCATGCAGGCTTCCTTCAGACAGGGACGCCCCGCGTCGCGCAGCGCCGCCGCCTCGAGCACCATCGTCGCGGCGGCGTGGAGCTGGGTCGCCATGTCAGCGAGGCGAAACGCGACGGCTTGGTGATTCGAAATCGTCGTGCCGAACGCGGTGCGCTCCTTGGCGTAGCCGATCGCCTGGACCAACGCGGCCCGCGCCATGCCCACGCACTGGGCGGCGATGCCGATGCGTCCGGCTTCCA
>CBESWY010000420.1:0-1710 GCA_965533395.1 uncultured Myxococcales bacterium
AGTGCGCGCCATGACCTCCTTTGTGGAAGTGACGCAGGACGGCCACGTCAGCACCCTGACGATCAACCGACCTGAAAAGCTCAATGCGCTCAGTCGGGAGGTTCTCTCCGACCTGGGTGCCGCGATCCAGAACCTGTCCGGCAAGGACGACGTTTGGGCCGCCGTGATTACCGGAACCGGGAAGGCATTCGTCGCGGGTGCCGACATCGCCGCGATGAAGGGCATGAGCGAAGCCGAGGGGCGCGAGTTTGGAGCGCTTGGGCACGGGGTGTTCACCGCGATCGAGAACCTCCGCTGTCCCGTGATCGCCGCCGTCAATGGCTTTGCTTTGGGCGGTGGATGTGAGCTCGCGCTGGCGTGTGACTTCATCTACGCGTCGAGCAAAGCCAAGTTCGGTCAGCCCGAGGTGAACCTCGGGATCATCCCCGGCTTTGGTGGAACGCAGCGGCTGCCCCGACGTGTCGGCTCCGCGCTCGCCCGCGAGCTCGTTTACACCGGGAAGATGATCGACGCGCGAGAGGCGCTTCGGATCGGATTGGCCAATGCGGTGTTCGAGCCCGACGAATTGCTCTCGGCGGCAATCAAGACGGCCGCCGAGATCGCTAGCAAGGGGCCGTTGGCAGTTGCGGCTGCGAAGCGCCTGATTCGGGATGGCATCGACCTGCCGTTGCCCGAGGCAAATCGACTCGAACAAGCCGCCTTCGGCGAAGCCTTTGGCACCAAAGACCAGAGTGAAGGCATGGCGGCGTTTCTCGAAAAGCGGGCGCCGGCGTTCACAGGCGCATAGGGAGCAACTTAGCGGGAGCCGAAGGCTCGTTCGACGCCGGGCGCGAGCACGCTCGCCTTCTCGGCGCACAGCAAGATCGCCTCGACTGCACCGGCCAGGTTGCGCGGCCCGCCCGCAAGGTCGGCTACCCTGGGTCCGAAGAACCCTTCGACCTCCGCGGCCGCGTCCCTGGTGCAGAAGGATGATGCATTCCACGGCGAGGCTCCGAGCTGCCCGCTGCCGAATCGCGAGGCGAGCGCATCGAAGTTTCCGGTGAGCCATTTCCACGCTCGGTCGCGCGTTCGCGGATTGCGGAACTGAGTGCGTAGGACGTGGCGAATTTCGTTGACGCGGAGACGCGGGTCGAGCGCCAGGTCGAGTGCGCGCGCGGAGAGATCTGGTGTTTCCGCGTGGCCGAGTGCGGAGAGGATCCGGCTGCGGCTGGTCGCGTCGCTGCTGGATTCGAGAAGACCGAGCAAATGGTCAAAGAGCCCCTCGTCGCCCTCTTGGACGGCGGTGGCGAGCACGAGCCCCGCGAGCTGGGCATCGACGACGCCCGGTTCCGCGTTTGATCGATAGCCGATGTAGTTTCTGCCGAGGCGAGCCGCACGCACGCGCGCACTTCGGTTGCGAACGTCCATGACCATGAATCGAATGACGGCTTCACGAAGAAGCTTCGTATCGCTCGAATCGTCAGCGCGTGACCGCCAGCCGAGCTGCCGGTAGCGTTTGCGGTAGAGCTTGCCAGCGTAGGCCATGACCGCTCGACGAAGCTCGGGTGGCGAAGCATCCTCGATTAGGAAGCGAAGCGGCCTCATCGGTGCCACGGCTAGCTGCCTCAATGGGCTCGAGACCCATTTGGCGAACCAGGGAAGCAGACCCTCGATGTCCATGACGCCCCGATCGAACGAGGCTTCCACGCTGTCCGCGACCGCGATCCGACC
>CBESWY010000421.1:0-1693 GCA_965533395.1 uncultured Myxococcales bacterium
CAGAATCCCGCACTGCGTTTCTTCGTGGCGTACGTCGTATCGCGTCACCGAAAAACGGGCCGGGCAGAGATCTTCCCGCGCATCTTTTACAAAGACCTTTCCCTCATTTGGCGTGCCGCTTCGCATGTCATCGCGAACGACGGTGATTTCTGGATCGGCAAAGGCGACGTCAAGGTGCTGGCTCGCGGCGGCTATGAAATCACGGAGTGCGTCGAGTCGACCACGGATCTGCCTTTTGAAATGCAGACCGCGCTCGAAACGCTCAACCGCAAGACGCGACACGCACTGAACGACGAGGAAGCGCTCTACCTTCTGCTCCGAAGCGCACCGAGCTCGCGCACCGCACCGTATCGAGATTTTACCGAGCCACGACGGAAGGCCGCGGCCAATCGCAGGAATCTCATCAACCGCGGACGCAGCATCGCTCGGTTTACGCGCAAGAACGACCCAACTTCGCTCGAAATCGTCGCTGGCTTCGAGCCAGACTTCGCAAAGGGTATCGTGGAGGTCAGCGAGCTGAGAAGCGCGATGTACGGCGGCAATCTCCAGCGCTTCCGGATCCTCTCGCGCAATCGAAAGGTGCAGTATCTGTTCTTGGCAGGCCCCAAGCACGTTTGGATCATCCCGCCGCAGGCCACCACGACCGAGCTCTCGTCGTTCGGGGTTCGCACCATCGATGTGGTTGCCGACGAAGACCTCTTCGTTCCGGGGTTCGAGTATCACTACTTCGATGAAGACGCCGATGCTTCCGAGCACTTCAGCCAAATCCCCGAAGGCTTTGCCGGAGAGCAGTGTGAGCATGATAACGATCGCGCGGATGCGTCCGCTTGGCTCGACCCGATTCCCGTGATCCGGGAGTTTCGGCGCAAAGTGCTCGGCTCGAATCGCAAAAGGGGGTTGTCGGCCAAAGCCTTCCAAGGGTAGAAGAGCGTGAGAGCCGCCCCCTGCCGATGTCGCACACCTTTTACGAACGCCTTTCCGCCCTCGATGCCTCCTTCCTCGGGTTTGAGGAGCAGAACACGCACTGGCACGAAGCGGCGGTCATGGTCTTCGACGCAGGGCCGCTAAGAACCGGAAACGGCGGGCTTGATTTCGAAAAGATCGTCCAAAACTACGAGTGGTGTTTCGACCGCGTTCCACGCTATCGCCAACGACTCGTCAAGATTCCCCTCTTCGACCATCCGATCTGGGTCGATGACGCGAGCTTCAACGTCCGCTATCACGTTCGGCAAATCGGGCTCCCGCAGCCCGCCGATGAGCGCGTCCTAAAACGAGTCTGTGGGTATTTGTTGGAGCTTCCGCTCGACATCGACAAGCCACCCTGGGAGGTGTGGGTCGTCGACGGCCTCGAGAACGACAGGTTCGCGCTGGTCACCAAGATCCATCACTGCATGGCCGATGGCATCTCGGGCATGAGGATCATCCAGACGCTTCTCGGCCGACGTCCTTTCGAGCGAAAGGCTAGGCCCAGGCAGTGGAAGCCCCGTCCGGCGCCGGAGCCTGCAGAGCTCGTCGCCACCGAGCTCGTTCGCCGCGTCCAAGCGCCGTTCCAGCTTTTCGCGCCGCTGCGGCGGCCGAGCGCCGCATTGCAGGAGGCGCGCGACGTCGTCCAAGGTCTCGTGGAGGCGTCGAAGCTCGGCTGGCGGGCCGCTTCCAAGACGCCGTTCAATCCGGACAGCGTTGGCCCGCATCG
>CBESWY010000422.1:0-1645 GCA_965533395.1 uncultured Myxococcales bacterium
AGGTTCTCCATCGACACATCCATGTCCCTTTGGTTCCGCTTGAGGACAAGCTGTTCGGCCAGATTCCCCAGTACGGGGATGGGGATGGTGTAGTCGATGTCCACGTTTAGCTTTGTCCCGCCTTCATGCGGTGCGAAGGTGAACGTGAAAATGCTGGTGGCACCTCCTTTGCTGTTTGTGACCCAGCGTTCGTTGGGAACACATTCGCTGATCGTGGTTTCCCCATGCAGCGGAATCCCAACCATTTTGTATGTCCAGTGATGATGCTGGCCGACACCAGAGCCAGTTACGTCCTTCACCTCCGTGATGCCTACCATCCACTCGGCGAGATTCGTTGGGTCGGTGACGTACGCGAAGACGTTCTCGACAGGTGCCTCGATCTTGCTGCTGCTGTTTATAGTCGGCATGCCTTCACCCTCCTTTTCGGGATAGGTTGGAGGCTATCAGGGGGTCCTATTCTTGGGCATACGTAATTATTCACCTTCGCCGCAAGCACGTGTCGCCGGCTCAGGAGCGGCGGCTGATCATCAGTGTTGCGGCCTCGGTTTTGCGGGCAACTTGAAGAGCGAGCTCGCCGAAGAGGCGCTTGCCGCGTTGGTGGCGGAGGCCGAGGATGATGAGGTCGTTCGAACCGGCTTCGTTGGCGAGGGCTTCGACCATGTTGCCCGACTCGATGAGCTTTACTTCTGGCGTGCCGCGCGTTTCCTCTTCAGCGAAGATGCGGAGCTCCCGTTCCCGAACCACTTTGACGCCGGGGGCTAGGCTCTGCCTGCTGGCCTGAACGAAGCGGACGTTGGTGCAGCCTGCGCGGCCCAGACTTCCAAGCAGACGGGCGCGAAGCTCGTCGTGGCCGCCCCGGCCGCCCACGGGGACGATGATTCTCGTGTCGGCGTTCAGAGTCCAGGTTTTCGAGGCACGCACAACGACCACGTCGCATTCCACGTCGTTCAACATCTGCTCGATGTGGGCGACGTTTCCCTGGTCTTCGAGTGAAGAGAAGCCCATGAGCAAGCTTTCACACTCGTAAGATCGGGCGACCCGCGCGATCTCTTTCCAGGGGTCGTAGGCGATCGTCATCAGCGCTTCGGGTGTGTGACCGGCGCGCAGCGAAGCGGTGAGGGCTTGGCCTACGACGCTGTTGGCGTCTTGGAGCGCCTTGGTGGTTTCGATCTGGGCGGCGGCGAAATCGCTTGGACGGCGGACGACGGTGAGAAGGACGACGCGCCCAACCACGGGAATGGCCAGCGCGTTGGCGAGAGTCACCATGCCCACGGCGCTCGCCGGGTTGGCGACGGGGACCAGGACGAGGGGGCTTCGACCGCGCAGGACGCCGAGCCTAGGATCGTGCGCTTCGGCAAACGCGTCTACCGCGCGTGCCCGGCCCGCAAACAAGCCGAAGTAGAGAATGACGCCGAAGCCGAGCCAGACGACGACGACGGCGCCCGCGGCCGGAACCGCGACGGCTTGGTACACCGCCAGGAGCGCGCAGGCCAAGCCACCCATCACGGGAATCGCCGGGAACCAGGGAGTCTGAAATGGCGCTTTGATTCGAGTTCGCCTGCGCGCGAGCAAGCTCGTCCAATGCACGAGCGCAAACGAGATCAGGAAGATCAGGCTCGCTGCGGCACCCGCCGAAGAGACGTCG
>CBESWY010000423.1:0-1637 GCA_965533395.1 uncultured Myxococcales bacterium
AGGTCCATCAGATCCTCGAACGTGGCGTAGGCCATGTAGAACTCGAGGATGGTGAATTCGGGATTGTGCTTGGTGCTGATGCCCTCGTTGCGAAAGGTGCGGCCGACCTCATAGACGCGGTCGAAGCCGCCGACGAGCAGGCGTTTGAGATAGAGCTCTGGAGCGATGCGGAGGATCAGCTCGAGGTCGAGGGCGTTGTGATGCGTGTCGAAGGGCTTGGCGGTAGCGCCACCACGAATCGCATGGAGCATCGGCGTTTCGACCTCGAGGAACCCCAGGTCATCGAGGAAGCGCCGTAGGGACTGCACGATGGTGCTGCGCGCGCGGAACACTTCGGCGACGGCAGGGTTCGCAAATAGATCCACATAGCGCTCTCGGTAACGCTTCTCGACGTCCTTGAGGCCGTGCCATTTCGCGGGCGGCGGCAGGAGCGCTTTGCCGAGATGCTCGTAGCGGCGTGCGCTCACCGCCAGCGCGCCTGTCTTGGTGCGGATGGCCGGCCCTTCGACCAGGACGTGGTCGGCGAGGTCGAGAAGCTTGAGCATGGCCGCATCGCGGTCATTGAGGCTGTCGGGCCGCACCAGCGCCTGGGCGTCGCCGTGCGGGGTCCGGATCACGAGGAACGGGCCACGCTTCGCGATCACGCGGCCGAAGAGCGGAACCTGGGTGGCGTCGTCCCCGAGCTCGTCTTCGAGAGGCAGCTCGGCGCATGCCGCTTCGTCACTGGCGAGCTGGACCAGACGCCGTCGTGCGTCTTCGAACGCGGGATTGCTTCGCCACGTGTTCGGGTAGGGCAGGACACCCAGCTCGCGTAGGCGCTCGGCTTTGCTCAACCGTGTTTGTCGGAGCTCGTCTTCGGTGGCCACTTCCTAGTCCCCCTGGGCGCTGCCCGCCTTCTTCTTTTTCTTCTCGGCGTTCATCAAGAGATAGGTCTCGATGAACTCGTCGAGGTCGCCGTCGAGCACGGCATCCGCATTGTTGACCTTGTGATCGGTGCGCTCGTCCTTGACCATCGTGTAGGGCTGCAAGGTGTACGTGCGGACCTGCGAACCAAACGCGATATCGGCCCGGTCGTTCAAAAAGGCTTCTTCGAACGCCTCCTCGCGCTCGCGCCGCGCTTTCTCGAAGAGTAATCCACGAAGCATTTTCAGGGCAGTCTCGCGGTTTTGATGCTGCGAGCGCTCCGCCTCGCAGCGCACGGTGAAACCGGTGGGGATGTGTTTCATGCGAACGGCCGATTCGGTGCGGTTGACGTGCTGGCCGCCTGCGCCGCCCGAGCGCATCGTGCTGACCTCGAGGTCTTCGTCGCGGATCTCGATTTCGCCTTCGGTCAGATCATCTCCCAGGTCAGGGACCACACTCACGCCGGCGAACGAGGTGTGCCGGCGCTTGTTGGCGTCGAACGGGCTGATTCGGATGAGCCGGTGGACCCCGTTCTCGGCGCGGAGGTAGCCGTAGGCGTTGGCGCCGCGAGCGATGAAGCTCGCGTCTTTGATCCCGGCCTCATCGCCCGGCTGCTTGCTGAGGAGCTCGGTCTTGAAGCCACGACGCTCGCACCAGCGGAGATACATGCGAAGAAGGATGTCCGCCCAGTCCTGGGCTTCGGTCCCGCCGGCCCCCGGATTGATGGTGACGAT
>CBESWY010000424.1:0-1600 GCA_965533395.1 uncultured Myxococcales bacterium
TGGCCAATCCGGACGCGATCCTGGAAGAGCCTTGCGACGTGCTGATTCCATCCGCACTCGAGCATCAAATCACGGCTGAGAACGCGCCGAAGCTCCAGGCGAAAGTGATCGTCGAGGCCGCAAATGGCCCAGTCGATCCCCAGGCAGATGCGATTCTTCGCGAAGCTGGGACCGTGGTGCTCCCGGATATTTACGCGAACGCGGGCGGCGTCGTGGTGTCGTACTTCGAATGGATCAAGAACCTCTCGCACGTGAGCTTCGAGCGCATGACCCGCCGCTATCAGCAGATCTCGAACAATCGGATTCTCGACGCGATGAGTCGCCTGACCGGGAAGAGTCTCCCTCCGGAAGACGCCGCGCTCCTGCTCCAGGCTCCGACCGAGATCGACTTCGTTCGCACGGCGCTGGAAAATACGATGGCGATCTCTTACGAAAAAATTCGTGAGCCTTGGAAGCGGCGATCGCTGCCCGACCTTCGGACCGCTGCCTATCTCAGCGCCATCGAGTCGGTCGCGAGCTCCTATGCGCTGGACGGGATCTTTCCGTAACGAGGCCGCGTCAATGCCAGCGGGCGTCGAGGAACGAAGCGATCTGTTCGATCGCTTCGTCTGCCGCACCGAGGATCCCCGCGTGGGTTTGGAAGTCGTGCCAGAGCCCGTCGAACACCTGCAGGGTGACGTCTCCGCCGGCTTCGCGGCAGCTGGCTTCGAGCCGGATCGAATCGTCGACGATGATCTCGTCGCTCCCGGTTTGAATGAGGATGGGCGGCAGGTCTTGGTGGCTTGCGAAGAGCGGAGAGCAGCCAGGGTCGCCAGGGTCACGGCCATCGAGGTACATCCTGGAGCATGCGCGCGACCAACTCGGTCTCAGCATCGGGTCGAGGCGGGCGTTGCGGGTCATCGACGGCGTGTCGCCCCGTAGGTTCACCCAGGGCGAGATCAAGGCAAGAGCCGCCGGCGCCGGAAGGTCCGAATCGCGGATGGCGATCCCCGTCGCCAGCGCAAGGCCTCCGCCGGCCGAGTCGCCCGCAACTGCGATGCGCGACGGCGACAGACCTGTCGCGAGCAGCCAGCGGTAGGCGGCCAAGGCATCCTCTAGGGCTGCGGGGTACGGATGCTCGGGTGCGAGGCGATAGTTGGGTGCATACACCTGAGCGTCGGCGGCGACCGCGAGGTGCGTGATTGGTCCTCGATGCGATTGCCAGCTGCCTACGCAGTAGCCGCCACCGTGAAGATAGAGAACCGTACGATCCGGATCGCTTCCGTGGGGCCGCGCCCGAACCGCCGGCATGCCTTGGATCTCGAGCCGCAGCATCTCCGCCGCCTTCGACGGCGCGTTGACGTACGACGCGAGCCGCAACCAGACCCTCTGAAAAGACACGGGGAAAGGCGGACCGAGAAAGGGCCTCAGCGTGAAGCGGAGAAGGCTGCGAATGAGCCCAGCGGGGAGTCGGAATGCCATCCTGCTCGATGTACACGAGCGCGCGCGGCCCCGCTACGACAGCAGCTCTTCGCCCGCCCCTCTCACCAGATGAAGCTCACCGGCTTTCAAGGCTCGCCGACCCGCGCTGCGGTGTCCCGAAGGAACCCGACAAAGGCTT
>CBESWY010000425.1:0-1535 GCA_965533395.1 uncultured Myxococcales bacterium
GTGCAGATCCAAACGCCGCTCGATTTTCTCGTCGTGGCCGACCACGCGGAGATGCTGGGCGTGCCTCTGAAGCTCATGAACGGCGACCCCGAGCTCAACGCGACCGTCACGGGTCGGAAGTGGGCTTCGATGATGCGGGCAGGGAAGGGTGCGGAGGTTTTCGAGCGGGAGTTTGGCGCCGCGATTAACGGCAATCGCCCGATCGCCGACTTCGACAAAGACAGCATCAAGCAGGCGGCATGGGAAGACATCATCGCTGCGGCGAGCCGTCACGACGCGCCGTGCTCGTTCACTTCGCTGATCGGTTGGGAATGGACCTCCACGCCGGGCGGAAACAACCTCCACCGCGTCGTCTTCATGCCGGACGGCGAGGAGAAGGCTCGCCAGTTCCTGCCGTTTAGCTCGTTTGATGGCGACAAGCCCGAAGAGCTTTGGGCATGGCTCGAAGAGACCAGCGAGCGGGTCGGTACGGACTTCGTTGCGATTCCTCACAATTCGAACATCAGCGGCGGCATGATGTTCGACGAGGTCGATAGCGAAGGGCGGCCTATCACCGCCGCGTACGCGCGGATGCGAATGCGCTGGGAGCCGGTGGTCGAGGTGACGCAAATCAAGGGCGATTCGGAGACGCACCCGAAGCTCTCTCCCAACGACGAGCTGGCCGGCTTCGAGACGTACTCACACCTGCTGAAGGTTGGGGGCGGGCAAGCCGAAGTCGACGAGGGCGACTACGTCCGCTCCGCCCTTCAACGTGGCCTTCAGATCGACGCGAAGGTCGGCGCCAACCCGTACAAGTTCGGCCTGGTTGGCTCGACGGACTCCCACACCGGGCTGTCGTCTGCAGAGGAGCTCAATTTCTGGGGGAAGTCCGGGATGGACTCGACCCCGGAGAGCACCTTCATTCCCATCGCTGCCGACATGAAGGGTGCCGACATGAGCGCATCGGGCCTTGCCGCGGTCTGGGCCGAGGAGAACACGCGTGCGGCTCTGTTCGCGGCGTTCAAGCGAAAAGAGGTCTACGCCACGACCGGGCCTCGCATCCGGGTTCGCTTCTTCGGCGGCTGGCATTTCAAGAGCAAGAATGCGACGCGTGCCGATATGGTTAACATCGGTTACACCTACGGGCACCCCATGGGGAGCGACCTGACCAAGGCCCCTGAAGATGAAGCTCCGAAGTTCCTGATGTACGCCGTCAGGGACCCGAAAGGAGCGAACCTCGACCGGATGCAGATCGTCAAGGGCTGGGTCGATGCCGACGGCCAAGCCCATGAGAAAATCTACGACGTCGCTTTGGCCGGTACGCGTCAGTACGACGCGCAAGGCCGGGTCACGCCCCTTGCGAGCACGGTGGACCTCACGACCGGCAACTACGCCAACACCTCTGGCGCGCCATCGCTCTCCGCCTATTGGGAAGACCCGGATTTCGATCGGGCGCAGAGAGCGTTCTACTATCTTCGAGTGATTCAAATCCCCACGGCGAGGCATACCCTTGAAGATGCTGTCGCCCTCGGAATGGACCCGAGAGACACGGGCCA
>CBESWY010000426.1:0-1509 GCA_965533395.1 uncultured Myxococcales bacterium
GTGCCGCCTTGCGGCCACCACCAGACCACCTTGTAGCCCTGGTAGAGAAGCCCCTTGTTGAACATCTCCGAAAGCGCCCACCAGACGCTCTCGACGTACGATTTGTGAAACGTCACGTACGCGGAATCGAAATCGACCCAGAAACCGATCCGCTCCGTCATCTTCTGCCACTCGCCGATGTACTTGAACACCGAGTCGATGCACTTGCGGCTAAACGCTTCGACGCCGTACTCCTGAATCGCGTCGCGCCCGCTGATGCCGAGCGCTTTTTCGACTTCGACCTCGACCGGCAAGCCGTGCGTGTCCCAACCCGCACGCCGCGGCACGTAGTAGCCGCACATCGTTCGGTAGCGGAGGAACACGTCCTTCATGACCCGGGTGAGCACGTGGCCGGGGTGCGGCATGCCGTTGGCTGTCGGCGGCCCTTCGTAGAAGATGAAGGGCTGCTTGTCCTCGCCGCCTTCGAGGGTCTTTTCGAAAATGCGGGTGTTCTCCCAGAAAGCGAGCTGGGTTGCATCGAGCTCCGGAAACGAAACCTGCGGCGAGACGGGGTCGAACATGGCCTCGCGGCATACCACGCCAAGCCGCGATTTCCACCGGGACCCGCTGGTTTGAGAATCGGCGGTGCTCCTGATAGACCCCGCCCATGGCTGAGTTGATCGACGGGAAGGCGCTTGCCAAAGAAGTGCGAGCAGAGGTCAAAATCAGGGCGGATGCCTTTCGGGCAACGCACAACCGATCGCCTGGGTTGCACGTGGTGCTCGTCGGCGACGACCCGGCGTCACAGGTCTACGTCCGCAACAAGGAGCGGGCCGCGGCGAAGGCCGGGATCGAAGGTCGCGTCCACCGGCTCCCCGCCGAAACCCCTGAAGCCGACCTCCTCGCTCTCATTTTCGAGCTCAACGGGGACGACCACATCGATGGCATCCTCGTCCAGCTCCCGCTCCCCGATCATCTTCACGATCAAACGATCGTCGACGCGATCGACCCGGCGAAGGACGTCGACGGCCTACACCCATTCAATGCCGGGCTCCTGGTCGTTGGCCGCAAGGGCCTGCGCCCCTGCACGCCGAGCGGCTGCATGCGGATGCTCGAGCACGTGGGATGCGACCCGAAGGGCAAGCGCGCCTTGGTCCTCGGCCGCAGCACGCTCGTCGGAAAGCCAATCGCATTGATGCTGCTCGAGAAGCACGCGACGGTCACCATCGCGCACTCGCGCACCGAAGACCTTGCCGAACGAGTTCGCGAGTCCGATATCGTGATCGCCGCGGTCGGCCGCGCGAACTTGGTCAAGGGCGACTGGATCCAAGACGGCGCCGTCGTAATCGACGTCGGCATCAACCGCCTGGACGACGGCACCCTCACCGGCGACGTCGACTTCGAAGGCGCCAAAGACCGAGCGGCCTACATCACCCCGGTCCCCGGCGGCGTCGGCCCGATGACGATCGCCATGCTCCTAAGCAACACCGTAGACGCCGCCGAAGCGCGGATCATGTGATTCGCTGGGGC